>DATKLI010000020.1:0-83604 GCA_035542455.1 Thermoanaerobaculaceae bacterium
TCCCGCAGCCCGGCAGCACCCAGGAGCACATCAACGCGCAGTTCGGGATGGCGTCCACACCGCAGCCGATCTCGCTCGCCGAGTCGCAGGACTCCCGGTCGACCGCCCCCACGCTGCTGTTCCCCGCAGACGGTAAGGCGGTGACGAGCACGGCGGGGAAGCCCGACGCGGGCCAGGCCGTCCCCTCGCCGCACGGGACGCAGCCGACATTGATCCTCCCCGAGGACCTCAGGAAGACGCCGGTCGCTGCACCTCCTCCCGCCGCACCCGTGCAGCCGGCCGCCGCAGCGCCGGCTGCCGGAGAACCCGGACCCCCCAAGCCCGCACCCGCGCGCAAACAGAGGGGGAAGCAGCCCCCGTGGCTGTGGGTCGGGTCGGGCGCTGGCGTGGTGATCGTCGTTCTCGCTTTGATCGTGGGCAAGGGGCTCGTGAAGCCCCGTGCGGCTGCGGTCGCCACGCCCGTTCCGACCGCCGCCGCGCCGGAGCCGCAGCCGACGGCCGAACCCGCGGCGCAGGCGGCGGCGCAGGCCACGGCGCCCGCGAAGAGCGAGGTCACGCCGGCCGACCTCGAGAGGGCGCTCACGGCCGGGAACGTCGACCGGATCCGCACGATGCTGGCGGGGCTCTCGAACGAGGAGCGCGCCGCGATCGGCGCGTCGCCCGACGGAGCTCGTCGCCTCGAGGTGGCCCGCCGCGCGGTGGAGGCCGACTCGGCGCTGGCGAAGGCGGTGAAGAGCAAGGATCCCCAGGCGGTCGTCGAGCGCGCCGGTGCCCTGCTCTCCCTGGTTTCCTCGAACCGCCCGGCTCAGCAGGCGCGGGACGCCGCCGCCGCCGCGCTCGAGGCGGAGTCGGACGCCCTGCTCCACAAGGGCCAGACCGACGCTGCGCTCGCCAAGCTGCAGGGGCTCCAGCATGCCTGGACCGATCGGCCCGGTCTCGACGCACGCCTGGCCGGGGTGCGCGCAGCTCGCGACGTCGATCAGCGCCTCGCCGCGGTCCTCGCGACCGCCGATGCGGCGGAGAAGGAGCGCCGGCCCGAGAAGGGCCTCGAGGCGCTCGCTCAGGTCACCCCGGAGCCGCGCTGGCAGGAGCGTTTCGCCGCCGCCCGCCACCGCCTCGAGGCGCTGCTCTCGGAGCTCGACAAGGCGCCTCCATCGGCCCGCCTGAAGCCCGGGTCGAAGATGGACTACTCGAAGGGCAAGCCGTTCACGGTCTCGGTCATTGTCACCGACGACTACCGGGTGAAGAGCGTGACGGTGATGGCCCGCCAGGAGGGGGCGGCCGACTACCAGGCGCTGCCGGCGCGCGCTGGAGGCGACGACGAGTACACGGTCGATATCACGCCGGAGTTCCACGGCAACAAGACCGTGGAGCTCTACGTGGTGGCGATGGATTACGCGGGTCACACGTCGCAGCTCGGGAGCCCCGAGCAGCCGCTCCACTTCAAGAAGCGTTGGCTCTTCTGATCCGGGAGTTGGGGCGGCGGCCGTCCCTGCAGATGGGGCCTGACGACCCGGGCTGGTCGCTGCGGCGGATCACGCTCCGGCGGCGCGCACCGCGTCCACGAACGCCCTGAGCTTCGCGCGGTCCAGCTTCCCGCCGGTACGGATGCCGGAGCACACGTCGACCGCGAACGGCCGCACCACGCGGATGGCGTCCGTCACGTTGACCGCGTCGAGTCCACCCGCCAGGAACACCGGGACTCCGACCCGGTCGCGGATGCGGCGGCTGATCTCCCAGTCGTGGGTGCGGCCGGTGCCGCCGAGCTCCTTGATCGGCGCCGAGGGGTCACCCGAGTCGAGCAGCACGGCATCGACGTCGGAAGCCACGCGGGCGGCTTCTTCGAGCGCGCCCTCATCACGGACGTGGACCACCTGGACGAGCGCGATGCCGGCCATCGCCTCCCGGAGCTCCCGGTAGCCCTCGGAGCGGACGGAGTCGCACAGCTGGACGGTGTTCACGCGACACCGCCTCTGCTGCGCGACGATCGCTCGGGCGTCCTGCTTCGAGGTGAGGAGGAACGACCCCACCGCCGGCGGGAGGCCGGCGGCGATCTCGGCGATTGTCTCCTCCGAGATGACCCCGGGGCCGCTCGGCATCTCTGAGACCAACCCCACAGCGGCGACGCCCTCCTCGATCGCCGCCCACGCCTCCGCGAGACTCGCGATGCAGCACGCCTTGACCCGTACCGTGGTCACGGCCGATTCACCCTCCGCCCCCCATTGTGCAACCAAAACCAGGCCCCGCCTCGGCATCCGGGGAGACGCCTCCCATGGGCGCCGGACCGGTGCCCGGAGCGGAGACCGACGCGGGACCTCGCTGCCAACTGGAGTGGTCTTGACAACCGTCCGACGCCCGCTACTCTCGGGTCAAGTGCGCGGTCTCATCAGAGGGTGGCTGTACTCGAATACTCAGCAGTGAGGAGAGGCGACAAGGAGGAGAGTATGCGGCGATCGTGGTGCGCGGGTGTGGTCTTCCTGTGTCTCGGCCTGTGCTTCTCGCCTGGGGCTTTCGCCCAATCGCAGGCCACAACGGGCGTCATCGAGGGCACCGTGCTGGACGAGTCCGGAGGCGTTCTGCCCGGTGTGGCGGTGACGATCAGGAACACCGATACCAACTTCGAGAAGGTGGTGACGACCGGCCCCGACGGAAGGTTCAGGGGACTCCTGCTCCCCCTGGGCCCGTACCAGGTGACCGCCAGCCTGTCCGGGTTCGCCAAGTACGTCCGCGACGGGTTGAGCCTCGCGGTCGGCCAGACGATCACGCTCAGCCTGACGCTCAAGGTCTCGGCCGTGACGCAGGAAGTCAAGGTGACGGCCGCCAACCCGGTGATCGAGGTCGCCAGGGCCGAGGGCTCGACACAGATCGACCAGCTCGCGGTGGCCAGTCTCCCCAACAACGGCCGGAACTTCCTCGACTTCGCCAAGCTCACGCCGAGCGTCTCGCTCGTCCAGGGGCCCGACGGCGACGAGATGACGATCAACGGCCAGAAGGGGATCGCCAACAACGTCTCGGTCGACGGCGCCGACTTCAACAACCCGTTCTTCGGCGAGCAGCGCGGCGGTCAGCGCCCGCCGTTCACCTTCAACCTCGACGCGGTGAAGGAGGTCGTGGTCGTCACTGACGGCGCCAACGCGGAGTTCGGCCGCTCGTCGTCCGGCTTCGTCAACGTCGTGACCAAGTCCGGCACCAACGACATCCACGGCAGCCTGCACACGTTCTTCAAGAACCAGAGCCTCTCGTCGCCTCCCACGAACCGCGACGGGAGCACCGGAAAGAAGTACGACTTCGACCAGACCCAGGCCGGGTTCACGCTGGGAGGTCCCGTCTCGAAGGACACCGTGTTCTACTTCCTGTCCGCCGACATGCAGCGCGGCAGCGCGACCAAGCAGACGGACCCGACCCGCATCGAGCAGCGGGTCGTCGACTTCTTCGCGTCGCTCGGGAGCCCGAACGAGAACGGCTCGATCAAGCACGGCAACAACGCCGAGGTCGGGCTCGCGAAGGTCGACTGGCTGATCACCCCCGACCAGCTCGCCACCTTGCGCGCCACCTACACGAACTCCGATCAGAACAACGGCACATTCGACGTCGACTCCTGGGGCCGGAGCGCCAACGCCGACGAGAAGGACAAGTCGAAGGCTGTCACCGGGACGTTGATCTCGACGTTCTCCAACTCGCTCCTCAACGAGTTCCGGTTTCAGTTCGCGCGTGAGGATCGCCCTCGCCCCTACCCCGGGCCGAACATCACGGGAGAGACGCGGCCGCTTCCCGACACCGCGTTCGACTTCGTCCACTCCTACCGGTTCGGCGAGCCGTTCTTCATCCCGGTGGACTACTACGACACCCGCGTGCAGTTCAACGACAACTTCACCGTCGTCGCCGGACAGCACGAGGTCAAGATCGGGTTCGAGTACAACCACGTGAACGCCTTCCAGACGTTCCGCGGTTTCATGAACGGGCGCTACATCTTCGACTCCACCGACGGGTTCCTGAACTACGCGAGGAACCCATACTTCGTCGAGTGCTCGGACGGCTCGACGTCGCAGACCGCGACGTGCCCGGCGGGCGCCAGCATCGTCGGCCCGCTCCTCCTGTACCTGCAGCAGGCGGGAGTCGGTGACGTCACCGCCGAGGAGGCGGGGACCCAGTCGATCAACCAGTTCGAGCCGGCGGCGTTCATCCAGGACAAGTGGACACCACTCGCCAACCTCACGGTCCAGTTCGGCTTGCGCTGGGAGGCCGAGATCGAGCCCGACCCGATCACGCCGCCGAGCCAGGTGTTCTTCGCCCCGTTCATCGGGAAGACCGTCAACGGCCAGGCGTTCCCGTCCGACGGCAAGATCCCGTCCGACCGGAAGATGTGGCAGCCGCGCTTCGGCGTCACGTGGGACCCCAACAACGACGGGAAGACGGTCGTCCGCGCGAGTGCCGGCGTCTACTACGCGCGCATCCCAGGCCTCTACCTGGCGTCGGCCCGATCGACCAACGGAAGCCGCGGGCAGTCGATCTTCCGGGCGAGCTTCCTGGCTCCGTTCCTGACGATGCCGGCGTACCCGGACCTCCTCCCGCAGTCGGCCGTCGGAACGCCCGATCATCCGGATGTCTACGTCTTCGACAGGAACTTCGAGAACCCGCGGACGACCTCGTTCTCGATCGGCGTGGACCACGAGCTCATGAGCGACCTCGCGGTGTCGCTCAAGTACAACCAGGCGAAGACCCGTCACCTGACCCGCTACCTCAACCTCAACGACCCGCTGCTCGGCGCGAACTGGAGCACCGGGCTGGCCGATGCGAGCGGGGGGCACACGAACGGGATCGGCACGTTGTGGACCGCGTCCTCCTCGGCGAAGAGCGACTACTGGGGCGCGACGCTCGGCATCATCAAGAAGTTCACCGACAAGTACCAGTTCCAGGTGTTCTACACGTACTCGGTCGACAAGTCGGACGACGACAACGAGCGCGACCCGTTCACCCTCCGCTACGCCAGGATCACCGACCTCGCAGCCGAATATGGCTACTCCGACCGCGACCAGCGCCACAGGGTCACCGGGATGTTCCTCTGGAAGGCGCCTGCCGGGCTCGACGTCGACGTGCGGTACGCGTACCGCTCGCCCCAGCCGATGTCGCTCAAGTGCGACGGCACGCCGTCCCAGAGCCCGTTCGTCGCGGGTCCGTCCGACCGCATCTGTCCGGACGGGAGCGTGGTGCAGCGCAACACCGGCCGGAAGGACAACGCGTTCAACTCGCTCGACTTCAGGATCTCTCGGCCGTTCAACACGGGAGGCGTCGAGATCACCCCGATCCTGGAGGTGTTCAACCTCTTCAACAGCAAGAACCTGAAGATCCCCGAGACCACCAACCTGATCTTCAACTTCGACGGGACGGTGCAGAGCGGCCTCGGTGATCCCCGGCAGGCTCAGCTGGGAGTGAAGATCGCGTTCTGAGCCGACCCGCACGACCCGCCGTCTCGGGCACCGGGGGGGCGGACCGGTCATCGACCCAGGGGGAGGGGTGACACCCTCCCCCTCGGTTTCGGGTCGCGGCGCCACGGGCCGGCATCCCTGGACTCCCCGAACCCCGCCGGGGGGTACCATTACGGCGAAGGGTTCGAGGGGCGAGCGTGGGGACAACGGTGGGAAACCCGCAGGGTAGCTCCGCGCCCGGCAGGTTGCCGTCCGGCCGGTCGGAGGCGCTCATCCGCGAGGCACTCGCGGTCGGTGCCGACGCGGGCCTGCCGCTTCCCGAGCGTCTTCGCCGGATGGCGCTCCTCGCGCGCGACACGTTCGGCGCCGAGCGTGCCTGGATCGCGACCGCGGAGCCGGCCCCCGGGGAGCACAGCCTCACCGAGGTGTGGGACCCCGAGTTCCCCGGCGTGATCCAGACAGGCGAGAGCGTTCCGCTCGAGGCCCTCCAGCCCCAGATCGACACCCTCAAGCGCGAGGGGCGGCCGCTCTTGTTCGCCGACCCGTTCCCCGAACTGGGCGAGGAGGGCCGTGAGTTCTACCGACGGTACCGCGTCAAGGCGTGCGCTCAGGTCGTCTCGAAGCCGGTCGCCAAGGGTACGCCCTGGGTCGTCGGGCTCGACTACTGCCGGGCGGTCCCGGAGTGGGGCGATTCCGACGCGTCGCTCCTCGAGGAGTTCGGAAACGCGACGGCTCTCGTCGTCGAGTCCGCCCGGCTCCTCGAGGAGGCGGCACAGGCACGGCGCGAGCTCGAGCTCGTCTTCAACACGCAGCGCGAGGGCATCGCCATGCTCGACCGCTCCGGCCGTGTGGTCCGCTCGAACAACTCCTACGAAGCCCTCAGGCCTGGTGGCGCCGGCCCGGCGCAGTGCGGTCTCGAGCGCGGGTGTGCCCTCGGCGCCAATCTGGACGGGATCGAGTGTTCCCTCAGGACCGCCCAGGTCGCGCACGAGGGCAGCGTCACCTGCCTGATCGAGGCCGAGCGCGGACCGCGCTGGATCCAGTGTGCGGTCCGCGAGGTCGAGGGGTATCCCAACCAGTTCATCCACGTCCTGCGTGACATCACCGAGGAGCGGCTCCTCTCGGAACGGGCGGCGCAACAGGTGCGCCTCGACAGCCTCGGGACGCTCGCGGGCGGCGTCGCCCACGAGTTCAACAACATCCTCATGGGGATGGTGCCGGCGCTCGAGAGGCTGCGGCGTGCCGACTCGAGCGATCCGCTTGCGGTCGAGCTGCTCGGCAGCGCCGTCGACCGCGCGGGTCAGCTCTCGCGCCGGATGTTGGCGCTCTCGCACCAGCACACGCGGTTCGTCGGCAGAGCCGAACTCGCGCCGTGCCTACACGAGGTCGTGGACGTCCTGCGCAGCTCCCTGCCCAAGAACATCCTCGTCGAGCTCGAGGTGAACGGGACCCTGGGGTGGGTCGGCCTCGAGGCCGCCGCCCTCCACTCCGTCTTCCTCAACCTCGCGACCAACGCGCGCGACGCGATGCCCGACGGCGGGGTGCTGCGGTTCGCCGCCAGCTCGGAGCCGTCCGCCGGAACTCAGTGGGCGGTGGTCGCGGTCACCGACACCGGCGTCGGGATCCCCGAACCGGAGATCAGGAGGATCTTCGACCCGTTCTTCACGACCAAACCCCTGGCGGGAGGGACCGGGCTCGGCCTCCCGCTCGTGCACAGGCTCGTGTCGGAGGCGCAGGGGACCGTCACCGCCGCGTCCGACGGTCCGGGGCGAGGCGCCACGTTTACGGTCCGCCTCCCCGTCATCCGGGACGCGCTGCGCGCTCCGGCGGCTCCGCCGAGCCCGGACGAGGCACGGATCGACGGCATGCGCGTGCTGATGGTCGACGACGAGGTGTTGATCCGCGACGGCGTGGCGTTCCTCCTCCGCGAGAGTGGCGCCGAGGTCGTGACGTCCGGCTCCGCCGAGGAGGCGATCGCCGAGTTCGCCGCCGCCGGGACGCCGTTTGATGCCGTCGTGGCGGACTACGGGCTCCCGGGCGAGAGCGGCCGGGCGATGCTCCTGCACATGCTGGGGGTTCAACCGGACCTCATGGCCGTACTCGCGAGCGGGTACACCGGCACCGAACAGTTCGCCGACCTCAGGAGGTTCGGGGTCACCTTCTTCCAGAAGCCGTACCACGTCGCCGACCTCATCCTCGCTCTCGCCGCCGGCCGGCGTCGCTCCGGCCGCTGAGCACCCGGCGCGAAGCACCCGGCCCCACCTCTCGGGCGGCGGACGGCCCGGAGGCCGGACGCGCCGCGGCGGCGGGGGCTCAGGGGGCCGGACGGAGGACCCGAACCGTCACGCCCGGGGGTCCGAGGTCCGCTGACCGGGAGCGACCCAGACGCGAAACCGGCCGTCCGCGTTGGCGGCGAGCAGCCGGCGGCCGTCGGAGGTCACGCAGACGCCCGAGAAGCTCTCGCCCGCCGGCGCCGACACGGTGAGCGGTGCTCCCGACTCGCTGACGTCCCAGATCACGACGGTGTTGTCCATCGCCACGCTCGCTACGCGCTGCCCGCCCGGGAAGAACGTCACGGCGGTCACGGCCCGGCCGTGCACCTGGTGGAACCCGCGCTGCTCGCGCGTCTCGAGATGGTGGACGATGACGCTCCCGTCGCGGGCTCCGCTGGCGACCACGTCTCCCATCGGCGGGGAGGCCAGGGCGCTCGGGGCCGCCCGATGGCCGTGCAGCGTCGCCACCAGCCGCTGGCTCGCGATCTCGTGCACGCGGATCGTGCGCCCCACGTGGCCCGTGACGACGAGCCTCCCCATCCCCGCGAGCGCCAGGCAGGTGACGGCGTCGGGCTGCCGGCGCATCGTCCGCCGGGCATCGCCCGCCTTGAGTGCCTGCAGCTCCCAGAACTTGATCGTCGCGTCGGCGCCGCCCGAGATCAGCGCCGCACCGCCGGGCGCGAACGCGAGCCCGCCGACCGCGCCCTCGTGCCCGAGCCGGACGTTCAGCTCCAGGCCCGTCGCGACTTCCCACAGGTAGATGGCGCCGTCGAGGTGGCCGGACGCGAGGAGCGTCCCGTCCTCGTTGAATGCGAGACAGGTGGTGAGCGAGCCGTGCCCCGTCCGGAGGTGCACGCGGTTCCGGAGCGTGATCATCCGGCTCCTCGTGGCGAGGTCCCAGAGGTGGATCGAGCCGTCGGTCCCGCCTGCGACGAGGATCGAGTCGTCGAGCGAGAGGAGAACCACCTGCTGCTTGCGGACCTCTCCGAACGTGCCGTCGTCGAGGAAGACGGCGCGGCCCGTGGTGGGGGGCCTCGGCGCCGGCGGAACGGGCCCCGTGGCGGACGGTGCGGCCTCGAGGACGAGAGCGCCGCGAGCAGCGGACGGGGTGGCGGGCGACTCGGGGGAGGGTTCGACGGCCGCAGCGCCCGCGAGCCCGAGGTCGGCCTCGCGGTACGCCACCGTGCGGAGATCGCCCGAGAACTCGTGGAGGGCGCGCGCCATGGCGGCGAGGTCCTGGAAGCGCTGCCGAGGGTCCTTCGCGAGCGCCCTCTCGACGACGCTCGCGAGAGCGGCTGGCACGCGGCACGCGCGGGGATCGACCGGCGTGTGAGGCGTGTGGACGATCTGGTAGATGAGCGTGCCGAACGTGCGCGCGTCGAACGGACGCCGACCGGTGAGCAGTTCGTAGAGGATGACGCCCACCGCCCAGATGTCCACGCGGTGGTCGATCGGCTGGCCGGCGAACTGCTCCGGCGCCATGTACGCCGGTGTTCCCAGCACCTCGCCGGTGCGCGTCGTGGTGACGCCTCCCTCGATCCACGCGATCCCGAAGTCCATGATCTTGACGGCGCCGCTCGGAAGCACGTAGATGTTCGAGGGCTTGACGTCGCGGTGGATCACGCCGTGTCGGTGGGCGTGGCCGAGGCCGTCGCAGATCTGGGTGACGACCGCGAGCTTGGCGTCGAGGTCCGGAAGCCTGCCTTGCCTAACCGCGTCTGTGAGGTCGTGCCCGTCCAGCAGCTCCATCGCGATGAACGGCGCGCCCTCGACCTCCCCGAACTCGTACACCGTGACGATGTTCGGATGCTGGAGGCGGGCCGCCGAGCGGGCCTCGCGAAGGAACCGCTCCCGCATCCCCTGCTCGCTCGCGACGTCCAGGAGCATCGTCTTGAGAGCGACCACCCGGTCCAGGATCGGATCCCGCGCGCGGTACACGGTCCCCATCCCGCCGCGGCCGAGCTCCGCGAGGATCTCGTACTTGCCGATCTTCGCGGGGGGCGAGGGCATGGCTCATGGTACCCCGGGTCGCGAGAGCGGAACATCGACCCCCGCGCGAGCGTCGGTCCTCGCGTGGCGGCGGCGTCACACGGGTTCTAGCCCGTCCGTGTCGAGTCGCACCCAGCGCTGCCGACGTGGTGGGTGCACGTTCCCCCTCGTGACGCCGCTGCGCGTGCACGCAGCGGCTGGTACGCATCGTGGGGAACGGCGATCCCGATCCCCCCACGAGCGGTCGAGGAGGGGCGGGCCCGGCAGTGTCAGATGGGGACGTGCGAACTCGGCCGCACGGCGGGAGCTTGACTGGCGCGCCGAGAGGGACTCGAACCCCCAACCTTCTGATCCGTAGTCAGATGCTCTATCCAATTGAGCTATCAGCGCGCCCTGCGCCGCCGGCAAGTATATCCGACTCCCGCACCGGCGCAACCGACCCGCACGCGAGGCGCGCGGTTGCGCCGGTGGGAATTCGCCGGTAGCCTGCGCGGAATGAACCGCGTGCTGGCCAGCCTGCTGCGGACCAAGCCGTTGGACGCCCTCCTCAAGGAGAGCGCCTCCACGCGCTTGAAGCGAGCCCTCGGGATGTGGGACCTCATCGGTCTCGGGATCGGCGCGATCATCGGCGCCGGGATCTTCGCCACCGTCGGCACCGCCGCCGCGGGTGACCCCGCCCGGCCAGGGGCGGGCCCCGGGATCATCCTGTCGTTCGTCCTCACCGCGGCGGTGTGCGGTCTGGCCGCGCTCTGCTACGCCGAGCTCGCCGCGCTCGTTCCGATCTCGGGGTCGGCGTACACGTACGCCTACGCAACGCTCGGCGAGCTCGCGGGGTGGATCATAGGGTGGGACCTCATCATCGAGTACGCGGTCGGGAACGTCGCGGTGGCGATCTCGTGGTCGGGGTACTTCTGCGAGATGCTGCGCGGCGTCGGGATCGTGCTCCCTCCCTGGCTGACGACCGACCTCCGCACCGGCCTGGCGACGCCCTCGATCGTCGCGGCCGCGCCGCACGTCGGCGGCGTGCCGATCATGATGAACCTGCCGGCGGCGGCGATCGTCCTGCTGATCACCTGGGTGCTGGTCATCGGCGTCAAGGAGTCGTCGCGCCTCAACGCCACCATGGTGATCATGAAGCTCGTGGTGCTCGCGTTCTTCGTCGTGGTCGGGCTCAAGTACGTCCAGCCCGCCAACTGGAAGCCGTTCATGCCGAACGGGTGGCACGGCGTCTGGGCGGGCGCGGCGATCGTGTTCTTCGCGTACATCGGGTTCGACGCGGTGTCGACCGCGGCGGAGGAGACGAGGAACCCCGGCCGCGACCTCCCGCGCGGGATCATCGGCTCGCTCATCATCTCGACGGTGATCTACATCGCGGTCGCCGCCGTGGTCACCGGCATGGTGCCGTGGTTCGACTTGCACACGGCGGAGCCGCTCACTGTCGCGATGAACCGCTACAACCTGGCGTGGGCCTCCGGGATCGTCGCCGTTGGATCGGTCGCGGCTCACACGGCGGTGCTTCTGGTGTTCCAGCTGGGCCAGCCGAGGATCTTCTTCTCGATGGCGCGCGACGGATTGCTTCCGAAGGCGTTCGCCCGCGTCCACCCGAAGTACCGGACGCCGCACGTCACGACGATCCTCACCGGCGTGCTGGTCGCGGCGTTCGCGAGCTTCGCGAACATCGAGGAGATGGTCGACCTGACCAACATCGGCACGCTGTTCGCGTTCGCTCTCGTCTCGGCCGGCGTCATCGTGCTGCGCCGGACGCACCCGGAGGCGAAGCGCCCGTTCCGCGTCCCCCTGGTGCCGTGGCTGCCGATCGTGGCGGTGGGCGCGTGCCTGTTCCTCGCGGCGGGCCTCCCGCTCATCACCTGGATCAGGTTCGCCGTCTGGCTGGCGGCCGGCCTCACGATCTACCTGTGCTACGGCCGCGCGCGCTCGGTCCTCAACCGGCAACCGCAGGCGTAGGGAGCTCCGGGGAACTGCCGGCCGGTCGGGCGTCAGCAGGACTCAGAAGACGACGTACGCACCGTTGCGGAGGATGCGGGTCCGGCCGCCGTCCGCCCAAATCGCGGCCGCTTCGGCGACCTGAATCGGGTTCCCCTTGGCGTACACGATGTCCTGGTGGACCACCGTTTCGGGCTGGACGAACTTGGCGACGCCGATGGCGCCGCCGAGATGGTCGGACCGCCCGTACGCCCAGTGGAACCCCGCCTTCTCGTCCTCGAGCACGTTGCCGGTCACCTCGGCCCACTCGTTGCAGCCGAACGCGACCTCGGCGACGTTCGTGCGAGCGGGGTCGGCCGCGAAGAATGCCCGCATCGCGCGAGCCGCGGGGCCGTTCCCCTCGACCTTGACGATGCGGTTCTCCTCGACGGCAAACGTCATCAGCTCCTGGCCCTGGCGGACGGGGATCATCCCGGCCGTCTGCGAGCGGCTGCCGGCCTGCTCCCCCTCGTACGGCACGATGAACGTCTCCCCCGAGGGCAGGTTGATCACCCGATCCCCGGGCTTGAAGCGGGGGAGGACGCCGTCGTCGACCTCGGGCTTTCTGAACCGGAGGTCGAAGACGCACCGGTGCCCGGTCGAAAACGCGACCTCGAGCGAGAGGGCGCCCTTGAGCGCCGTCTCGAGGATCCTGCACCGCCTCGCCACCTCCTTGTAGTCGGCGGACAGCGCGGTTCGCTCCATCCGCCGCTCGGCGCCCGGCATCGACGCCGCACGGAAGTCGTCCTTGGTCTTGGCGAGGGCATCGAGCGGAGCGGTGGCGGAGTACTCGGTGAGGAACACCGCGAGCGTGCCCTGCAGGAGGGTCTCCTGGAGAGCGACGGTCTGCCCTGCCATCGAGCCCGACTTGGGGAGATCCGAGTTGTTGGCTCCCGTGGCCTGGTACGTGAGCAGGGGTCGCGTCGTGAAGCCGCGCCCGCGCCCGAGGGCGACGAACGCCCGGTGCCACTCTCCCGCCATCGCCCTCCGCTCCTGCCACGCGGGCGTGTCCTGTCCGAGCGAGGCCGGCAGGTCGCACGCAACCGTGACGACCTCACCGGCCTGCGGATCGAACACGTCCGTGAGGAGCTTCACCAGATCAAACGCCATCAGGCCTCCGCGGTCCCCTAGCGTAGCACCAGCCGACCTCTTCGCCTACCGGAAACGAGGCGGGAGGCCTACCGGCACGAGCGGCGGCAACACGAACGGTTCCTCCCCGTATCGCACGGCCTCGAGGAACAACCCCGCCGCCGGCGCGGTGAGCGGCGGCGGCCGGGAGCCCGAGAGCCACGCGTCGACATCCGCGGGCCGCGCCTCGCCCCGACCCACGGTCACCAGCGCGCCCACCATCCTGCGGACCTGGTTCCACACAAAGTGGCTCGCGACGACGCGGGCGAGCACGCACCCCAGCGTGGCCGCCACGACGCACGTCTCCACCTCGACGATCGTGCTCTCCGCCTCGCGCGGCCTGCGCGCGAACGCGCGGAAGTCGTGGCGCCCCGCGAACGCCGAGGCTGCCTGCTGCATGGCGGCGAGGTCGAGCTCCTCCGGGACCCACCACGAGGAGCGCTTGCCGAACGCCGACCGGCGCGTCGCGATCTGGTACCGGTACGCACGCCCCGTCGCGTCGTGGCGGGCGTGGAACCCTCTGGGCGCCCGGCGCAGGTCGAGCACCGCAAGGTCGGCCGGCAGCTCGCGCTCGAGGGAGCGCAGCACCCCGCCGGGGTCGAGCGTGCCGCGGCAGCGGAGCGAGGCGACCTGTCCGAGCGCGTGCACGCCGGCGTCGGTCCGCCCTGCGCCCTGCAGGTCGATCCCGCGCTCGCCGGTCAGCCCCCGCAACACCTCGAGCAGCACGCCCTGCACCGTCCGCCCCGAGGCCTGTGCCTGCCATCCGGCGAACTTCGTCCCCTCGTACTCGACGAGGAGACGGTAGGTGGGCATGCGTGGAGTCTAGCAACAGCCGACAGCTCACAGCCGACAGCTGACAGCAGGCACGCCAGGCTCGCTCCGCGCAGGGCTCGATCTTGAGCTGTAGGCTGTCGGCTGGGCGGCGGATCGGGGGAGAGCTGTGAGCTGAGATGGCGGCCCGTAGGGGAATCGAACCCCTGCTTCCGGCGTGAGAGGCCAGCGTCCTAACCTCTAGACGAACGGGCCAGCCGCGGACGCGAACGCTAACACGGAACTCCTAGTGCTGTAAAGTCCTTCCACCCGCGCCCGACGGGCGGTCGAGGTGTGCGCGCGACGGAGCGCCCGCCTTCACCGCTCCGCTGGAGCGTCGGGCGGGTCGGCGGCCACCGGCACCGGCACGTCGGCGCCGACGCCGGCCGCGCGCTGGCGCGCGAGGACGCTGTTGTGGCGCCCGTAGCCGAAGTAGATCACGAACCCGATCACCAGCCAGACGAAGAGGCGCAGCCAGTTCTGGCCGGGCAGCGAGAACATCAGCAGGAGGCAGAACACGATCCCCAGGATCGGCACGACGATGCCGAACGGCGCCTTGAACGGGCGTTCGGCGTGCGGGTTCGTGTACCGCATGATGAGGACCGAGATGCAGACGATCACGAATGCGAGGAGCGTCCCGATGTTGGTGAGTTCCGCCAGGATCCGCAGCGGCAGGAACGCGCCGAGGATCGCGACCACGATGCCGGTGAGGATCGTCGACTTCCACGGCGTGCGGAACTTCGGGTGCACCGCGCCGAAGATGCTGGGGGGAAGCAGCCCGTCGCGCGCGATCGCGAGCAGCACCCTGGGCTGGGAGAGCATCATGACCAGCAGCACCGAGGTGATCCCCGTCAGCGCGCCGAGGGACACGAGGAACTGCGCCCAGGGAAGGCCGACCTGCTTGAACGCGTTGGAGACCGGCGCGTCGATGTCGATCCGGTCGTAGGGAACCATCCCCGTCAGGATCGCCGACACTGCGATGTACAGCACCGTGCACACCAGCAGCGAGGAGATGATCCCGATCGGCACGTCACGGTGCGGGTGGCGGGCCTCCTCGGCGTGTGTGGAGACCGAGTCGAAGCCGATGTACGCGAAGAAGATGATGGCGGCGCCCGCGAGCATGCCGAGCGGCTGCCCGCCGGCGTCCGACTGCCCGAGCACGGTCTTTCCAAAGATCGAGATGCCGCTCAGCCCGAACGGCGCGAACGGGTGCCAGTTTGCCGTGTTGACGTAGAACGCTCCCACGACGATCACGAAGAACACGATCACGAGCTTGATTCCGACCATGGTGGCGTTGAACGATGCGCTCTCTCTGATCCCCTTCACGAGGATCGCGCTCAGGATCACGGTGATCACGATCGCCGGCAGATCTAGCGTCGTCCCGGTCGAGATGATCCGCCCGACGCCGGGGTCGTAGTCGAACGGCGCCCGTGTCATGGCGTGTGGGACGTGGTATCCGAAGATGCCTATGAAATCCTGGAAGTAGTGCGACCACCCGTGCGCGACCGTCGCCGAGACGACTGTGTACTCGAGCACGAGGTCCCACCCGATGATCCACGCGAACAGCTCGCCCATCGTCGCGTAGGCGTACGTGTACGCGGACCCGGCGACCGGTACCATCGAGGCGAACTCCGCGTAGCAGAGCGCCGCGAAGACGCACGCGATGCCGGAGACCACGAACGAGAGGATCAGCGCCGGTCCCGCGTTGTCGTGGGCGGCCTTTCCGGTGAGGACGAAGATGCCGGTGCCGATGATCGCCCCGACGCCGAGGCTGGTGAGCTGGATCGGTCCGAGGATGCGCCGGAGACGGTTCTCGCCCTTCATCTCCTCCAGCAGCAGGGCCAACGGCTTGGTTGCCAGCAGTTGCCGCTTCATGCGAGCGTCCTCCTCGCGCGCCAACGTTCCCTCACATCGTCCGGAGCCGGGGAGACGCCCGGCCGAGTGCTGCAGCCCTCTCGGGCGTCAGAACAGCGTGCGGTCGACTTGGTGCACGACGTCCCAGTTGTACTGGTACACCAGGAAGTCGATCACGACCCTGTACTTGACCTCGATGTGCACCTGGGCCTGGTCGCGCCAGACTTTGATGTCTTCCTTCTTGACCGGGAGGTGCTCCTCGATCGCCTTGTTGAACACCGCCTCTGCGATCTTCTCGTCGCCGAAGCGCGGCAGCGACGCCTGCTCGGCTTCGCGCTCGCAGAAGTCCTGCAGCTCGGCGACGGAGAGACGGGTCGGGACCGCCTTGACCCCGATGAAGACGACGACGATCACCAACACCAGGCCGAGGATGCAGCCGATGTTGTTGCTCCCCCGCTCACGCCAACGCTCCATCGCGACCTCCCGCTGGTTGCGCCAGCACATTGTATCCCGGGACCCCGACGGACACGAGCGGACCACGGAGGCCTCTCCTCGAGATCGCCCGGGGAACAGGTCGCCGGTCGGGAGCCCGAGGCGGCCGGCGGCGGGCTTCAGTGCACCAGGGAGAACGAGCGGTTCCACCGCGTGCGGGTGAAGAAGTGCAGGCCGACCGAGAACAGCTGGCGCAGGCGGTCGTTCCACCCCCGCCACTCGTGCGAGTTGGGCTCCGCCTCGTACGACCAGTAGATGAACAGCGCCCGCCCCTTGAAGTAGTCGCGCGGGACCGGCCCCCAGAACCGCGAGTCGTACGAGTTGTCGCGGTTGTCGCCCATGCAGAACACCGAACCGGGAGGAACGGTGAACGGACCGAACTGATCCCGGCGCCGCGCCTGGTCGGAGACGAACTGGCTGTTCGGGAACACGACCGGGTCCTTGTGGACGAGGTGCGGGTTCACCTCTTCCTTGCCATTCACGAACAGCACCTTGTCGCGGATCTCGAGGGTGTCGCCGGGGATGGCCACGGCGCGCTTGATGAAGTCGCGGTCCGGCTCCTGCGGGTACTTGAACACCACGACGTCGCCGCGGCGGATGTCGCGGTACGGCATGAGGCGGTGGAGCGGGGTGTCCCAGTGCGACGCGTAGATGAACTTGTTGACGAACAGGTGGTCGCCGACTAGCAGGTTGTCCTCCATCGACCCGGTCGGGATCTTGAACGCCTGCGCCACGAACGTGCGCGCGAACAGCGTGAAGATCACGGCCACCAGGATCGCCTCGTAGTACTCCCGGAACACGTGTCCCTTGCTCATGTCTCCACCTTGAGGACCGCGAGGAATGCCTCCTGCGGGATCTCCACCTTCCCCAACCGCTTCAGGCGCTTCTTCCCTTCCTTCTGCTTCTCCAGGAGCTTGCGCTTGCGCGTGATGTCGCCGCCGTAACACTTGGCGAGCACGTTCTTGCGCAGTGCCTTGACCGCCTCACGCGCGATCACCCGGTTGTGGATCGAGGCCTGGATCACGACCTCGAACAGCTGGCGCGGGATCATCTCCTTGAGCTTGGCCGCGAGCGAGCGCGCCTTTAGGTACGCGCTCGACCGGTGCACGATGAGGGCGAGGGCGTCGATCGGCTCGCCGTTGACGAGCAGGTCGAGCTTGACCAAGTCGCCCTCGCGGTACCCTGCGAAGTGGTAATCGAGAGAGGCGTACCCGCGCGACACGGACTTCAACTTATCATAAAAGTCCAGAACCACTTCCGCGAGCGGAAGGCGGTACTCCAGCAGGACGCGGCCGCGCGACAGGTACTCGAGCTTGACCTGCTCGCCGCGCCGCTCCTGGACGAGCTTCAGGATCCCGCCAAGGTGGGTGTCCGGGGTGAGGATCGTTGCGTTGATGATCGGCTCCTCGATCGTCTCGATGATTCCCGGGTCGGGAAGCTGGGCCGGGTTGCTCACCTCGACGACCTCGCCCGCCGTCGTCAGCACCCGGTACGCGACGCCGGGAGCGGTGGTGATCAGCTCAAGGTTGAACTCGCGCTCGAGCCGCTCCTGCACGATCTCCATGTGCAGCAGGCCGAGGAACCCGCACCGGAACCCGAACCCGAGCGCCTGCGAGGAATCCGGCTGGTACGTGAACGCCGAGTCGTTGAGCGAGAGCTTCTCGAGCGCTTCCCGCAGCTCGCCGAACGCCGACGAGTCGACCGGGTACAGCCCCGCGAACACCATCGGCTTGGCCTCGAGAAACCCGGGCAGCGCCTCGCCGGCGGGCTGCCCGCTCTCGGTCACGGTGTCGCCGACCCGAACCAGCCGAAGGTCCTTGAGGCCCGCGTAGAGATACCCCACCTCGCCCGCGTGCAGAAGCTCCACGGGCTCCGCGCGAGGGGTGAAGATCCCGAGCTCCTCCACGGTGGCCTCCCGGCCCACGCCCATGAACCGGATCGGCTGGCCGGTCCCGAGTTCGCCGTCTACGACCCGCACGAGACATCGAACGCCCTTGTACGGGTCGTACGCCGCGTCGAACACCAGGGCCCGGAGCGGCGCACCCGCGTCGCCGCGCGGCGACGGCACCCGCTCGACGAGCGCCTCCAGAACCTCCGGAACCCCCATCCCGGTCTTCGCGGAGATCGCGAGCGAGGCCGAGGCGTCGAGCCCGACGACCTGCTCGATCTGCTCGCGTACGCGCTCCGGCTCGGCCGACGGGAGGTCCACCTTGTTGAGGACCGGGACCAGCTCGAGCCCCTGCTCGACCGCCAGGTACGCGTTCGCGAGCGTCTGTGCCTCGACCCCTTGCGACGCGTCCACCACCAGCAGGGCACCCTCGCACGCCGCGAGCGAGCGCGACACCTCGTACGAGAAGTCGACGTGGCCGGGGGTGTCGATCAGGTTGAGAACGTACGGCTCGCCGTTCCGCGCCGTGTACCTCAACGTGACGGTGTGTGCCTTGATCGTGATCCCGCGCTCGCGCTCCAGGTCCATCGAGTCGAGCACCTGCGCCATCATCTCGCGCGCCGAGAGCGCCCCGGTGAGCTCGAGCAGGCGGTCCGCCAGCGTCGACTTCCCGTGGTCGATGTGGGCGATGATGCAGAAGTTGCGAATGTGGGGCTGGTCCACCTGGCTCCCCGAGCTCGCGTGCCGAGCGGCGAACTGCAGATTCTACACGAAGATCGGCGGGCTTGGACGCTCGAGGACCCGGTTGAGTGAAGACGCCAGAGGGGAGAAGGAAGAGGGACGACGAAGGACGCCGTGTGCGCTTCCTCTCCCGTCTATGGTCTACCTTCTTCCCGTCTCACCCCACCGTGATCTTGAACCTGCAGCGCTTCCCGCCGTACAGCACGGAGTCCAGCAGCTCCACCTGTACCGGCCGCCCGAACTTCCGCTCGTGCATCTCCTTGACGTACCCCACCGAGCACTGGCAGTACGTTCGCGACAGCCCCGCGGGCTTGGACTCCACCATCGGGCACAGGCACACGCTCTCCGGGGAGGCGCCGCCGGTCTCGGCGCTCGATGTGTACTCGAAGTAGATCACGTTTCCGTCCACCCGCAGCGAGGCGTTCGGCGGGTTCTCCCTCACCTTCGCCGCCCACGTCTCGAACGGCACGGGCGTGACCTTCCGCCCCTCGGACGCAAGCCACTCGCGGAGGCACGCCCTTCCGTTGGCCGCCATCACCTTCGTGCGGGCCGCGGGATCGAGCGTCTCGTCGAGCACGCTCATGAAGCGGCGCACCCACGCGTCGGAGAACTCCATGCGCTTGACCGCGTGCGCCGCGGTGGCCGCGCCCGGCGCGGTGTCCGCACCCTCGTCGGCCAGAAGCCGGGTCGCGCCGAGAGCGCACAGGCACGACGTCAGCCCGTACCGCCCGGCCGACGCGAGAAGCTCCTTCCGGTTCATCGTCGTCTCAGCCATCGTCTCCTCCGTGGGCAGGCGGGGGTCTCCCGGAGTGGTACGCACGGGCGGCGCTGCGGTTGCAGGAGACCTTAGAGCTTCGGGAACACCGGCTTCCCGGCGGGCCCCCCCGCCGCCTTCCACGGCGCACGGGGGTAGGCGACGAGGGCGCGGGGATCGTCGACCACGCCGCGCCTCGCCCGGAGCTGGCCGGCCCGGGCGATCATCGCCGCGTTGTCGGTCGTGAGCGCCACCGGAGGGATCACGACCTCGGTGGCGTGGTCGTGCCCCCATGCGGTCATACTCGCGCGAAGGGCGCGGTTGCCCGCGACGCCTCCCGAGGCCGCGACCAGCCGCGGGCGATGACGGGCGGCGAGCTCGTCCAGCGGCGCGAGCAGCCACGCGACGATGGTGGCGCGGAACGAGGCCAGCAGGTCGAGGATCGCCTGCGGGGGGCGGCTCGGGTCGGGCAGCGGCGTCGGCGCCGCCCCCTGCGCCGCCCGGATCACCATCGTCTTCAGCCCCGAGAACGAGAAGTCGAGGGCACCCGCCGGGTCCTTGATCCTCGGCGGGGTGAACGCGAACGCCGTGGGGTCCCCGAGCTCCGCGAGCCTGTCCACCACCGGGCCTCCCGGGTAGCCGAGACCGAGGGCGGCCGCCACCTTGTCGAACACCTCGCCGGCGGCATCGTCGCGTGTGCGGTTGAGGGGGCGCGCCGCTCCTCCCTCGAGCAGGAAGTACGAGGAGTGCCCGCCCGAGACCACGAGCGTCAGCGCGGGCTCCGGGATCGCGCGCGCCGGCGCGCCGTCGAGGTCGAGGAACGGCGAGACGAGGTGCCCCTCGAGGTGATCCACACCCGTGAGCGGGAGCCCGCGCGCCCACGCGTACGCCGAGGCGAAGCACGTCCCGACCAGGAGCGAGCCGATCAGCCCCGGCCCCCGCGTCACCGACACCAGCTCGACGTCGCCGAGCCCGGCCCTGCGCTCGGCTTCGGCCAGGAGGCGGGGGAGCGCCTCGAGGTGGTGACGGGCCGCGAGCTCCGGAACGACGCCGAGGTACGGGGCGTGTGCCGCGACCTGGGACGAGACCAGGTTGACGCGGACGCGTCCTTCGCCCTCGAGTACCGCGACTGCGGTCTCGTCGCAGGAGGTCTCGATGCCGAGCGTCTTCACGGGCCGATCTCCCGGACGGTCGCCGGGTTCACTGGGCGGGCGACCCCGCGCTCCGACACGATCGCGGTGATCAGCTCCGGCGGCGTGACGTCGAACGCGGGGTTGTACACCGCGACGCCGGGCGGGGCGACGAGACGTCGGCCGACCGTCACGACCTCGCTGGGGCTTCTCTGCTCGATCCGGATCTCCACCCCCGTGGCGCAGGTAGGGTCGAACGTCGTCGTCGGGGCGACCGAGACGAACGGCACCCCGTGACGGGCCGCGGCCAGCGCCAGGGAGTACGTCCCGACCTTGTTCGCGATCGAGCCGTCCGCCGCCACGCGGTCCGCCCCGAGCACCACGCCGGCCACCGCTCCGCTCCCCAGCAGCGACGCGGCGGCCGAGTCGGGCAGCAGCGTCACCGGGATCCCGTCGCGTGCGGCCTCCCACGCCGTGAGACGCGCACCCTGCAGCACGGGCCTCGCCTCGCAGGCGTACAGCCGCTCCAGCCTCCCCTCGGCGTGCACCGCCCGCACGACGCCGAGCGCGGAGCCGATGCCGCCGGTCGCGAGCGCTCCCGCGTTGCAGTGCGTCAGGAGTGCGACGTTCTCGCCGGGGAAGAGCGCGGCGCCGTGGGCCGCCATCGCCAGGCAGGCGGCGGCGTCGGAGGCGTGCAGGGCCTCAGCGGCCGCGAGGGCGCGCTCGAAGCGCTCGCCGGGGGCGGCGGTCTCGATCGCCACCAGGACGCGCGCCACCGCCTGCGCCAGGTCCGCGCCGGTCGGCCGGGCCGCGGCGAGCCGGCGCGCCGCTCGTCGCAGGTGGCTGCGGTCGGGGTTGCGACGCGCCTCGGCGGCGAGGGCGTACGCCCCCGCCAGACCGATCGCGGGTGCCCCGCGAACGGCGAGCGTCCGGATGGCGCGGATGGCCGCCGCCGCCCCGTCCACGCGGATCCACCGCTCGTCGCGCGGGAGCAGACGCTGGTCGAGGAGTTCGAGGCCATCCCGCCAGCGCAACGCCGATACCGTCGTGGTCGGCTCCGCCATGGGGTGCGATGGTACCGCACGGCGTTGCCGCTCCGCCGGGCGCCTCGTTATACTGCCCCGGTCGGAAGGGAGGATGTATGCCTCTTCGCGTCGCCATCAACGGATTCGGTCGCATCGGACGCCTGATCCTGCGGCAAGCCATGCACGACAGGGGCCTCGAGTTCGTCGCGGTGAACGACATCACTGACGCCCCGACTCTCGCGCACCTTCTCAAGTACGATTCCGTCCACGGAAGGCTCGACGCGAAGGTCGAGGCCACGGGCGACGGGTTCACCGTCGACGGTCGAGCGATCAAAGTGCTCGCCGAGAAGGAGCCCTCGCACCTCCCGTGGAAGGCGCTCGGCATCGACCTGGTGTTCGAGGGGACCGGCAAGTTCACCAAGGGCGAGCAGGCCAAGGCCCACCTCGACGCGGGCGCGAAGTGGGTCCTCATCACCGCGCCGGCCAAGGGGGTGGACGCCACGCTCGTCTACGGGGTCAACCACACGATCCTGGATCCCTCCAAACACAAGATCGTGTCCAACGGCTCGTGCACGACCAACTGTCTCGCCCCGGTGGTCAAGGTGCTGCTCGAGAACTTCGGGATCGCGCACGGGCTGCTGACCACCGTGCACGCCTACACGAACGACCAGAAGATCCTCGACCTCCCCCACAAGGACCTGCGCCGCGCCCGTGCCGCCGCGATGTCGATGATCCCGACGTCCACGGGGGCCGCGAAGGCGATGGCCGAGGTGTACCCGCAGCTGAAGGGCAAGCTCGACGGCGTGGCGGTGCGCGTCCCCACCTCGGACGTCTCGCTCGTGGACTTTACGTTCACGGCGGAGAAGCCGCTCTCGGTGGACGCCCTGAACCAGGCGTTCCGCACCGCGGCCGGCGGCGCCCTCAAGGGCATCCTCGCGGTGAGCGACGAGCCGCTGGTCTCGATCGACTTCCGCGGCACCACGGCGTCGTCGATCGTCGATCTGCCCTCGACGATCGTGATCGGGGAGAAGACCGCCAAGATCTTCTCGTGGTACGACAACGAGTACGCCTACGCGGCACGTTGCGTCGACGTCGCCAAGCTGTTCGCCAAGTAGGGAGGAACCCATGGCGCTGCGGTCGATGGACACCCTCAACGTCGAGGGGCGACGGGTGCTGCTCCGTCTGGACCTCAACGTACCCCTCAAGGACGGCAACGTCGGGGACGAGACTCGCATCCGGGAGGCCGCCCCCACCGTGAAGGCGCTCGCGGAACGCGGGGCCGTCGTGATCGCGTGCTCCCACCTCGGGCGCGCGAAGGGCAAGCCGGATCCGGCGCTCTCGCTGGCGCCCGTCGCGCCTGTGCTCGCGCGCCTCGCCGGCCGCCCCGTGCGCTTCGTCCCCGCGACCGTCGGGAGCGCGGCCGTCACCGCGGTCGGCGCCGCCCGCCCGGGTGACGTCCTCCTGCTCGAGAACCTGCGGTTCGATGCCGGCGAGGAGAAGAACGACCCGGCGTTCTGCGCCCGGCTCGCCGAGCTCGCCGACGTATACGTCAACGACGCCTTCGGGACCGCCCACAGGGCGCACGCCTCGACCGCCGGTGTGGCGAAGCTTTTCGAGGAGCGCGCCGCAGGGCCTCTGATGGCGCGCGAGATCGCGGCGCTCACGAAGGTGCGGGACAACCCCGAGCGACCGTTCGTTGCCATCGTGGGCGGCGCTAAGATCTCCGGCAAGCTCGAGACGCTCCGATCGCTCGCGCAGCGCGTCGACACGATCGTCCTCGTGGGCGGGATGGCGAACACGTTCCTGGTGGCGCAGGGCGTGGCGGTGGGGAAGTCGCTCGTCGAGGCCGACCTGGTCTCCACCGCACGCGAGATCCTCGCGGCGGCGGCCGCGCGGGGCGCCACGGTCGTGCTGCCGACCGACGCCGTCGTTGCCGCCGGGACGGACGCGCCGGGTCGTGCCGTGCCCGTCTCGGCGGTGGGGGCGGACGACATGATCCTCGACATCGGACCGGCATCCCGCGAGCGGATCGGTGCGATCGTGGCCAAGGCGCGCACGGTGTTCTGGAACGGCCCGGCCGGGGTGTTCGAGAAGCCGGCGTTCGGCGCGGGCACCCTCGCGATCGCCCGGGCGATGGCCGCGGCATCCGCGTTCACCGTGGTGGGCGGCGGAGACAGCGTCGCCGCGGTCCAGCAGGCCGGCGTGGCGGCGAAGCTCTCGCACGTCTCGACGGGTGGGGGGGCGTCGCTCGAGTTCCTCGCGGGCGATACCCTTCCCGGCGTCGCGGTCCTCGAAGAGGGCGCATGACCCGCCGACTGCTGATCGCCGCGAACTGGAAGATGCACGGCACGGTTTCCTCCGTGCACGCGTACCTCGAGAAGCTCGTCGAGCGCGTTCGGAGCTCGGACCCGGAAGTCGTGATATTTCCTCCTTTTACGCTTCTCCCGGCGGCCCTGCTCATCGCCAGCGGGTCCGAGGTCGCCGTCGGAGCGCAGAACTGCCACTGGGAGGAGAAGGGGGCGTTCACCGGCGAGGTCGCTGCGCCGATGCTCGCCGAGCTCGGCGCGCGCTGGGTGATCGTCGGCCACTCTGAGCGCCGCCAGTACTTCGGCGAGAGCGATCAGACCGCCGCCGCACGTGCGCTCGCCGCCCAGCGCGCCGGCCTCGACGTCGTCTTCTGTCTCGGCGAGACGCTCGAGCAACGCGAGGCGGGGGACACGATGACGGTCCTCGAACGCCAGAGCGCGGCGCTCGCAGGGCTCGACCCGGCCCGGCTCGCGGTGGCGTACGAGCCGGTGTGGGCGATCGGAACCGGGCGAACGGCCACGACGACGCAGGCCCAGGAGGCGCACGCCGCGCTCCGGCGGAGGTTCGCCGGGCTGTTCGGCACCGAGGCGGCGGGCGCGCTCAGGATCCTCTACGGCGGGAGCGTGAAGCCGGACAACGCCGCGGCGCTCCTCGCCCTAGCGGACGTGGACGGCGCTCTGGTGGGGGGAGCAAGCCTTGACGCGGAAGGGTTTTGCGCTATCATCCACGCTGCTCCCGGCGGCGGCCGCGGGGCGGAGGAGTGAGGTTCCCGTGTATACCCTTCTGGTCATCCTGTTCATCGTCGTCTGCTTCTTCCTGATCCTGGTGGTGCTTCTCCAGCAGGGGAAGGGGGCGGACGTTGCGGCGGCGTTCGGCGGCGCGGCCTCACAGGCCTCGTTCGGTCCGCGGGGCACGACGACGCTCATGCACAAGCTCACCACCGGGTCGTTCGTTCTCTTCGTGGCGCTGTGCATCGGGTTGTCGGTGCTCACGGCCCGGCGCGGCCGGTCCGTGACGGCGGGCATCAAGGGGAAGGCGGCGGCGACTGCACCCGCTCCGGCAAAGCCGCCGGCGCCGGCGACCGGTCAGGCACCCGCACCGGCCGGGCAAGCCCCGGCTCAGGGCTCGCCCCAGAACGCTCCCCAGCCGCCGGCGCAGCAGAAGAAGTGAGCGGGCCGTGGTCATGTCGAGACTTCGTGCCGAAGTGGCGGAATTGGTAGACGCGCACGTTTGAGGGGCGTGTGGCGCAAGCCATGCCGGTTCGAGTCCGGCCTTCGGCACCATCTACTAATCCGGGGGGCTTCGCGGCCCCCCGAACCTTCCCCCGCCGCGAAAGTGCCCCCCGAGCCCCCCGCGCTCCGCGGGAGTGAATCCCGCTCCGCGCCTTCTCCCCCGAGCGGCAGCTCGGCCCCCTGAGTTGTTCTTCCCGCCAATGCTCAGGTCCGAGGTGGGGGCCTCGCGCCGCCGGGCGGGCCCAGCATGGGCACCGCGATGTGATCTACGTCAACTCGCGTCCGCGCCGGAAGTCTGTACAATCAACCGCCCGCATTGTGCAGACCGGGAATCAGTCGTTGTCTGCTACGATTTGCGGGACATAGGGGGTTGCCATGACCAAGACCGTCACCGCTGCTGTTTGCCTAGCCCTCATCGCAGGCTCGGCGCTCGCGACCGTGCCCGTAACCGATCAGTACTTGCCGGCGCTCGGCCACGCTCTGGGCGCGGCCGTCAACGGCGTGCAGCCCTGGTGGCGGGGCGACGTCTGGATCTACAACCCGTCGGCGACGCAGAACGCCAACGTGCAGATCTTCCTGCTGCCGCGCCAGCCGAACCCCAACCCGACCTCGCTCACGAAGACCGTGGCCCCCGGTGACACGCTCTACCTCCCCGACGTCATCCTCAACACGTTCGGCAACAGCAACCTCTTCGCCGGCTTGCGGTTCCTCTCCGACAACCCGGTAGTGGTGACCGGCGAGAGCTACGACGCGAACGTCACCGTGGTCAACAAGGGGCAGGGAACCGCCGGGCAATTTTTCGCCGGGATACCGGCGCAGTGGGCGCTCGGCGTAGGCGACGCCACCGACATGCCCGGGTTCGACCAGGACGCCACCGGGACCACCGGCCTGTTCCGCTCGAACCTCGCCGTCGTCGAGACGACCGGTAACAACGTCAACTACACCGTCCAGGTCTTCGACGGGTCCGGCAACCCGGTGGGGAGCCCTAAGGCGTACAGCCTCGGTGCGCGGCAGGTCGGCCAGATCAACACCGTGATCACCGACGTCACCGGCGGCACCGGCACCAACGAGCGGCTCCACATCGTCGTGACCGGAGGCCCCGGGCAGCTGATCGCGGTCGGGTCGCGCATCGACAACCGCACCGGCGACCCCTCGACGATCGACATGATCGGGATCCACCACTGGGGCGTGTTCGAGGGCGTCGTGTTCGACGCGACCACCGGAACCGTCGTAGACGGCGGGATGCAGCTCAACATCAGCAACCAGGTGCTGACCAACTACGACGCGGTCGCCGGGATCCCTTGCGGCACGGGCGCGAGCGCGTTCAGCCTCACCGCGGACGTCTCGCCCGACGGCGGCAGCAGCAACGTCGCGATCTCCTCCAACGGGACGTTCACGGCCACGGTGACGATCCCGTACTCCGACGGCACAAGCACGATCTTCACGACCTCGTGGACGCTCACCGGAACCCGGGGCGCGGACGGGACGTTCAGCGGGACGCTGTCCAGCAACACGACCGGCGGCACCGGAGCCAACGCGCCGTGCAACGGCACCGCGACGCGCAACTGGCGCGCCGCGTGGACGGCGAGCTCGTAGTCGACGCCCGCGAACCCGCAGCGCACACCCATCATGCCTGCATTCGACGCGCCCGCCGAGCGAACCGCTCGGCGGGCCGTTCTGATCTTGTCGGGACGGCCGTAGACGCGAGGGAGGTACCGTGAGGCGGATTCTCGTGACCCTGTTCTGTCTTTCCGTGGCCGCGACCAGCGTGGCCGTGATGCCGGGGACCGACCTGTTCGTCCCGGCGGTGGCGCACGCCCAGGGGTTCGGTGGCGCGCAGTGGCGAGCGGACCTGTGGATCCTCAACCCCTCGGCAAGCCAGTCCGCCACGGTGACGGTGTACCTCCTGCTGCGCCAGGCGAACCCCAACCCCTCCTCGCAGGTCGTGACGGTGGGCCCCGGTGAAACGAGGTACTTCAAGGACGTCGTGGGCTCCGGGCTGTTCCAGCAGGACAACGCGGCCGGCGGTCTCCGCGTCACTTCGACCGTCCCCGTCGTGGTGACCGCGGAGAGCTACGACGCCAACGTCACCACCACCAAGGGCACAGGAACCTCGGGCCAGTTCTTCGGCGGTGCCCCGGCGGCGCTCGCCGTCGGCGCCGGCGACGCCACCGACGTGATCGGTCTCGACCAGGACAAGCCGTCCGATTCCGGCGCGTTCCGCTCGAACCTCGCCCTCGTCGAGACCACCGGCGGGGCCAACACCGTCGACTTCGTCCTCGACCGCTTCGACGCCGACGGCACGCTGCTGGGCAGCTGGGCGTGCGACGGCACCAACCCCTCGTGCGCCCCGCTGGGCCCGTGGGAGGTCCGGCAGTTCAACCTCGTGCTCTCGAACTTCTCCCCTTCGACCGGCAGCAACCAGCGCATCCGGATTCGCGTCACCGACGGCGCGGGCCGGATGGTCGCCGTCGGGTCACGGATCGACAACGTCACCGGCGACCCCTCGACGGTGGAGATGTCGGGCGGCGGCCGCGTCGGCACCTACCTGTGCGAGCTCCAGAGGTCCGACTACGAGACGCCTTTCACGCTCACTGTGGACCAGGGCGCGGTGGCCGCCGTGGACGCAACGATCCTCTTCACCGACGCCGACGTGCCCTCGTGCGGGGGCCAGGTCCTCCGGCTCACCGGCACTCTCCAGCAGCCGGTGTTCTACGACGACAACGGCTCGTTCAACTTCGTGGTCAGCAACCCCAACGTGGGAGGTGCCAGCGTCTCGCTCACGGTTGCGGGCACGCTCACCGTCACCGGGCTGGTCAGCGGCAACGCAACCGTCTCCCTGGGCGGAGTGCCGGGGTGCAACGGGACGAAGGCGTGGCCGTTCACGGGCGCACGGCTGCGGTAGCACCTCACGGGGAGCCGTGAACGCGAAGGGCGGCCCGAGGGCCGCCCTTGCCGTTCCCGGGTGAGCCTCGGGCTATGCAGCGACCTCGACGACCTTGGTCCCCGCAAATTTGTCACCCATTCGTCGCCCCTCTGGATCGGTCAGCACCAGAACCAACTCGATAATGCCTACAACGAGGCCAGTAAGGCCAAGGAGGATCGCGAGCAGCCACCCGAGAATCGGGATGATCCAGAACACCATGCCAATCGAACCGATGCAGAGGGGCAGGCTGCGTTTCACGGACGTTGCCACGTCCATTGCTTGACCGTCCAAGCGGACCGGGCGGAGCTTCATCACCTTCTTGCCGATCGAGCGCCGGTCCATGAACTCAACCTCGAGTCCGTCGCGAACCAGAATGTAGGCCGCACCGATCAGGCCCCCTATGAACGGGATTAGGCTTACGCCTCCGGCCAGAAGGCCATCGATCAGGGCCGCGAGGAACCGTTTGGTGAGGTCGGCCTTGGCCGCGGCCGGCGCCGGCGCGGCAGGCGCCGCAGTGGGTGGTACCGCCATGGTCGTTCTCCTTTCATTTTCCAGCAGCGAACGATCTCAGTTTACTTTACTGATGGAAGCGTACTTGACCCCCCCGGATATTTCAAGGCTCGGGCGCGGACCGCGGCCGCGGGTCTCACCCTGCGAGCAGGCGCCGGTACAGCTCCTCGTAGCGGTCCACCACTTTCGCCACGCCGAAGTTCCGGACGGCCCTGTCGCGCGCCAGAACCCGCTGCCGGGCGAGCTCGCGCGGGTCGGACAGGAGCGCCGCGACGCACGAGGCCATCGCCGCGGTGTCGCCGACCGGGAAGACGAACCCGCCCTCGCCGTGAGCGACCAGCTCGGGGATTCCGCCCGCGTTCGACGCGACGACGGGTACCCCACACGCCATCGCCTCGAGCGCCGCCAGCCCGAACGACTCCTCCGACGAGGGCAGCAGGAAGACGTCGCCGGCCCCCATCACGCCCTCGACCGGGGAGACGTTGCCGAGGAACTCGACCCGGTGCGCGATCCCGGCGTCGCGCGCGAACCGCTCGGCCGCGGGGCGGTCGGGTCCGTCGCCGACCATCGCCAGGTGCGAAGGGATCCGTTCGTTGACCCGCCTGAAGATCGCGAGGACGTCGAGAACCCGCTTCACGGGGCGGAAGTTCGACGCGTGCACGAGGAGCGGCGCCCCGTCGGGGGAGAGCCGGCGCCGGTGGGCCGCCGCGAAGTCGGCGTCGCACCTGTCGGGATCCACGAAGTTGGGGATCACCTCGATCGCCCTCGTCACGCCGAGGCGCTCGTGCGTCTCGTCGGCGAGCGAGCGCGAGACGGCGGTGACGGCATCCGCGCGCTCGATCCCGAGCCGGACGATCGGAAGGAACGAAGGGTCCGCGCCCACGACCGTGATGTCGGTCCCGTGCAGGGTCACCACGAGCTGAGGACCGCCCCCCAGGATCTCGCGCGCGAGGTACGCCGAGATCGCGTGGGGGATGGCGTAGTGGACGTGGAGAAGCTCGATCCCGTGGTTGCGGACGGCGTCCGCCATCTGCGACGCGAGCGCCAGCGAGTACGGCGGGTACTGGAACAGGGGGTAGGCGGGGACCGTGACCTCGTGGAACGTCACGCCCGGAGGAACCCGGCCGAGCCGGTACGGGAGGGCGTAGCAGATGAAGTGGACCTCGTGGCCTCGCCGCGCGACGGCGAGGCCGAGCTCGGTCGCGACGGTGCCGGAGCCGCCCACGGTCGGGTAGCAGGTGATGCCGATCTTCATGCCTCCTCCACGGTCGAGCGCAGCCGGACGGCACGGCGCGCGGCCGATGCGGCCGCGCCTCTCATCGGAGGCCGCCGAGCAGCCACGCCACCTCGCCCGCGTCGATCGGACCGACCGACGCGAACCCCTCGCCGAACTCGGATCCGATCAGGTTCCCGCACGCCCGGTCGCGGCCCTCGACCGCAGCCAGGAAGTGGCCGGTCGCAAGGTGCGTCGGCGGGCCAGCGGCCGGGTCGAACTGCGACGCGTGCGACGCGAGCGCGGCCCGCTTGCGGGCGTACTCGGCCGCGGTGTCGATCACGAGGACGGGCTCGAGGATCTGGCGCGGGCCCGGGTACGTCAGGAGCAGGCGCGGTCGTGACGGCGGCCCCAGCTCCTCGCCCCAGCGCGCCAGCCCGGAGAGGAACGCCCCCCGCACGATCAACGCGGCCGCCGCTGCGTGGTCCGGGTGGGGGTCGCCGGGGTGGGGGAGCAGGACGACGCGCGGGCGGGCGATGCGGAGGACCCCGACCACGGCGGCCGCCTGCCCGTCGACGTGCACGCCCAGCCCGCCGTCAGGAAGGCCGAGGCAGGCGCGCCACGTCACGCCGAGCACGCGCCCCGCCTCCTCGGCCTCGCGGCGCCGAAGCTCCACGTCGCCCCGAGTCCCGAGCTCGCCCGCGGTGAGATCCACGATCCCGACCCGCGCTCCCCTCGCCGCGACGCACGCGAGCGTCGCCCCGCACCCGAGGTCCACGTCGTCGGGGTGGGCGCCCACCGCCAGCAGGTCGCACCGCTCTACCACCGGCCCCCCTCGCCCCAGAACAACAGATGCATCCCCGGGTCGTTCGGGTCGAGCGCCTCGACGAGCTGGCCGGGGAACGCCAGACCGAGCCTGAGGAGCGGCGCCAGGACCGAGAGGCGCCGCTCCTGCGGCTGGCCGTCCGGGCGGAGGAACGCCCGGAGGCGGCGCCAGCGCGCCATCGTCACCTCCGCGTCGCGCGCGGCCGCGGCGGCCAGCCGGTCCTCGAGCCACCCGACGGCCGCGTCGAGCTTCCTCGCGGTGGCGTCGACGTCGCCGGTGAGCCCGGGGAGCTCCGCGCGCGCGCTCGCCGCCACCGCGTCGACCCGCTTCGCCACCGCCGCGCGCAGCGTTCCGACCCGGCGCCGCGTCGCCTTGCCCGGCAGCGAGGCCAGCGGGATGCCGGGACGCAGCACGTCCGCCGGGCCGACCTTGAGCTGGCCCGCGAGGCGCCGCTCGGCCGGCGTCACGATCGTGACGTGGGGGCGGAGACGCCACTCGGGCCGCGGCACCCCCGCGGCCGACCGCACGTCCTCGGTCTGGAGGTGGTACGCGAGCTCCGCCCCGCCGAGCACCGACACCGTCGTGCCGAGCGCCGCATCCGCCACGAGCGGCCGGAGCCAGGCGTTCGGGATGAACCGCTCCGGGTGCTTCTCGTGCTCGGCCAGGACGGCGGACGGGCAGGCGTGCCTCTCCGTCGGCACGGTCTCGCGACGCTCGCCGACCCGCCGGAACACCGGGAGCCGCTGCGGCGAGATCCGGAGCGGTGGCGTCCACCCCCTCGCCCTGAACCGCTCGCCGCCGTGCGCGAGCGTCTCCCAGAGGCGAGGCAACCGTTCGAGGGCACGAGCCGTCGTCTCGGCCGCCGCGACCGCGACCGCCGGCGAGAGGGCGTCCACCAGCACGACACCGGTGCCCGCGAGCAGGCGCGCCAGGAACGTCGCCGTCGCCTCACCCAGCAGGGCTCCCTCGGCGTAGCACCGCCCCGCCAGGTCGAGGGCCTGACGGGCGTTCTCCCCCGTGAGCTGCGGCGTCAGCGCGGCCACGAATGCCGCACACTCACCCGAGAGGCGCGCGAGACCGCCGACGGCGCCGCCGCGGTCCCAGCCGGGTTCCCGGACCTCCGCGACCTCGTCGCCGGCCGCGACCCGCCCCCATCCCATCTCCGGGAGATCGTCGTCCGCGGTGGCGAGCCAGAGGAAGCCGACGGCATCGCGCCCCGCCGCCCGGCGAAGCCGCACCTCGGCGGCCACCGCCGCCGCCTTGACGAGGGTGAGCAGAGGACCGCCGAGGAGCCCCGGCTGCTGGCCCGTCACGACGACCTCGGACCCGGCGAGCCAGCGCGACACCTCGCCGTCCACCGGATTGCCCCACCGCCGGTTCGAGTCGGCGAGCGCCTGTGCGAGGACCGCCGAACGCGTCGAAGACGTCGCCTCGCCCTTCCGCGCGGAGTGCGCCCTGCCGGCGAACTCGACTGCGGCGGGGTGGACCGGCGCCCAGCTCTCCAGCGCCACGTGCAGCGCCGCACCTGTCGGTTGAGTCGCCATCTCGGAGAGCTTACCGCGGCGCTCTCGTGGAAGCCACCGCGCGGTCAGGGCGGGGCTCCCGCGAGTGTGCACCGGCGCCGAGGGGGTGGAGAGCGATGCGGTGGGGCCGGGCTCGCCAGGTCAGCGGCGTTTGGCCACTGCGATCCGCGTGACGGCACCCTCGAGCATCGCCTGATGCCTGTCGAACTCCTTCCCGGCCGCGCTCTTGAGTGCGGCCTCCGCCGACGCCTTCTCGGCCTTGGCCGCATCCATGTCGATCTCGGAGGGGAGCTCCGCGACGTCGGCGAGCACCGTGACCGTGCCGCCGCCACCGTCGCTCGCAGGGTCGGAGGTGACCTCGACGAAGCCGTTCTGGACGGCCATGTAGTGCTCGCGCGTGCCGGTGTGGTAGGAGAGCTCCCCGATCCGCAACGCCGCGAGCAGCGGGGCGTGACCCGGGAGGATCCCGAGCGCTCCGAGTGCGGCCGGCACCGTCACGGAGTCGGCCTCGGAGTCGACGACGACCCGCGTCGGCGTCACGACCTTCAGCCGCAGGCGGTCCCCGCTCACGCTCCGCTCTCCGCCTTCAGCTTCCCGCCCTTCTCGACCGCCTCGTCGATGGTGCCGACCATGTAGAACGCCTGCTCCGGCATGTCGTCGAGCTCGCCGTCTGCGATCATGCGGAATCCGCGGATCGTCTCGCCGATCTGGACGTACCGCCCCTTGAGCCCGGTGAACTGCTCGGCGACGTGGAACGGCTGCGAGAGGAAGCGCTCGATCTTGCGCGCCCGCGCGACGGTGAGCTTGTCGTCCTCCGACAGCTCGTCGATCCCGAGGATCGCGATGATGTCCTGGAGGTCCTTGTACTTCTGGAGGATCTTCTGGACCTGGCGCGCCACCGTGTAGTGCTCGTCGCCGACGATCTTGGGGTCGAGGATGCGCGAGGTGGACGCGAGGGGGTCGACGGCGGGGTAGATCCCCTTGTCCACGATCTGCCTGGACAGCACGGTCGTCGCGTCGAGGTGCGCGAACGTCGTCGCGGGGGCCGGGTCGGTGAGATCGTCCGCGGGCACGTAGATCGCCTGCACGGAGGTGATCGAGCCGCGCTTCGTCGAGGTGATGCGCTCCTGGAGCTCGCCCATCTCGGTCGCCAGGTTCGGCTGGTAGCCGACCGCCGACGGCATTCGGCCGAGCAGCGCCGACACCTCGGACCCCGCCTGGGTGAAACGGAAGATGTTGTCGATGAAGAGGAGGACGTCCTGCTCCTCGACGTCGCGGAAGTACTCCGCCACGGTCAGTCCGGACAGCGCGACCCGGAGGCGTGCGCCGGGCGGCTCCGTCATCTGGCCGTAGATCAGGGCGGCCTTCGACTTCTTCCAGTCGCCCGGGACGACCACGCCGGACTCCTGCATCTCGAGCCAGAGGTCGTTCCCCTCGCGCGTGCGCTCCCCGACGCCCGAGAACACCGAGAAGCCGCCGTGTTGGAGCGCAACGTTGTTGATGAGCTCCATGATGATGACCGTCTTGCCCACACCGGCCCCGCCGAACAGCCCGGTCTTGCCGCCCTTGGTGTACGGCTCGAGGAGGTCTACGACCTTGATGCCGGTCTCGAACATCTCCACGCTCGTCGACTGGTCCTCGAACGACGGCGACTCCCGGTGGATCGGCCACCGCTCCTGGGTCTCGCACGGCCCCTTCTCGTCGACCGGCCGGCCGATCACCGAGAGCACGCGGCCGAGAGTCTCGCGGCCGACCGGGACCGTGATCGGGCCGCCGGTGTCGAGCGCCCTCATCCCGCGCACCATCCCGTCCGTGGGCTCCATCGCGATGCAGCGGACGCGGTTCTCGCCGAGGTGCTGGGCGACCTCGAGCACCACGTCGAGGGCTCCCATCTCGCTCGCGTCCTGCACGTGGACGGCGTTGTGGATCGAGGGAAGGTGCCCCTCCGGGAACTCCACGTCGACGGCCGGTCCGATCACCTGCACGACGCGCCCTTCCACCTTGTGGGGGTTTGCAGCCATGGCGTCTCCTACCTCTCGGCCAGCGCCTGGGCGCCGGACACGATCTCGATGAGCTCCTTCGTGATGGAGGCCTGACGGGCCCGGTTGTACGTCAGCGTGAGCCGGTCGATCATCTCCGCGGCGTTCTTGGAGGCCGAGTCCATCGCCGTCATGCGGGCGGCGTGCTCCGCCGCCTGCGAGTCGAGGAGGGCGCGGAGCACCTGGAACTCGACGTAGCGGGGGAGGATGCCGCCCAGCAGCGCCTGGGGGCTCGGCTCGTAGATGTACGCGCCGGACGCGCCGTCCTCGGCTCCCGTCGCTTGCTCGACCGGCAGCAGCCGCTCGAGCGTCACCTCCTGGCGGAGGATCGACCGGAAGCGGTTGTACAGGACGTACACGGCGTCGGTTGCCCCGCTCTCGTACCGTCCCGCGAGCCTGTGCGCGACGTCGCGGCTCTCCTGCCGCGTGACGCGCTTCATCAGCTCCGGATACGCGGCGGCGGAGGCGAGGCCTCTCCGGCGGAAGTAGTCGATCCCCCGCCGACCCACCAGCACGAGGTCGGCGTGCTCCCACCGCCCGCTCCCGAGGAGCGTCGTGGCCTCGCGCAGGATGTTGGTGTTGAATGCACCGCACAGCCCCTTGTCGCCGGCGACGACGACGAGCGTCACGGACCTCTCGGGCCGCACCTCCAGCAGGGGGTGGCGGCCCACGCCCACCCGGCCCGCGAGCGACTTCAAGACGCCGTCGAGAGCGGCGGCGTAGGGACGCGCCTCGAGCACGGCGGCCTGCGACCGCCTCAGCTTGGCCGCGTACACCATCTTCATCGCCCGCGTCAGCTGCTGCGTCGAGCGGACCGAGCGGATCCGGCGCCGCAGGTCCTGCTTGCTAGGCAACTGCGGCCTCCGGGTGCTCCCGCAGGAAGGCGTCGAGGGCGGCCTGACACCCGGCCTTGAGCTCGCTCTCGGTTCCGCCCTCGAGCTTCCCCGTCGTCGTGATCGTGTCGAGCGTGGACGAGGCGTGGGCCCGCAGGTGCTCGTGGAGGTAGCTCTCGAACGGGAGCACGGCCTCCACCTTCAGCCGGTCGAGGAATCCCTGTGTGCCCGCGAACACCGACGCCACCTGGAGCTCCACGGGCATCGGCGCGTACTGCCCCTGCTTGAGGATCTCGACGAGCCTCTCTCCCCGCGCGAGCTGCCGCTGCGTGGCCTTGTCGAGGTCGGAGCCGAACTGTGCGAACGCGGCGAGCTCGCGATACTGCGCCAGGTCGATCCGGAGCGTCCCCGCGACTTTCTTCATCGCCTTGATCTGGGCGTTCCCGCCGACGCGCGAGACCGAGATCCCGACGTTGACCGCCGGGCGCACGCCCGAGAAGAACAGGTCCGACTCCAGGAAGATCTGTCCGTCGGTGATCGAGATGACGTTCGTCGGGATGTACCCGGAGACGTCGCCGGCCTGGGTCTCGATCACCGGGATCGCCGTGAGCGAGCCGCCCCCGAGGTCCTCGCGCATCTTCGCGGCCCGCTCCAGCAGCCGCGAGTGCAGGTAGAACACGTCGCCGGGGTACGCCTCGCGCCCCGGCGGCCGCCGGAGCAGGAGCGAGATCTCGCGGTACGCCGCCGCGTGCTTGGAGAGATCGTCGTAGAAGACCACCGCGTGGCTGCCGTTGTACAGGTAGTACTCGCCCATCGCGCACCCGGCGTACGGTGCGAGGTACTGGAGCGGCGCTGGGTCGGAGGCGGTCGCCGCGACCACGATCGTGTGCTCCATCGCGCCGTAGTCCTCGAGGGTCTTGACGACCTGCGCCACGGTCGACCGCTTCTGGCCGATCGCCACGTAGATGCAGACGGTGCCCTTCCCCTTCTGGTTGATGATCGTGTCGGTGATGAGCGCGGTCTTGCCGGTCTGCCGGTCGGAGATGATCAGCTCGCGTTGGCCGCGCCCGATCGGGATCATCGAGTCGATCGCCTTGATCCCGGTCTGCATCGGCTCCTTCACCATCTGCCGGCGCACGACGCCGGGCGCGATGCGCTCGATCGCGTAGCTGTCCGCAGCGGCCACGGGGCCCTTCCCGTCGATCGGCTGCCCGAGCGGGTTCACGACCCTCCCGACCAAGCCGGGTCCGACCGGAACCTGCAGGATCTTCCCGGTGCGCCGCACCTCGTCGCCCTCGCGGATGGCGTCGGACTCCCCCATCAGGACGCAGCCGACGCCGTCCTCCTCGAGGTTGAGGGCGAGGCCGAACACGTCGTGCGGGAACGCGACCATCTCGCCGGCCATCACGCGGTCGAGGCCGAACACCCTGGCGATGCCGTCGCCGACCGAGACCACCGTCCCGACCTCGGCCATCTCCACCGACGTCTCGAGCCCCTGGATCTGGCGCCGCAGGATGTCCGTGATCTCGTCAACCTTGATCTGCATGGTCATCCCCCTACTCAGCCGCTGCCGATGCAAAACGGCGGACCTGCGCGAGCAGCGAGCCGTCGAACACACGGCTGCCGACGCGTACGATGAAGCCGGCGAGCAACTCGGGCCGGACCCTCGCCTCGACCTCCACGCGCGTGCCGAGCACCCTGGTCAGGGCGCCCGCCAGCACCTCGAGCTGCTGCGGCGTCGGCTGCACGGGGAGCTCGATCGTTCCGCGCACGATCCCCTCGCGCCGGTCCACGAGCCCGCGGAACGTCTCGACGACCTCGGCGATGAAGCGCAGCCGCACGTGGTGCGCGAGGGCGATCAGCAGGCGGTGGGCCTCGGGCCGCAGCTGCAACGCTTCGGCCAGCGTGTCCACGAGCCTGCGCTTCGTGGCCGGCGGCACCGAGGGGACCTCGAAGACGCGGACGAGCTCGGGCTCCTCGCGGAACAGCTCCGCGACGGTCGCGAGCTGCCGCTCGAGCTGCCGGAGCGACGGCACGCCCTCCCTGGCCGTGACCTCGAGCAGCGCCACCGCGTACGGGCGGGCGATCCGCCGGCTCATCGCGGGCTCCCCGTCGGGCTCTCACCCAACCGCTCGAGCGTCTCGTTGAAGATCCGTTCGCGATCCTCTGCCGTCAGCTCGCGGCGCAGGAGCTCGACCGCGAGGTCGGCGGCGACCGCGGCCGCCTCGGACGCGAGCTGCCGGCGCGCGTCGTGCACCCGGCGCGCGGCCTCCTGCTCGATCTGAGCGGCCAGCCGGGCGGCCTCGGCCTCACCCTGGCGCTCGAGCGCCTGCCGGTCGCGCTCCCCTTCGCCCTTCAGCCGCTGCTGCAGCGCCGCGATCTCGCCGGCGAGCGCCGCGACGCGCCCTTCCATCTCGCTGCGGAACCGCTCGGCCTCGCGCCTCTGGTTCTCCGCCTCCTTGAGCTGCGCCGCGATCTGGGAGTGGCGGGACTGGAAGAACCTGGAGAGCGGCCGCGCCAAGAGGAAGAAGAGGAGGCCGAAGAAGGCGACGAAGTTCGCGACCTTCCAGAACATCGTCGGCAGGCCGAGGAACGTCTCGCCGCTCTCCTCGGCCGCCCACGCCGGGAGCGCGGCGCAGAGAGCGCCCACCGCGATCGCGATCCGCCGCATCACGCGACGCTCCGTCCCGCCAGGCGGCTGGCGAGCTCGCGCGCGAGCCCGCTCGTCCGCTCGCGCAACGACGCGCGCGCCGAGCGTGCGGCCTCACCGAGCTCGGCGTCGAGACGAGCCAGCCGCTCCTGCATCTGGGTGCGCGCCTGCTCGAGCCGCGCGCGACGTGCCGCCTCTCCCGCCGCCCTCAGCGCCGCCCGGGCCTTCTGGCCGTCGGCCGCCGCCGCCGCGAGCTCCCGCTCGCAGCGTGCCACCGCCTCCGCCAGCGCGGCGCGCGCCCCCTCGTGGACCTCGCGCGCGTCCTGGATCCGGCCCTCGCGCTCGGCCAGGACCCGGCCGAGAGGGCCGACGAGCTGCGTCGAGACCACGAGGTAGACCAGCCAGAAGCAGGCCATCACCAGGAGCAGAGAGAAATTTGGCAGCGCAAGCACGCCGTCCTCCCGCCGACGACCACGGATTCGGAGGCGGAAAACCCCCAGCGGCGAGCGTTTACCTTAGCAAAGCACCACCGTGCGGTCAACGGCAAGCGGCCCGCGGGCGCTCGTCTCTCAAGTCGACGGGCACGACGCTCAGCGCAGGGGGTTCTCCGGGAGGACGACGTGCGGAAAGCGGTCGCGGATCGCCCGGTAGAGAGCCTCCACCCGGTCGTTCCCTCCTTTGGACCAGTCGGGATCGCGGAACGCGAGGTCGTCGCCTCTCGAACTGCGCACCCTCAGCTCGGCCATGGCGGGACCCTGGCCGGCGCGCGTGACCGAGAGCCAGACGGCCGTCAGCGAGCCGGTGCCGATCCGCTCCACCCGGGAGGGGGCGCCGGCCTCGCTCCACTCGAGGTCGTCGGCCGTCAGCACCAGCCGTCCGGTCTGGGCCTTCCGGAACGTGCCCGACATGCGCACGAGCGGCTCGAACGCCAGCGTTGCCGCCGGTGGCGGCGCAGGAGTCTGCGTCACCGTCGCGACCGGAGCGGAGGGGGGCACAGGCGTCGCCGTGGGAGGCTCGCTCGGCGCTACACCGGTCTCCATGAGGGCCGAGATGACGCTGTCGGGGACGGCGTGCTCCTTGAGGTACACGAGGTCGTTGGCGGTGAGCGACCGGCGCCGGCCGGAACCTCGGATCTGCTCGCACACAAGCCGCTCGGACAAACCCGCCTTCACCAGCCGGGCGATGCCCTCGAGCGTCGCGTCGTCCGGCCTCGCCGCGGCCGCCGTCGGCGTCGGCGTCGGCGGCGCGTTGCGGGCGAGCATCGCCCGGACCACCTCGTCGGGGACGCCTGCTCCCCGCAGTCGGTCGAGGTCCGGCACGGTCAGCGCCGCCACCGCGGGCGCCTCCCGCACCAGCCGGAGGATCCCCGCGACCGGCGCGCCGGCACGGTGCGCGGCGATCACCTCGCCGACCGTCAACTCCTCGCCAACGGCAGAGACGGCGAGGGCGAGCGCCACGACCGCCACCACGGCGCGCATGCGAGCCTCCCCAGCGGCCACGCGTGTCAGTGTAGCAACGCCACCAGGCCGAGGAAGACGCGCCGCGGCGGGGCGGGGTACCCCCTGACCTCCTCGTAGCTCCGGTCGCCGACGTTCTCCACACGGGCCCGGACGGAGAGCCCGGCTCCGAGCGGCACGGTCGCCGCGACGTTCGCCGTCACGAAACCGCCCTGGGGGACCCTCTCGAACGTCACGGGGTCGAGGTCGGTCCGCGCGCCGACCCAGACGAGCGACGCCGAGCCCTCGACCGACCGGGCGACGGTCCCCTCCACGGTGAGAGACCCCGACCACTCGGGCCGCCGCAGCAGCGCCTCTCCGTTGCCGTCCCGGGCGCGAAGCCACGTCACCGCGGCCGTCGCCTTCGCGCGGTTGCCCACGGCCGCGATCCACGATCCCTCCACGCCCTCCTGGCGGGCGCGGTCGATGTTCGAGTAGCGGTACGTCGCGAAGTCGAAGTCGATCAGGCCGCGCTGGCGGTTGGAGAACCCCACGACCTGCAGCGCGGAGTCTCCGCCGGCGAGAGGCAGCAGGACCCCCGCCTCCGCCGACCGCGACCGCTCCGGCGTCAACGCCGGGTTCCCCGAGTACGGGTAGTACAGCTCGCCGAGCGAAGGCGCCCGGAACGCCCGCCCGGCGGATATCCACGCGCGCCACGGCCCCCCGTCCCAGCTCACGCTGGCGCGCGGAGAGAACTCGCCGCCCCACGGGGCGGACCGGTCCCACCTCACCCCCGCCAGCACGGAGAGCCGGGGCGCCGGCGTCCAGCTGTCCTGCACGAACACCGACCGCGTGGTCCTGCTCGTCCCGTCCAAGTTGACGCCGTAGTTGGAGCCGTCGGTCACGCGATCGCCCTGCCACTCGCCTCCGAGAACGAGCGCGTGGGCGGCCAGGCGCCGGTGCAGGACGAGGCGGGCGTCGTCGGTGTCGGCGACCGTGTCCGACCGCACGAACCCCGACGGGTCGTCCGGATCCGAGTAGCGGAGGTCGCGCTCGACCCTGGAGACCGTGGCCTCCAGGTCCCCGCCGCTCCCGATGTGCCAGTGAAACGGCACCGCCGCCATCGTCTCGGCGGCGGAGGTCGAGCGGTGGGGCGTGAGCTGGGCGCCCGAGAACGGGATCTCCGTGTACTCCGTCGTGCGATGGAACAGCACGCCGATCCTGTCCCCCTCTCCCAGCGTGGCGGTCAACGACGCCAGCGCCACGCGCGACGAGAACCCGTCGTTCGCCAGCGGTCCGCTCCCGTCGCGGCTCCCGCCCGCCACCACCGCCTCCCAGCGGCCGCTCGTCGCCACCCCCTCGACCTCGGCCCGCCTCCACCCCGACCCGCCCCCCTCGACCGCCGCCGATACCCGATCGGCGCCCCCGCTCACGGGAAAGAGCTGTACGACTCCTCCGATCGCGTCGCCCCCATAGAGGGCCGAGTACGGACCGCGTACGACCTCGACCCTCTCGACGCCGGCGGCGAGCGGCACGCTCCAGTCGTAGCCCCCGAAGAACGGCGAGTTCAGCTTGACGCCGTCCCACATGACCAGCGTGTGGGTCGAGGAGGTCCCTCGCGTGAACAGCGACACCACGCCGTTGTCCAGCCCAGACCGCAACACCGTGAGGCCGGGAACCCACCGCAGGGCATCCGCCAGCGAAGTGACGCCTGCCGCCTGCAGATCGGACGCCGAGATGACCGTGGTCGCGGCCGCGACCCGGTCGGGCGACTCGGGCTCGGCGGTCGCGGTGACCACGACCTGGTCCTGGTAGACGGGGAGCGGCTGGGCGCCGGCCACGGCGGCAAGAACGAGAACGATTGGCAGGAAGCGCGCGAGACGAAGAGCCATGGAACCCTCCCGTTCCTCCGCGGGGCAGCAGGTCTCCTGGCTCCCGGATCAACCGGAATCGCCCGCCTTCCCAGGCGCCGAGCCCCGTAGGACCCGTCCGCCCAGTGGCACCCAAGGGCGACCCGTCCCCGGTCACAGTGGCGGGGGCCGCACCGGATTCACGCCGGTTTCCCTCGACACCACCCCGGTGATGCGTCGCCCGATACCGTACCGCCCCGAGCCGCCGAACACAAGGGGGCGGCGCGCGAGCCGCGCGCCCCGCCGCCGGCGCGGGACAACGAGAGGGCGCGCCGGGAGGAGTTCCCGGCACGCCCTGGGGAATCTCGCGGTGCTGGGGACGCTACTGCACGACCGCCTGGATCGGGATCTCGATCGACTTGCGCAGCGGATCGTTCGTCGCGATCTTCAGGCTCGCCTTCTGCGCACCCTTCGGCACGCCGGCCTTCATGCTGACCGCGACCTGGTACCGCTGCCCGGCTTGGAGCGGCGTGACCTCGGTCGTGAAGTTGGGGTTGTCCGTCTTGACGTCGGTCAGCTGCAGCTCGGAGCCCTGGCGGTTGTTGATGATCAGGACGTTGCGCCCGACGAGCGCGGTCCCGTCCACGGTGCCGAAGTTGACCTCGCCGGGGATCACCTGAACCACCGGCCTGACGGCACCGGTCACGTTGATCGTGACCTCGGGCGCCTTCGGCGAAGTGGTCTTCACGAGGATCTTCTGGTTGAGCATGCCCTCGGGTGCGTCCGCGGGAACGGTCACGGTGAGCTCCCACTGCGAGCCCTTCCGATCGGCGATCCTCTCCTTCTCGGGGAGCTCGCGGTAGGCGATCTTGTACGGGCCGCCGCTGGCGGCCGCGCTCTCCACCTTGAAGTCGGATCCGTCCGCCGAGACGAGCGTCAGCTTCTCGGTCGCCGGCTCACCCTGCAGCACGCTGCGGAAGATGATCAGCGGCCTCGGAAGCGCCTCGATGAACGCACGCACCTCGGCCTTGATGACCAGGTTCACCTGGGGCGTCGCCGGGTCGTTGCTGAAGACGATGATCGCCTTGGAGATCGGGCCGCTGAAGCCGGTGGTGTCCACCTCCGCCACGATCTTCCCGGTCGCGCCCGGAGCGATCGTGCGGTCGAAGCTCGCCACGGTGCAGCCGCACGTCGGGCGGACCTGGCTGATCTCGAGCGGCGCGGCGCCGGTGTTGTGCACCTCGAACGCGGCGTTGATCTTCTCGCCCTTGGGCACGGTGCCGAAGTCCTTGATCTTCTCGGCGATGTCGATGACCGGCTTCGGCCCCTCCGGGGCCTTCGCGCCCGGGGCCTTGGCCGCCGCCGGGGGTTGCGCCGGCGAGTTGTTCTGGGGCGGCTGTTGCTGCGCCCACGCTGCGGTCGTCACCACCACCGCCGCGATCGCGCCCAAAGTGATTCGCCTCATGTGAGGTCCTCCTCTCGGTCGTGTCAGATTCCGGCTCCGCCGGAGGGTGGTAGAGTACACCTCCGCGCACGAGCGCGCCACCTTCTATGCAGAAACCTTGCCACTTCTACCTGCTCCCCATCGGAGGGACGGCCACAGCCGCGCTCGCCGGCCTCCTGCACGAGATCGGCGCGCGAGTCTCAGGCGTGGACGCGGTGCTCTACCCCCCGACTTCAGAGTTCCTCTCCGAGATCGGTATTCCCGTCCGCATCGGGTTCGATCCGGCGGGGATCCCGGCGGACCTCGACGAGGTGATCATCGGCAACGCGATCCCGCGCTCGAACCCGGAGGTCGTGGCGGTGCTGGAGCGCGGGCTGCCGTACACGTCGCAGGCGGCCGCGTTCGGCGAGCGGTTCTGCCGCCCGGCCCGGACGATCGTGGTCGCCGGGACGCACGGCAAGACCACCACCACGGCGCTCGCGGCCCACATCCTCACCGCCGCGGGGCTCGACCCGTGCGCACTCATCGGAGGGGTGCCGTGCGGCGGCCGTCCGTGGCGTCTCGGCCGCGGCGGGTGGACGGTGGTCGAGGGCGACGAGTACAACACCGCGTTCTTCGACCGTGGGCCGAAGTTCCTCCACTACCACCCGCACGTCTTCGTGGTCGGAAACGTCGAGTTCGACCACGGCGATATCTACCCGGACCTCGGTGCCATCCTGGCAGCGTTCCGTGCCGGAACGGCGCAGGTCGGTGCCTCGGGCCACGTGGTCGCGAACGCGTGCGACGAGGGGGCGTGTGCGGTCGCAGCCGAGCACCCCCGCACGATCTGGTACGGCCTCGACTCCCACGCGGCGCTCTCGTGCTCCGCCTGGGGCCACGCGGGCGGCCGGTTGCGCGCGACGCTCCGATGGGAAGGGACCGTCTTCGAGGTCGAGGCTCCGCTCGTCGGCCGCCACAACCTCGACAACGTGATGGCGGCCGCAGCGTGCGCGCTCCTCGCCGGGATCGCACCGGGAGCTGTCGCCGCGGCGGCCTCGACGTTCGCCGGCGTGCGGCGCCGCCTCGAGGAGGTCGGCGAGCGGCGGGGTGTCACGGTGGTCGACGATTTTGCGCACCACCCGACGGCCGTCGGGTTGACCCTCGACGGTGCGCGCCACCGGTACCCCGGGCGGCGGCTCGTGGTCGTGTTCGAGCCGCGCTCGCTGACCGCCGGGCGAGGCGTCTTCGCGTCGGCGTACGAGGAGGCGCTCGCACGCGCGGACGTTGCGGTCGTGGCGCCCGTGTTCCACCGCGCGCGCCTCAAGGACGACGTCCTCGACCGGGAGGAGTTGGTGCGGCACCTGCGCGCCCGCGGCGTCACTGCGGAGGCGCCCGACGAGGCGACGGACCTCGCGGCCTGGCTCGCCCGGCTCCTGCGCACCGGCGACGTCGTCGTGTGCATGTCGTCGGGCGACTTCGGGGGGCTCCCCCGACGGATGCTCGACGAGCTCGCGGAGGCCACATGAGAGCGACGCTCGCGCGCGTCCTCGCAACCGTCGGCGGTCTCGGCGACGTGCTCCCCGCTCCGGGGACGACCGTGGGCTCGCTTGCGGGAGCGGCGGTCTACTGGGCCGCCTCCGCACTGTGGCCAACCGCGGTCACGCCGGTCGCGCTCGCGGGGCTCGTGCTCGTGCTCCCGGTCTCGGTCTGGGCGTCCGGCGAGGAGGCACGCCGCCGCGGGGTGGTCGACCCCCACCCGGTCGTCATCGACGAGGTGGCCGGCCAGTGGGCGGCGCTGGCGACGGTGGCGCTCGTACAACGCCACCAGCCGGGGTTGCGCGAGCTCGCCGCCGGGTTCCTCCTCTTCCGGATCTTCGACGTGCTCAAGCCGTGGCCGATCCGCCGCCTCGAGCGACTGCCGGGGGGGTGGGGGATCGTGGCCGACGACATCGCGGCCGGCGTCGCGGCCGGCGCGGCGACGCTGGCGCTGCTCGCCGTGCTTGCGCGCTAGCCGACCGGACCGTCCCCCGGCGTGCCGCGGTGCTCGACGACGAGGAGCGTGAGGTCGTCCGCGAGCGGCTGCCCCCCGAGGTGCCGGTCGAGCTCTTCCAGGACGGTGCCTATCACCGTCCCGGCCGGTGCTCCCCAGTGCGCGCGCAGGACGTCGCGGAGCGCGTCGTACCCGAACGGCCGCCCGTCCGGCGCGCGCGCCTCCACGAGCCCGTCCGAGTACAGCAGCAGCCGGCTCCCGGGTCCGAACCTGCGGGTCCGGCTCGGAGGCGGCTCCGGCCAGCGGTGGCCGAGCGGCAGCGAGGGCACGAGGAGCTCCTCGACGTCGCCTCCGTCGGCCAGCAGCATCCCGGGCGGGTGGCCCGCGCTCGTGATCTCCAGCGAGCGGCGGGAGGCGTCGATCTCCGCGACGGCGAGCGACACCATCCTGTGCCTGATCGGCTGGCCGAGGAGCAGCTGGTTGAGCTTCTCGAGCAGCTCCAGCCCCGCGCGACCCTCCTGGACGAGCGTCGCCACCGCGGACTTGACCATCGCCATCAGGAGGCCGGTGTGCAGACCGTGCCCGGCAACGTCCCCCACGGCCACCATCAGGCGCCCGGAGGCGAGCGGGAAGAGGTCGAAGTAGTCGCCGCCGACATCGGCGGCGGGACGGAAGTGGGCCCACACCGACAGCGGGCCCGCCGTAAGCTCCGAGGGCGGCAGCAGGCTCTCCTGGATCTCGCGGGCGAGCTCCATCTCGCGGGCCAGCCGCTCCCGCTCGGCGACGCTCTCGAGCATGTTTCGCACCGACTCGCTCATCGAGTTGAACGACACCGCGAGGTCGCCGAGCTGGTCGCGCACGCCGACCGGGACCAGGTGGTCGAAGTCGCCCCTCGTCACTGCGCGGGCGCCGCGCGACAGCCGGGCGGTCGCCCGCGTGACGCGCAGGATCATGACCACCGCGAAAGCGAGGGCAACGAGGTAGACGACGGCGAGTAACGTCCCCAGCGCCGTCGCCACGGTCGCGACATCGCCGCGCATCCGATCGCCGGGCCCGAAGAGGTCCTCGAGCGCGCCACGCGGGGCGAGCTTGATCACCGTGAGAACCATCGCGTGCGGGACGGCGTCGCCGCTGGCGAGGTCGCGCGGGGCGCCTGAGAGCCACACCCACATGGTGCGGATGCGGGACCAGAGGGATTTCTCGGGGCGGTTCGCGGCCAGCCAGCCGCGCTCGATCTCGGTCTCGGGCACCGGCCGGCCGTTGATACGCAGGGGGGACTCGTCCGCACCGCGCCCGCTCTCGCCGACGGTGATCGTCCGGTCCTGCCTCCCCTTCGCGCCGCCGAGGTCGGTCACGAACCGCACCTCGTACCAGCTGTCATGGGGGTAGGCGCGGGCGTTGCCGAGGTCGAGCGGAACGAGCACGGCCGCGACCACGGCGCCGCGCCGCGCGATCGCCGCGCGGAACGCGGCCCCGCGCGCGAACACGTTGCCCTGGAACGGTCCTTCCTTGGCCCAGCGCGGTACCGGCAGCGCGCCCGCCCCGGCGCTCCGCCACTCGCGCTCCCCGTCGGCGAGCAGCCACTCGGTCCGCATGCCGTCCGACGCGTCGCTCTCGAGCAGTCGTTTCGCCCGCTCGACCGGCCCCCCGCCCAGGTTGGCGGCGGCACCGGTCGCCTGCGCGAGAATCCGGTCGTCGAGGAGCCGCATCCCCGCTCTCACCCGTGTCGCCGCGTACTGGCCGACGAGGACGTAGGCGGCGATGAACGCGGCCACCGCGCAGATTGCGAACGGGGTGAGGCCGATCAGCACGTACGACAGGAACAGCCGCACCCCGACGCGGTAGGTCAGCCTCCGCCAGGCGCGGCGAACGCCCAGGAACGCGAGGGGGAGAGCTGCGAGAACGGCGAGCACGCGTAGCACCCCGCCCACCTCGGCGTGCGGCGCGACCAGGCCCGCGACGAGCGCGCCTGCCCCCAGGACGCCGAACGCGATCGCACAGCCGGTTCGGAACGGCCGCCCTCCGAACGCCGACCGAAGCATCGCGCGCGCCCAGTCCATCGCTCCGTATGCTACGCGAACAGGGGGGTGCAGGTTGTGGGCGCCGGACAACGCCACCGTGCGCGCGTGTCGCCCCTCAGTGCACCCGCTTGCGCCGGTTCCTGACGTAGTCGGCGAACATGAACTCGCCGAGGTTGTACGGGCTGGCGAAGTAGGCGCGCCCCCGGTTGATCTTGGTGAGCTTCTCCACGAACGACACCAGCCCCGGATCGGTGGCGATCATGAACGTCGTGATCACCACCTTGTGCCGGCGGCACTGGTCGGCCTCCTCGAGGGTGCGGTTGACGATCTTCATGTCGAGCCCGTACGGGTTCTTGTAGACGCCGCGCGCCTCGGTGATCGCCGACGGTTTCCCGTCGGTGATCAGGAAGATCTGCTTGTTGGGGTGGCGGCGCCCCGCGAGCATCCCCCGGGCGACGCTGAGCGCCTCGCACGTGTTGGTGTGGAACGGCCCCGCCTGGATCTCGGCGATTCGGCCGAGCTCGATGCGCTTCGCCCGGTCGCCGAACACGAGGACGCCGAGGTAGTCCCTCGGGTACTTCGAGGTGATGAGCTCGGTCAGGGCGAGCGCCACCGTCTTGGCCGGGGTGATGCGGTCCTCGCCGTAGAGCACCATCGAGTGCGAGATGTCGATGGCGACCACCGTGGCGCACGACGTCAGGTGCTCGGTCTCGTTGACCTCGAGATCCTCCTCGGCGAGCTCCAGCTCACCCTTCGTCCTTCGGAGCGCGTTCTGGGTCGAGCGGATCGCGTCGATGCCGTGGAGCTCGTCGCCGAAGGTGTAGGAGCGAGTCTCGGGCAACGGCTCGACTCCCTCGCCGGTGGAGTGGATGGGGTGATACCCGGGCCCCGCCTTCTTGAGTCCCGCGAATACCTCCTCGAGCGCGCTGCGACGCACCTCGCGGCTTCCCGAGGCCGAGAGCGCCAGCGCACCCTCGCGGTCACGGGTGACGAGACCGTCCTCCTCGAGCTGCTCGAAGAACGCCGCGAGGTCGACGCCCGCGTCGATGAACCCACGTTCCTGGAGCTCGGCCATCCACTCGCGGGCGCGCTCGGCGTCGCCGCCCGCCGCGAGGAGGAGCTGGTTGAACAGGCGCCTGAGGTCGAGCTCCGCTAGCAGCTGCGCGATCAGCTCGCGGTCGAGGTGCGTGTAGCGGTGCCTCATGGCACCGAAGCCGACAGCCAACAGCCAACGGCCAACCGCGCCCGCAAAAGCCGAGCCGGCTGTCGGCTGTGAGCTGTCGGCCGTGGGCTCTCAGTTGGCATCGGAGTGGCTCTCACCCCGGCCGACGCGGCGCATCAGCTGGAACTTGACCATCTCGCGATAGCTCACCGTGCTGTCGAGGTCCTCGCGTCCGAGCTTGAGGTGCTGGTGCAGGCCGTCGAGCACCAGCTCGGCCGCGAACGCGCGCTCCTGGGGGACTGCGGAAACCTCCTGGACCAGCTTGAGGAGGCCGGGCACACGCGCCAGCTCGCGCTCGTACTCCGAGAACGGCTGCTCGTCGGAGAGTGTGACGGCGCCGCCGCCCGCGAACCACGCGACGATCGGGGCATACGGCCCGTGGTCCTCGGGCGTGCCGACCTCCCGCCCCACGGCCGGGAAGCCGGCCGCGAAGCGCTTCTTGACCGCCGCGCCGACGAGCGCCCGCGCCACGACCTCCGGTCCCTTCTGCTCGCCCTCGTACACCATCTCGACCTTGCCGGTGATCGCGGGGAGCAGCATGTGGATGTCGACCAGCCGCGGATACGCCGGGGTGTCGCCGGTCACCAGCGAGCGCCGCTCCAGGTTGGACACGAGGAGCTCCAGCGCCGCGATCGGGACACGGGCGCTCACTCCGGAGCTCTGGTCCACCAGCTCCGACTCGCGCGCCGCGAACGCGATCTCCTCGATCAACAGCTCGACCGCCTCGGGCACGATCACGTGCGGGCCGCCGCGCTCGCGCCACGCCTCCTGGCGGGTGATCGCCACGGCAGTGGCCGCGTCCTTCGGGTAGTGCGTCAGGATCTGCGACGAGATTCTGTCCTTGAGGGGCGTGATGATCGTCCCGCGATTGGTGTAGTCCTCGGGGTTCGCCGAGAACACCATGAGCACGTCGAGTGGGATCCGCACCGGAAAACCGCGGATCTGAATGTCCCTCTCCTCGAGGATGTTCAGCAGCCCGACCTGGATGCGGGGCGCGAGATCGGGGAGCTCGTTGATGGCGAAGATCCCCCGGTTCGTCCGGGGCACGATCCCGAAGTGGATCACCTCGGGGTCCGCGTACGTCAGGCGGCGAGTCGCGGCCTTGATCGGGTCCACGTCGCCGATCAGGTCTGCGATCGTGACGTCCGGCGTCGCGAGCTTCTCGTTGTACCGCGCCTCGCGCGGCAGCCACTCGATGGGGGTGTCGTCGCCGGCCTCGTCGACGAGCCTCCGCGCGGCCACGGAGGTCGGGTTGAACGGGTCGTCGTTGAGCTCGCTGCCCGCCACGACGGGGATCTTCTCGTCCAGCAGGGTGACGAGCGAGCGGAGGATGCGGGTCTTGGCCTGGCCCCGCAGCCCCAGGAGGATCAGGTCGTGCTGCGCGAGCAGGGCGTTGACGACGCCCGGCACGACCGTGCGCTCGTACCCCACGACGCCCTCGAACAGCGGGGCGCCGCCGCGCAGGCGGGCGACCAGGTTCTGCCGCACCTCGCGCTTGACCGGGCGCGGCACGTACCCGGACGCCTTGAGCGCCCCGAGCGTCGAGGCGTTGCCGGTCTTCAACGTCGCCCCCCAACCCGGCGGCGGGCGGCGGCCCTGAACGGCACGGCGTCACGACCTGCACGCGGCGAGCGGGCTCTCATCGGTCGCTACAACATCGTCAATCTCGATTTGTTTCCGTCGTGTGGACACCCGAAACACGCGATGCTACGCTGGGCCCCGCAAGGGAGTCGCGGTATCGGAAGCGGTGGGGCACCCGGGGCGTTCGGGGCGTGCTCGTGAGTACCCGCGGCTCCTCGGAAAGGGGGATCATCATGATCGCAAAGCCGATGGAGAAGGCCATCAACGACCAGATCAACGCGGAGCTCTACTCGTTCTACCTGTATCTCGCGATGGCCGCCCACTTCGAGGAGACCGGGTTCCCGGGCCTCGCGCGCTGGATGAAGGCCCAGGCGCAGGAGGAGATGTCCCACGCCCTCAAGTTCTTCTCGTTCGTGCACGAGCGCGCCGGCGTCGTCACGCTGCTCGCGATCGACCAACCGAAGGGCGAGTGGCCGACCGTGCTGGCCGCGTTCAAGGCCGCTCAGGCCCACGAACGGCACATCACCAAGCGGATCAACACCTTGATGGACAAGGCCGTGGAGAGCAAGGACCACGCGACCGCCAACTTCCTGCAGTGGTTCGTCAAGGAACAGGTCGAGGAGGAGGCCGCGCTCGAGCCGATCGTGACGCGTCTTGAGGTGATCGGCGACCACCCCGGCGCCCTCTACTACCTAGACCACGAGCTCGGCAAGCGCGGCGCCTGATGCGGCCGACGGCATGAACCGGCCGGCCCGTACCGTCGTCGGCGACGGTGCGGGCCGCTCCGTCCGTGCCTGCACCACCCCTCGGACCAGAGGCGCCGGAGCGCCTCTCCTGCCGTAACCCGCCGGCCGGCAGAGACGTCAATCACCCCGAGGGGCGCGTGCGGGCTGAGGTGCGGCATGCTCCATATGCCTGCCCGACGGGAGGCGGGCGGTCGGTGCGCGATGAGACGGCGGACCACCTTGCAAGCGACCGACTGCTCGCCTCCCGCGCCGCCTCCGGCGATGATGAGGCTTTCGAACAGATCGTGCGGGCCAACCATCGTCTCGTGGTCCGCATCGCGGGCCGCTTCTTCCGGCACGCCGACGTCGTCGAGGACGTCGCCCAGGAGGTGTTCGTGAGAGCGTACGGCGCACTGGCCGATTACAGAGGCGAGGTCGCGATCGGCCACTGGCTTTCCCGCATCACGGTGAACGCCTGCTACGACCACCTCCGGCGCCGGCGCACGCGCCCGGAGATCGCGTTCTCGCAGCTCGACCGCGGCCAGCGCGACTCGCCTGCGGACGCGGCTCCGTTCGAGGGCGACGACGCCTCGGCGTACTGGCGCCGCGAGGAGGCGCGGCTCGACGCGGAACGGATCCTGGCGCGGGTGTCGGTTCCCGACCGGGTGGTGCTCACGCTGTTGACGCTCGAGGGGATGACCGTGGCGGAGGTCGCCGCCGTGACCGGTTGGTCCGCCGCGAACGTGAAGATCCGCGCGTTCCGGGCGCGCAACCGGATCCGGAAGCTGCTGCTCGCACGGGCCACGGGTCGGAGGGAGTGAGACGTATGCCGAGCTCGTCACGTGATCGAACCGCCGGAGCCGGCCCCTTTTCCCCCGGCGAGGATGCAGTCCGCAGCGTCCTCGAAGCGGCGTCGGCGCGACCGGACGAACTGCCGGGGGTGCCGCCGTTCTTCGTCGCCCGCGTCAAGGCCGCGGCCCGCGCGCGCGGCGACCGCCGGCCGCTGCAGCTCGTTGCGGCCGTGGCGTGGCACGCCCTCCCCTTCCTCACGGTGATCGTCGTGCTCCTGTGCGCGTGGGCGGGCCTCGAGGTCGGCCGCGACGCCGATGCGCAGGAGGACGTGGCCATGGTCGTCCTGCGGAGCCGCGACACCGGGCCGGATGCGCCCCTCACCACGCTGCTGCTCGCCGGCGGCGAGACGAGGCCGCGCGGAGGTGGGCGATGAGCCCGTGGCGGGCGCGCCTCGCCGTGCTCGCGGTGTTCCTCGCCGGCTTCCTCTGCGGCGCGGTGACCCTTCACCTCACCCGCTTCCGTCTCCAGCGGCACGTCCTCGACAGCCCGGCGGGCGTCGCCGGGATCATCGTGCACCGGCTCGACCGCGAGCTCCATCTCACCTCGGCGCAGAAGAAGCAGATCGAGGCGTCGGCGGTCCGCGCGCGCGAGGAGGCCGCCAAGGTGATGCAGCCGCTGATGCCCCAGATGACCGCGATCTTCGAGCGCATGCGCACCGAGACGCGGGCGGTGCTCGACGCCGATCAGCGCCGGCGGTTTGACCGGATGATCGAACGGCGGCCGCCCCCGTTCGAGCGGATGTGGGGGCCGGCGCCGCCCGGGCACGAGGCTACGCCGCGCCCCGCACCGACGCCGGTGCCCTGAGCCTTCCGCCCGGCTGCCGCCGACGGGTCCGCCCGCTCACGCGGCGCTGGGCTGGACCCGGTGGACGGCGCCGCAGTGCGGGCATGTGATGTCGCGGCCGAGATATGCAGGCGGGACCTTGAGCTTCGTGCCGCACGCGCACCCGACGAACACGTACTGGTTGAGCCGCCACAGCATGTCGGTGGTCTGGCGGACGCGGTCGAGTCGCGCCGAGGCGTCGGGGGCCGCCGGTGCGGCGACCGGGACGGGCGCGGAGGTGGCGAGCCCGGAGGCGGGCACCACTCCGCCGCTCCGCCCCGTCACCGTGCGAAACGCCTGGTCGTAGACGCCGAGCGACGCCCCGCCTCCCATCGAGCGCAGGATCCGGATGCGCTCCGAGATCGGGGGGTGGGTGCTGGTGAGGTCGGCCATCCCGCGCGCCGACACGCCGAGGGGGTTGACGATGTACATCGGCGCCGTGGCCCGCGTCGCCGACGGGAGCGGCGCGGTCGAGTGCGAGATCTTCTCGAGCGCCCTCGCGAGCCCCTCTGGGTAGCGGGTGAACAGCGCCGACGAGGCGTCGGCGAGGTACTCGCGACGGCGCGAGAGGGCGAAGTAGATCAGCTGCGCGACCAGCGGGGCGAGGATCATGAGCACGACCGCGACCGCGACGATCACGAGCTGCCCCTGGCCCCCGGAGCGCGACGAGGTCCGCCGCCTCCCGCCGCCGTAGAAGAAGACGCGCGCCCCAACGTCGGCGAGGAGCACGATCGTGCCCATCATGACGCCGACCATCATCATGTAGAGCACGTCCCTGTTCTTCACGTGCCCGAGTTCGTGCGCGATCACGCCCTGGAGCTCGTCGCGGTTGAGCGTCTCCAGGAGCCCGGCCGTGACCGCCACGGCGGCGTGTTGCGGGTCTCGGCCGGTCGCGAAGGCGTTGGGCGCGGCCTCGTCGACGACGTAGATGTCGGGGAGCTTCGGGAGCCCGGCCGCGATCGTCATCTCCTCCACGACGTCGAACAGCTGCGGGTTGTCGTTCTTCTGGATCCGCCTGGCGCCTGCGAGCGCGAGGAAGATCGAGTCGCCCTGGAAGTAGCTCACCAGCGTCAGCACGATCCAGACGACGAAGGCGACGAAGAGGCCCGCGAGCCCGGCTCCGGGGGCGAGCGCCTCGCCGAGGGTGTAGCCGATGAGGAACAGCAGGGCGGCCATCACGACCACGAGGGTCGCGGCACGGCGCTGGTTGGCGCGGATCAGCTCCCACACCGGCGTCGCCGCCTCTAGAACTTGACCTGCGGGACCTGCCGATCCTCCGGCGCCTCGACCTCGAAGAACTTCTCCTGCTGGAAGTTGAACATCCCGGCGATGATGCTCGACGGGAACATCTGGATCTTGTTGTTGAGGCGGAGCACCGCGTCGTTGTAGTACTGGCGCGCGAACCCGATCTTGTTCTCGGTCGAGGTGAGCTCCTCCTGCAGCGCGAGGAAGTTCTGGTTGGCCTTCAGGTCGGGGTACGCCTCCGCAACGGCGAACAGCGACCGCAGCGTCTGGGAGAGCGCGTTCTCCACCTTGGCGCGATCCTCCACGCCGCCCGTCACCTCGACCGCCTGCTGGCGCGCCTTGGTGACCGCTTCGAGCGTCCCGCGCTCGTGACCCATGTACCCCTTCACGGTCTCCACCAGGTTGGGGATCAGGTCGTGCCGCCGCTTGAGCTGCACCTCGATCTGGCTCCACGAGTTCTTGACCTCGTTGCGGGAGCCGACGAGGCCGTTGTACATCCCCATCACCCAGAACACCACGATGACGACGAGCGCCAGGAAGACGAGACCCACGATCATCGCTCCACCTCCCCCGCGGCACCCGCCGTCGTGCTCGACGACTGCGGCGCCGCGGTACCGAACGTCTCTCCCATGAAACGAAGCACCGCCTCCGGATGGGACGCCGAGGAGACCCTCATCTGTCCCATCAGTGACCCCAGCTCGCCGTGGTCGAACCACAGCCCGTGGCTCGGGCACCTGTCGAGAAGAACCCTGGGAGACTGGCCCAGCGTGACCTTCTCCATCGCCTTGTCGCACCGCGGGCACGGCCGGGGCTTCTCGGCCGTCGGACCCGCGGCGATCGCGCCGCCTTCCCCGACGGAGAGGGTGCGTCCCAGCGTCTCGGCCAGCAGCGCCAGCTCGCCTGCGTCGAACCACAGCCCGTGACACCACGGGCAGGCGTCCAGCTCGATCCCTTCGCGCTCGGCGACGATCAACGGCTCGTGACACACGGGGCAGTCCACGCTGTCTCCCACCCCGGCGCGGCGCCTGCTGCGGTCGGATGTTCCTCGCCGGGATCGCCCGATTATATCGTTCCCGGGCGCGCCCTCACGCGAGCGGCGCGGTCGTCTCGCGGAACACCACGCCGCGCTTCGCGAGGTCGGCGACGACGAAGTCGTAGCACCGCCGGTCACGGCCGAGGAACTCGGGCGGCGAGACACCCTTGCGCCCCCACAGCCCCGACGCCACCAGCCGGACGCCGGCGGTGCAGGTGAACCCAGTCGTCCTCGCCATCGAGGTCGTCCCGGTCGTGCGGTCGAACCGGTCGACCATCTCGAACGTCCTGCGCACCGACCGACCCGTGGAGATCCCCTCGACGGTCACCCGCATCGCCGTGAGATCCTCCTCCCCGGGGCCGAACTGCCACGAGGGGAACAGGAGGCGCGACGTCACGTCGAGCGGCCGCACCCGCGCCCCCCCGACGTCGATCGGACGCGTGTCGAAGAACCCGCTCTCCCGCAGCACGCGGATCTTCTCGATGTGCCCAGGGTAGCGCATCGTCTTCTCGATCATGTTGGGCACCTTGACGGTGACCAGCAGGGAACGCAGGCCGTCGGTGTTGAACGCCTCGAGCGTCCCAACCCCTGGGAACTCGACGAGCTCGGGCTCGGAGAGTGCCGGCATGGTGACCACGCGGCCGGCGGCCACGTAGCGCGCCGGCCTGGTGTACTCCTCGAGCACGTCGGCCGGCGAGAACGGCGCCTTGTACTCCCACGGCCACGTCCGCACCGCCGGCAAGCCGCCGACGTAGCAGACGAAACGGTCGACCGTCTCGAACTCGTCCTCCATGCGACCGAGGATGAGGTTGGAGCAGCCCGGTGCGACCCCGCAGTCCACCACGGCGCACACCCCGCGGCCGCGCGCGAGCGCGTCGAGGGCGAGGGCGTCCTCCGGGAAGAACGAGATGTCCACGACGCTCTTACCGGCCTCGATAACGGCTTTCAGCGTGGCGAACCCCATGTGGCCCGGCACCGCGCCGACGACGAGGTCGTGCCCGCCCACGACGCGCGCGACTTCCGAGGGGTCCGAGAGGTCGGCGCGGAGCGTCGTGATCCCCGCCACGCCCGCGAGCCGTCCCAGCACCTCCGACGAGACGTCCGCGACCGTCACCTCGAACTCGCCGTTCCTCGCGAGATCCCTCGCGATCACCCCGCCCACCAGCCCACCCCCGAGGACCACGACCCTCATCGTTCCCTCCCGGCTCCGCGCGGAGTGTACCCTGGCGGTCTCGACTTCGGGAGTCCGATGCGAAACCCGCTCCGCGGCGCGGACCGCGGTACCATCGCTCCATGTCCAGGGCACTGATCGTCGCGCTGATCGTGGCAGCCGGAACGCTCCGGGCACCGGCCGAAGAGGTCCCAGCCGGGTTCGATGCCGCCGCCGCGCGGAGGTTCGCCGATCTCGCGCTCGCCTGCGTCCACAAGGAGTACCCGAACAAGATCTCGCACGTCCTCGCGAGCGACGCCGACGTCAAGCCTCCCCGCGAGCTCACCCCGGCGTTCTGCGGGTGCTTCGACTGGCACTCCGCCGTGCACGGCCACTGGCTGCTGGTGCGCCTCCTCCGCACGTTCCCCGAGGCGCCGTTCGTCCCCGCCGCGCGCGCCGCGATCGCTCGGAGCCTGACCCCCGCGAACATCGCAGCCGAGGTGAGGTACCTCGACGTTCCAGGACGGTCGGACTTCGAGCGCCCGTACGGGCTGGCGTGGCTGCTGCAGCTCGCCGCCGAACTCAGGGAGTGGAACGATCCCCAGGCGCGCGAGTGGTCCGCGACGCTCGCCCCCCTCGAGCGTGCCGCCGCAGCCCGGATCGGAAGCTGGCTCCCCAAGCTCTCGTACCCGGTCAGGATCGGTGAGCACGGTCAGACGGCGTTCGCCCTCGGCCTCGTCCTCGACTGGGCCCGCGCCGCGGGGAACGCGGAGATGGCCTCGCTCGTGGTGAGCCGCAGCCGCGACTACTACCTGGCGGACCGCGCGTGCCCGATGGCGTACGAGCCGTCCGGGCAGGACTTCCTCTCGCCGTGCCTCGCCGAGGCCGACCTGATGCGGCGCGTGCTGCCGCAGGCGGAGTTTGCGGCGTGGCTGGGGTCGTTCCTTCCGGGCCTGCCGCGGGACGGCTCCGCGTCGTGGCTGAAGCCTGCAGTCGTGACCGACCCGACCGACGGCCACCTCGCCCACCTCGACGGCCTCAACCTCTCACGCGCGTGGATGCTGGAGGGGATCGCGTCGGCGCTGCCCGCCACCGACCTCCGGGTGGCGGCGCTCCGCACGACCGCTGCAGCCCACCGGGAGTCGGGGTTGGCGGCGGTGACCGGGGCGCACTACGAGGGAGGCCACTGGCTGGGCAGCTTCGCGGTGTACCTGGTCACGGGGCGCGGCCTCCCCGAGCAGCAGGGAAGCGGAAGAAGGTAGAGGGAAGAGGGAAGACAAGAGGCAACGGGACTCGGGACGCCTGTGCCTTCCAGCGTCCTTCGCCTGCCTTCTTCCCTCGACCGCCTTCCCGCTTCTTCACTGCCAGCGGAACAGCTTCAGCGCGAGGGCGAAGCTCACTGCCCCCCACACCACCATGACGACGACCGCCGGCCAGTGCGCCGCGAGGGGTGCGCCGTCGTTGATGACGGCACGCAGAGAGTCGTTGAGCGCGGTCAGGGGCAGCGACCGGATGAACGGCTGGGCCACCGCGGGGAAGCGCTCGTACGAGAAGAAGCTCCCCGACAGCAGCCACATCGGAAGCTGCACCAGGTTCATCCACCCCGAAACGCCCTCGATCGTGCGCGGGCGCGCCGCCACCAGCAGGCCGATCCCCGCGAACGTCAACGAGCCGAGCAGGGAGACGATCGCGAGGTCGAGGATCGAGCCGCGCACCGCGACCCCGAACAACAGCCAGCCGAACCCCACAACGACCGCGACCTCGAGGACGAGCCCGACCAGGCGTGAGAGCATGAACGAGAGCAGGTAGTGCGAGCGCCGCATCGGCGTCGCGGCGAAGCGCTTGAGGAGCTTGCGCGTCCGCGCCTGCACCACGGCGAACCCGAGCCCCCACATCCCGCTCCCCATCAGGTTGAGGCCCACCAGCCCGGGGATGAGGAAGTCGATGTACCGGTTCCCCGGCTGCGCCACCCGCTCGTCCCGCGTCGCCAGCCGGTCGGGGCGACCGAGCGCGCGCTGGAGCGCGTCGTCGACCGCGAGACGGGCGGCACGGCCCTCGGAACGGGTGGTGTCGTACCGGTACGTGACGCGCAGCGGCCCGCCGTCGTCCGCCGGCACGCCCTCCACGACGACATCGACCTTCCCCGAGCGGAGACCCTTCGCGGCCTCCTCCTGCGTCAGGCGCGACACCGCGAGGTCGGGGGCGGCGGCCAGCAGTGCGGCGAGGCGGTTGGCCGCCGGGCTCGTCGCGACCCCGGCGCGCAGCTTCTCAGGCGGCTTCGTGCGGAACGCGATCCCCAACGCGACCGCGAGGAGGACCGGGAAGATGAACACCCAGAACACCGCCTCGGGCTCCCGCACGAACTCGAGCAGCCGCGCCCGGGTGAGCTCGACGAGCGGGTGCGGGCGCGGGTCGTCCCGCCTACTCATCGCGCAGCGCCCTCCCGGTCATGCTCACGAAGACGTCCTCGAGCGTCGCCTGGTGCGTCGCGAGGCTCTCGAGCGCCACGCGTCGCCGGTCGAGCTCGGCGAGGAGCGCCGGTAACGCCTCCCCGATCCGGCTGACGCGCAGCTTCCAGGTGCCCCCCGTGCGGACGACGGCGCTCACCCCGACCAGCCCGCTCAGCACCTCCGGTTCCACCTCCGGCCGCACGCGGAACTCCACGATCTGCTCGGCTCCGAGCGACGCGATCAGCGCCGCAGGCGTGTCGAGCGCCAGGATCCTCCCGTGGTCCATGATCGCGACCCGATCGCACAGCCTGGCCGCCTCCTCCATGTAGTGCGTGGTCAGGAGCACGGTTCCGCCCCGCGAGCGGAACCTCTCGACGACCTCCCACACCTTGAGACGCGCCTGGGGGTCGAGCCCCGTCGTCGGCTCGTCGAGGAACAGCACCTCGGGATCGCTCACGAGCGCGCACGCCAGGGCGAGCCTCTGCTTCTGGCCGCCCGACAGGCGGCCGACGCGCGACTGCCGCTTCTCGTCGAGCTCGACCGTCCCGATCACCTCCGGGAGCGGCCGCGAGCGCGAGAAGAAGCTGGCGAACAGCCGCAACGTCTCCTCGACCGTGAGCTTCTCCCCGAGCTGCGTCTCCTGGAGCTGCACACCCAGGCGCTCGCGGAGCGCGTGGTCGTCGCCTCTCCCCCAGCGGCAGCCGAGCACCTCGACATCGCCTTCGTTGGGCTCGGTGAGACCCTCCAGGATCTCGACGGTCGTGGTCTTCCCCGCGCCGTTCGGCCCCAGCAGTCCGAAGCACTCGCCGTGTCGGAGCTCGAGATCTACGCCGGCCACGGCGACGACGTCGGCGTACCGCTTGCCGAGCCCGGCGCACCGCACGGCCGGGCGGCCGTCCGGCGGCCCGCCGGGCGCGCCGCCCGACACGTCCGGTGAGTGTGTCGCTTTCGTTCCGCCGTTCATGGTCGGGCCGTCGTCCGCTCAGTACGTGCCGGATGGACGGCCGGTCTCCCGCCCTCAGGATACCGGACCGTGAGCCGTCCGCGGCGCTCGACGCCGGCCACCCCCGGCACGGTGCGGCGTGCAACAGTTAGCGGGCGCCCGAGAGGACGAAACGCCGCTTTCCGCACGGTCGTGGATCCTGCCCGCGCTGGGAGGCCCCTCAGTCGGAGGCGGGCGGAGCCATGATGTGGACGAGGGTGTCCACGAAGCTCGGGTTGACGGCCCGCGCCTCCGCAAGCGCCGTCGCTGCCTCGTCGTGCGCGCCCGAAGCCTCGAGCGCCTGCACCAACTCGACGCGGTTGGCGAGCTTGACGATCCCCATCGAGAGCTGGCGGTAGGTGAGGTAGCGATCCGCGAACCGGAACTTCTCGGCCGCCTGAGCGGGCTCGCCGCCAAGCAGCAGCCGGACCCCCTCCGCGTGCGCCACGAACGCCTCCATGTAGCCTCGACCGGGTGCGCTCGGCGTCAGCTTCTCGAGCCGCTCGCGCGCCCTCTTCACGAATGCGTCCGCCTCGGCATTCCTCCCCGTGCGGGCCGCGACCCAGATCTGGAGCGGGTCGTCGTTGTTCTCGACGTTCGGGCACGAGGCCTGCTGTGCCTTCCAGACGCCCTCCCAGTCGCCGGCCAGGAGCGGCCGCCAGACGGCGATGACGCAGGCCAACCCTTTGCCCAGGGACGCCTGGCACGCGCTGACGTGGCGAGCGCGGTCGAGAGCCTCCTCGGCCTGGTCCGCTTTCCCCTGCATGAGGGCGAGGCGGACGAGGTGTTCGTACGAGGCGCAGAAGTCCGGCTTGATCCGGAGCGCCGCCTCGAGCTCCTGCCGGGCTTCGCCGTACTTCCCGAGCAGGATGAACAGCTCACCGAGCGAGTCGTGGGGGTTCGCCTGATCCGGGGCGATGTACCGGTACGTCTCGAACATCTTCTGCGCGTCGGCGAACCGACCCTGTCCCATCTCGAGATAGCCGAGTTGGTTGTACGCGACGACACGGTTCGGGGCGACGTCGATCAGGCGGGCGAGGAGACGGTGTGCCTCGGGCCAGTCCTGCCTAGCCGTCGCGAGGTTCGCCTTGCGCTCGAGGACGTAGGGGTCGTCGGGGTGCTTCGCCGCGTACGCGGTCAGGATCTTCTCGGCCGCGGCGGGGTCCTTCGAGTCGTCGGCCGCGAGGGAGTACTCGACCAGGAACCTCTCGCGGTCGGTGAGCTTCGAGAGGTCGGCGTGCCTGAACTCGTCAAGCAGCTTCGCGGCTCTCGGGTCGCTCTTCTCCCCCTCCAGGGAAGCCCATAGGAAGTACTTCGCCATCAGGAAATTGGGGTCGAGCTCGACCGCCTTGGTGAACGCTGCGCGCGCGTCGTCGTAGTACAGCTTGTCCCGCTCGGCGAGGCCGTTCTCGAACTGGGCGAGCGCTGCTGCCGAGGACGTCGTCCACTCCGTGCGCCTGGTCGTTGTCACCACGACCCCCGCGCCGATCACGACGACAACAAGCAAGACTATTATTATCAGTATATTACGTTTCATCTACCCCCCGGGGTCCGGGGCAGGCAGGGTGTCCAGTCGCGTCCCTGGGACACTTTCCCCACGGTGGTGATACGGACAACCCGTTCAAGGGTTTCCCAACCGCAGGGGTGTCCGCTCATCGGGCGCTCCGGTTGAGCCGGCGGCGCACGGTGTGGGGATCCGTGAACACCGGGAGCTCGAGGCGCGAGGGGTGGTCCGCGCCGACCAGGAGCGCGGTGTGCGCGACGATTCGTGCGCTGGGGGCGTTGAGGTCTCCACCGTCGTTCCGGTTGACCTCGAAGCGGAGCGCGTTCGAGCCCGAGACGTCGATCCGGATCCGGTGACCGGCGTTGAACACCATCGCGGTGGACCACATGTCCACGGTGAGCTCGGTCGCGACGCCGGGGGTGAGGAAGCACTCACGGTCGTCGCCGCACCTCATGCGGGCTCTCTGGATGCCGTCGGTGACGAGCATCGAACGCCCGTCCGGGTAGACGTCGGTGAGGCGCACGGCAACGTCGAGGTCTTGCGTATCGGGGACGATCCAGAGCGTGCACCGGACGCGTCCGGTCACGGTCATCGGCGTCTCGAGGACCCGTGTCGTGAAGCTCACCACGTCGGCGCGTCCCTCGATCACGCTCTGGTCGTACGGCCCGGCTTCACTCGAGAGCTCCTGCCCCCCGACCGTCGGCACCGGGGCGGCCGGGTCCGCGACCAGCTCGAGCTCTCCGGCACCCGGAACGTCCGTCGAAAGGCCGCGGGATGAACCCATGAAGAGCGGGGTCACGGAGGCGACGGGAGGCCAGTCGGGCAGCTCGAGCCAGCGGTTGCCGGGAGCGTCGTCCTCGCCGACCGCCCCCATCAGGTAGACCTGGACCGGGGGCCAGCTCTCGGCGCCTGAGGCCCGCCCCTTGAGGTAGAGGTCGAACCACTCGCGCACGACCGGGAAGATGTCGTCCACGAAGATCGAGTTGGGGGGGTACGTGAACTGACCGGCGGTCGGCTGAAACGTCCCGTAGTGGGTCCAGGGGCCGATCACGAGCTTCTGGTTGCCGAGCGCCCGCGGCCCGCCCTCATGCTGGAACCGGGTGAACGCGTCGAGACTCCCCTCCTCGAAGATGTCGTACCACCCCCCGATGTGGAGCGTCGGGACGTTGACCGTGTTCACGTACGGCAGCACCGCCCAACTTGCCCACCAGTCGCTCCAGAGACGATGCGCCATGAGGACGCCGAAGATGTCGAGCGCGCCCTGGTCCTCGAGCCATCCGTGCGCCAGCGCGTACCTGAGCGCGCCGCCTTGGTAGACGGCGTGATGGTAGAAGTCGGGCGTCGCGACGATCGGCACCATGCACTTGAGTTCGGGCGGCGCCCCCGGGGCGAGGGCGTACTGCGTCATCCCCAGCGCCGAGGCGCCGAACGTCCCGATGTTGCCGTCGCACCACGGCTGCCGAGCGATCCACCGCACCGTCGCGCGGCCGTCGGGCCCCTCGTCCACGTACCCGCTGTAGTGACCCCCCGAGTCGCCTCGCCCGCGCTCGTCCTGCCCGACGCACGCGTACCCCCACACGTTGAACAGGAGGCACGCGTCCTTGACCGTGTTGAGCCCCCTCCCGTACGGCGTGCGCTGGAGGATCACCGGCCACGGGCCGAACCCGGCGCCGAGCGGGAAGTAGACATCGGTTGCGAGCGGCGTCCCGTCCGGAGCGGGGACGTTGACCGTGAACGTCTGGGCCGAGAGCGCGGCGGCGCCCGTTGCGGCAACGCCGGCCAGCACCAGACGGCGGGCAAGGGACCACACGGTCACGCTGCCACCCCCCAGGGCATGGTACCCGATCGACGACGACTGCCATGGAGCGCGGTACAGTTCGGTCCGAGAGGAGGATGCGATGCTGACCTCGATCGCACAGTTCCGGGAGATCTGGCAGGGCGAGAGCGCGGCGACGGCCCGGATCCTGGAGGCGCTCACCGACGCCTCGCTCGCCCAGCGGGTGACGCCCCGCGACCGCTCGCTCGGCGAGATCGCCTGGCACACCGCGACCTCGATCCCGGAGATGGCCGACCGGACCGGCCTGCGCGTCGCGGGCAGGGACCGGCACGCGGCCACGCCCGTCTCGGCCGCGACGATCCGGGACGCGTACGCCCGCTCGGCCGCCGACCTGTTGGAGCGCGTCTCCGCGGGCTGGACGGACGACACGCTCAGGGTCGAGGACGACATGTACGGCGAGCCGTGGCCGCGCGGCCTGACGCTCCAGGCCCTCGTCCTCCACGAGGTCCACCACCGCGGGCAGATCACCGTGCTGATGCGGCAGGCCGGCCTCGCCGTCCCGGGCGTTTACGGGCCGAACCGGGAGGAGATGGAGGCGATGAGGGCGTGACGCGGCCGGGGTCGCCGCACGCGCCTCTCGAGCGCTCGCCGGACCCGAACTCTGTGGTATTTTTCACATTCGTGGAGGGCGCCGCGATGCGGGATGCCGTCACGAAGCTCTGGCCGGAACTCGAGTGGATCAAGGACGATGACCTTCGCGACAAAGTCACGGAGACCTGGGTCAAGGCGCTGCAACTCTCACCGCTGACGCCCGAGGACCTGCAGCGGATCCCCTTCACCCTCCTCGTTCCCGACTGCCCCGTGACGTTCATGGAGCACAAGCGCTGCGTGGTGCACATCGCCCGGCGTGCGGCGGAGGCGATGAACGAGTTCATGGGGCATGCGCTCCCGGTGGACATGGACACGGTCATCGCCGGCGCGATCCTCGCCGACGTCGGCAAGCTCCTGGAGTACGAGAAGGTGGACGGCAAGGCGAGACAGAGCCAGCGCGGCTCGTACCTCCGGCACCCGTTCACGGGTGTGGCGCTCGCGATCGAGGCGGGCGTGCCCGACCGCGTATGCCACATCATCGCCGCGCACGCCGACGAGGGGAACCTCGTGAAGCGCTCGACCGAGGCGTACGTCGTGCACCACGCCGACTTCATGAGCTTCCTGCCGTTCAAGAACATGGCCAAGTGACAGGGGTCCAGCGGACGGGCACGGGGCCCGTTCCCTCCGCCGTCCCCGCGGCTCCCCTGGGCCCAACGAGAGGATCGAGATGACCACCACGACGAAGGCAGCCAACGAGAGGATCACCGCGACGATGGCCCGCTGGGCCGCCGGCGTGAGGTTCGAGGACCTCCCCGCCGACGCGCTTCGAGAGGCGAAGCGCTACCTGCTCGACTCGATCGGGTGCGCCCTCGGCGGGTACCTCCAGCACGACGTGAAGATCGCCCTCGCGGTGTTCGACGAGGTTGCCGGTCCCGGCCCCGCGACCGTCGTCGGCTCGGGAACGAAGGTGGACGTCGTCTCGGCCGCCCTCCTGAACGCGCTCATGGTGCGCGTGATGGACTACAACGACATCTACTGGAAGCAGGACCCGTCGCACCCTTCCGACATCATCCCGGCGGCGATCGCGGCGTGCGAACGCAGGGGCTCCGACGGGCGCGAGCTCGCGGTCGGCATCTGCATCGGCCACGAGTTCGAGCAGAGGATGTGCGAGGCCGCGTTCCCCGGGATCCGCGAGCGCGGGTGGCACCACGCGACGCTGACGGCGTTCGTCTCGCCGATCGTGGCGGGCCGCACCCTCCACCTCCCGTGGGAGAAGATCCAGCACGCGATCGGGATCGCGGCAAGCCACCACGCCACCCTCGGCGCCGTGACCGCCGGGAAGCTCACGATGATGAAGAACACCGTTGACCCGATGGCGACGCAGGCAGGGGTCTTCGCGGCCCTCCTCGCGGAGAAGGGGTACACCGGACCCGAGCACGTCATCGACGGCAAGGAAGGGCTCGTCCACTGCTTCGGCCCGGAGTGGAAGCTCCACACCCTCACGGACGGGCTCGGCGCGTCGTGGCGGATCACGCAGTGCGGGATGAAGGCGTTCCCCACCGAGGCGCTGACCCACGCGCCGATCTCCGCGGTGCTCGACATCGTCAGGAGCCACGACCTCAGACCCGGCGACGTCGCCGAGGTGCACATCCGCTCGCTCCACAAGGCGGCGGACATCCTCTCCGACCCCTCCAAGTACGACCCGCGCAACAAGGAGACCGCCGACCATTCGCTCCCGTACGTGATCGCGGCGGCGATCGTGGACCGCAACGTGACGCCGGCTCAGTTCACCGACGCGAAGATCATGGACCCCGTCATCCGCGAGCAGCTCCACAAGGTCAAGGTCGTGGCCGACCCCGAGGTCGAGAAGCTGTTCCCGGCGCTGCAGAGGGTCATCGTGAAGCTCACGACGACCGACGGGAGGACGTTCGATAAGCAACTCGACTACCCCAAGGGTGACCCGCGCAACCCGCTCTCCGACGCGGAGGTCGAGGCGAAGTTCGACGCGCTTGCCGAACCCGTGCTCTCGAAGAGCGGCCGCGCGCAGGTGAAGGACGCGGTGTGGAACCTGGAGAAGCTGCCGTCGGTGACGACGCTGATGGAGATGCTGAAAGCAAGTTGACAGTCGACAGTTGACAGGTAACAGTAGGAATCCCACGACCCCGCCGCCTCTGACTGTCAACTGTGAACTGTCAACTGTGAACTGAGGCGGGCGGGGGGAGGCACTCATGGGTCAGACCATCGTCGAGAAGATCGCGCAGTCGCACATGGCCGAGGGGCCGAACCGTCCGCTGCGGGCTGGTGACTTCCTCTCGATCCGGCCGCACCACGTGATGACCCACGACAACACGTCGGCGGTGATGTCGAAGTTCAAGGGGATCGGCGTCGCGCGGATGGCGGATCCGAGGCAGCCCGTCTTCGCGCTCGACCACGACATTCAGAACACGAGCGAGGAGAACCTCGGCAAGTACCGGAAGATCGAGGCGTTCGCCCGCGAGCACGGCGTCGACTTCTACCCCGCCGGCGAAGGGATCGGCCACCAGATCATGTGCGAGCAGGGGTACGTGGTGCCGGGCTCGTTCGTGGTGGCTTCGGACTCCCACTCGAACATGTACGGCGCGCTCGGCGCCGTCGGCACGCCCGTCGTGCGCACCGACACCGCCGCGATCTGGGCCACCGGGACGTTCTGGTGGTCGATCCCGCGCACGGTGCGGGTCGTGCTCACCGGCGCGCTCCGTCCCGGAGTCACGGGCAAGGACGTGATCGTCACGCTGTGCGGCCTGTACAACAAGGAGGAGGTCCTCAACGCGGCGGTCGAGTTCGGAGGTGACGGCGTCGCCTCCCTCTCGATGGACGCCCGCATGGCGATCGCGAACATGTCCACGGAGTGGGGGGCGCTCGTCGGCTGGTTCCCGGTCGACGCGGTGACGATCGGGTGGCTCAACGCCCGCCGCCAGCACCTGGAGTCGCGCGGTATCGAGCGCCTCGCTCCCGAGGAGATCAAGCGCTGGGCGACGCACCCGCCGACGCCCGACCAGGACGCGGCGTACGCCGCGCGGATCGAGCTCGACCTCGGCGAGGTCACGCCGCACGTCTCCGGCCCGGACACCGTGTTCGTGATGCAGGCGCTCGCCGAGATCGCCCCCAAGAGGGTCGCCGTGCAGAAGGCGTACCTCCTCTCGTGCGTCAACTCGCGGAGCGAGGACCTCGCCGAGGCGGCTGCGGTGCTCAAGGGGCGGAAGGTCGCGCCGACGGTGAAGTTCTACCTCGCCGCGGCGAGCAGGGAGGTCCAGGACGGCGCCGAGCGCTCCGGGGTGTGGAGGACGCTGCTCGACGCGGGTGCGATCGCCCTGCCGCCGGCGTGTGGGGCGTGCATCGGCCTCGGCACCGGGCTGCTCGAGGCGGGCGAGGTGGGGATCTCCGCCACCAACCGCAACTTCAAGGGGCGCATGGGGTCGCGCGACGCCAAGTGCTACCTGGCGAGCCCCGCTGTGGTGGCCGCGTCGGCGGTGGCAGGGTTCATCACGGCGCCGCAGGATTGGGAGTTGGCGACGCCCACGAGGCGCTGGACCGAGCTCGCGGCGCCCGCGGTGAAGGCCGAGAAGGTGGAGATCCTCGACGGGTTCCCGGCGAAGCTCGTCGGACGTCTGGCGTTCCTGCCTCAGGACAACCTCAACACCGACGGGATCTACGGCAAGGACTACACGTACCGGGAGGACATGACGCGCGAGATGATGGCGACGGTCGTGATGGAGAACTACGACCCCGAGTTCGCCAACCGCGCGAACGCGGGCGATGTCGTCGTGGGCGGTTTCAACTTCGGCACGGGGTCCTCCCGTGAGCAGGCCGTGACGGCGCTGCAGGCCAAGGGGATCCCGCTCGTGATCGCGGGGAGCTTCTCGCAGACGTACCTCAGGAACGCGTTCAACAACGGGTTCCTGTGCATCGAGACCCCGTCGTTCGTCAACTTCCTGAAGGAGAGCCTCGGCGGCGAGGTCGCGAAGAAGACGCGGACGATCATCCCCGGCGACGAGATCACCATCGACTTCACGAGCTCGACGCTCCGGTACCGCGAGAGGAGCTTCGCCTTTCCCGCGCTCGGCTCGGTGCCGCAGTCGCTCGTGGTCGCCGGTGGGATCGAGAACCTGGTTCGGAAGCAGCTCGCGCGCTAGTCGGGACGCCCGTCAGTCGGTCAGCGCCTCCCGGACGACCGCCGACGGGCGCGCGCTCCCGAACTCGCCTTCCCAGCGGGCGACCACGACCGTCGCGAGGCAGTTGCCGAGGACGTTGGTCGAGGTGCGGGCCATGTCCATCAGCTCGTCGATCCCGAGCACGATGAAGATCGGCTCCACCGGCAGGTTGAACGAGGCGGCGGTGCCGAGGAGGATGACGAGCGACGCGCGCGGGACGCCCGCAACACCCTTGCTGGTGAGCATCAGCGTGAACACCATCAGGAGCTGGTGCCCGAACCCCATGTGGATCCCTGCGGCCTGCGCCACGAACACCGACGCGAGCGAGAGATAGAGGGTCGTGCCGTCGAGGTTGAAGCTGTACCCGGTCGGCATGACGAACGCCACGATCTTGCGCGGCACGCCGATCGCTTCCATCGCCTCCATCGCGCGTGGGAGCGCCGCCTCCGACGACGTCGTCGCGAACGCGATCGACACCGGCTCCGCGATCGCCGCGACGAAGGCGCGGATCGGCACACGCGCGATGAGCGCCACCGGAAGCAGGACGACCAGGATGAAGACGACCAGCGCCGCGTACAGCGTCGCCAGCAGCTTCGCGAGGTTCACCAGGATCCCCAACCCCATGTGGCCGACGGTGTATGCGATCGCCGCTCCCACCCCGATCGGCGCGAACAGCATCACGATGTTGGTGAACTTGAACATCGTCTCGGACAGGCTCTCCGCGAACGAGAGCATCGGCCGCCGCTTCGTCTCCGGCAGCATCGCGAGCGCGACGCCGAACACGAGCGAGAACACGACGACCTGGAGCACCTGCCCCTCCGCGATCGACTTCGCGATGTTCTCCGGGAAGATGTGCTGGATGATCTCCGACGCCGTCTGCTTCGATGCCTCGAGCGCCTCGGTCCGAGGCGCCGGCGGGAGCGTGATCCCCTTGCCGGCCTGCGAGAGGTTGATCGCGCCGAGCCCGATGAACAGCGCGATCGTGGTGACGACCTCGAAGTAGAGCAGCGCCTTGACCCCCATGCGGCCGACCTGCTTCAGGTCGGAGTGCCCCGCGACGCCGACGACCAGCGTCGCGAACAGGAGCGGCGCGATGATCGTCTTGATCATGCGCAGGAACACGAGCGAGAGCGTGCGCAGGTTGACGGCCACGCCGGGCAGGTCGTGCCCGATCTCCGCCCCGATCAGCATGCTCACGAGGATCCACGTCGTGAGCGAGCGGCGCTTGAGACCGTAGCCGACCAGGCCCACGATCATGAGCCAGCGGGTGGCGAGCAGGAGTCCCGGAGGCACCGAGAGGAGCCCCGTCGCCTGGAGCGCCGCTGCAGCCGCCGCGAGCGTGACCGTCCCAAGGAGGAACAACACCGTCCCCGACTTGAGCTGGCGCATCGGCTCTCCCGTGCGCGCGCACCGCTGAGATGCGGCGGCCCGCGGCACCGCGCCAGTCTAGCGGGATTCCCGCGGGGGATCACGGCGCCCCGCCGGGGCGGAAGTCACTCGGTCCCGCCGGCCAGCAGCTCCGGCCGCACCGTGCCCTCGGCGACCCACTCCGCCGGACCGGTGAACCGCACCGGGCACTCAGGCGGCACACCGTCGGGCTCCACCGTCAGCGGCCGCCCCGAGGCGGTCTGCACGATCGCCGGCGCAGCGATCCACCGTTCGCCCAGGGCGACGAGCGCCGCCGCGACGTCGCCCGAGCCGCACGAGAGCGTCTCGCCCTCGATCCCGCGCTCCCACGAGCGCACGGCCAGCTCGCTCGGGCCGGTCACGGCCGCGAAGCTCACGTTGGCGCCTCCGGGCGGCAGCCCCGGGTGCGCGCGCAGCGCGGGGGCGAGCGGTGCGAGCGGCCGCTCCCAGAACTCCGCCCATCCGACGCGCACGATCAGGTGCGGGACGCCGACGACCACGTAGCGGCCGCGCACGCTCCCCTCCGGGACCGCCAGCTCGCCCCACGGCCGGACCACTTCGGGTGCCGGCAGGTGGAGCATCACCGATCCACCCTCGACGACGGCGGGGACGGCGGCGTACCCGGTCGCGAGCGTCATCTCGCGCCACCCCCAGCGTGCCGCGGCGAAGCTCGCGGCACACCGCGTGCCGTTGGCGCAGAAGCTCGCCTCGGAGCCGTCGCTGTTCCAGTACTCGACGCGCGCGGTCGCCGCCGCCGTCGGGGTGACCACGAGGACGCCGTCGGCGCCCACCCCGAAACGGCGGTTGCAGAGACGGGGGACGGACGGCCGCAGCTTGGCCGCGAGGTCAGGATCGTTGCTCCCGTCGAACAGGAGGAAGTCGTTGCCGGCGCCGTGGAGCTTGGCGAACCTCACGTCCCCGCCCGCACCTTGCAGTACACGGCGTCGGACTGGTTGCCGACCTTGTCGATCGCCTTCACCGCGTACTCGACCTCCGCGCCAGGGGGCGACGAGTCGGTGTATTCGGTCCCCGCGAACGCCTCCTCGAGGTGCTGCCACGCTCCCCCGGTCACGCGCCGGAAGATCTTGTACCTGGCGCCGGCCTCCGGCGACGGGTCCCAGCGCAGGCGGACGAGGCTCGGCTCGGGCAGGCAGAGGAGGGAAGCGACGGGCGGGGGCGGGTAGATGTCCGGGTACGGCACCTCGACCTCGGGCGTCGGGGGGCTGACGGTCGAGACCGCGGTCTTGACGTACGACCGCACCCGGTACCACCACGTCTGACCCTGCTCGGCCTTCGTGTCGAGGTAGGTGGGCTTCTCGATCCCGAGCGGCTGGAGGAACTCCCAACCGGCGGCCTTCGACGCCCGCCGCTCCACGATGTACGTGACTCCCGGGACCGAGTCCCACGACAGCGAGATCCCGTCCGCGTGCGGGTCGGCCACCAGCGACGTCGGGGTCGGAGGCACCGGTTGCGGCTGCCAGCTCAGGAAGTTGGACAGCGCCGACGAGGTCCCGTCCTGGCGTCGCGACCGCACCGCGTACCACAGCGTGGGAGGCGACGTTCCGGCGGCCACTTCAGGCAGCCTTTCCCGATATGTCAACGACTTGCCCCGGGTCGCCGCCTGCAACGACTCACCCTCCAGCCGCGCGACGAGCTTCCCGCGGCCGAGCATCAGCTGCCTGCGAAGGTCCTCCCCGGCTGGCCCGCTCCCGACCTGCTCCTGCCCCGGGGCGACCTGGAGCCGCCACACCTCCACGCGCGCGAGGTCGTTGAGCGACCGGCCACCGCGTGTGAGCGTCGGGTACGACCAGTTGAGCACGATGTCGGTGCCGTCCTGGTACCCCCACAGGTCCGTGGTCGTCTCCGGCACCTCGATGATCGGCGGCAGCGGTAGCGACTTTCGGCCGCAACTCCCGAGCGCCAGCACGGCGGTGGCCAGCACGAGGAACCGAACGGTCTTCATCGTCCGCCAACTCTAGCAAACCGATCCGCCAGGAACGGGACACTCGCGCGTCGCCACGGTGCCGCACAAACCGGCGGCGTATCGCTCGACTCGACATGCTCCTCTGCGCCGCGGATCCTCCGCCGGCCGAGAGTGTCCGGCACGGACGGCTGCGTCTCCGCCTCCCGAGCACCAACCAATGCGTCCGAGTCCTGCGAACACTCTCGGCCGATCCTCGCGCTCCGCGCGAGCACCTGCTGCATACGGGAGGGAGGGGCGATTCTCCCTGCGCGGGAGGTTTTCCCGGCCACGGGAGGACGCCCCGAGCGTACGGGCGCCCGTCATCGTGCCGTCTGGGCCGGGCCGATCCGGCACTGTCTTTCAGGAGTCGCTTTCAGGACAACGGCGGTCTCAAGAACATCCCATAACACACTCCACCCACACGCTTTGACGATCACGATCGAAATGGCACCTCAGTTGCGTCTTCCCCCGGTCGACGGTGTGGGGCGCCGGCCATCGACTTCGTCACGGGCCCCAGCGCTCCACGACCAGGGCGGCCTCACGAGCCCTGCCGTCGGGGAGGCGAAGAATGAGGGCGCTCTTCATTCTCGTGTGCAGCCTGGCGAGTGCGGCAGGCTCGGTCGCGGCACCCCGAGACGTGACGAAGCGCGTGGGACGCGTCGAGCGGACCGACTGCCCTCCACCGTGGTGCGAGCAGGTCCCGACCATCCATCGCCTGGGGGCGCCAGACGATCCCTCGGTCTACCTCGGCGACGTCATCTCGTACGAGGCGCCCAGCGACTGGCGCGACTTCGCCCCGCTGCGCGACAAGGTCTCGGAGCTGACCGACGGGCTAACCTCCGACCTCGACAAGGTCATCGCCATCGCCGATTGGGTGAAGCACTCCAAGGTTTCCGCACCCCCCGCGTACGCCACGTGGCCGCCGACGATCATCGATATCTGGGGGTTCCCCAACGGCCAGTGCGAGGAGGCGTCGTTCCTGCTCACGGCCATGTTGCGTTTCGCGGCGATCCCCGCGATGCGCTTCACCACTTGGAACAACGATCATGCCGTGGTGCGTGCCTTCGTGGGCGGCCGCTGGGTCGTGGTGGACGCCACGCCCATCGCGCCGGACAACTCCGGCCCGGCGACGGTGTATGCCCCCGACGATCCGTCGCTCGTTCCGGCGTTCCAGGAGCGCCCGGTCATGGCCCTGAGTGACGTCGAGGTCCCCGGAACGGACGCCCGCGTCGCTAGCTTTACGCTCTTCGCCGATGAGCCGGTCGACGCGACCGCCACGCTCGCGGAGATCGGCCTGCAGTACGGAACAGTGGCGTTCCCCGTGACCAACAAGTTCCTGTACTACGACCCCGAGAACCGCGTCTTCGCCAGCGACGGACCGCCCGAGCAGAGAGTCACGATCATGTACCGGATCGACGCGGTGGATGCGTTGTGTCTGAACGACCGTCAGTCGTGGTACGCGAGCCCGCTCACCTTCATCCACCCGGGCCTCCTGTGGCGCACCATCAACGCTCCCGACCCGCCCGAAGTCGGGCTCTTCTACCCCATCGGATACATCGAGACCATCCTCCCGACCTGCGGCACGTGGCGCATCGTCTACACGCTCAGCAACCAGTCCCTGGACACGCCCTCGCTCGAGCTTGCGTACGAGGAGTTCCGCCTCGACAGCTCGACCGACCTCGCGGTGATCCGCCCGGAGTCGCTCCAGCCGGCCGACGGGGCGGACATGACCAGCTTTCGGGCGCTCGTCGGGCTCCTCGAGGATCTCCCCACGTTCGAGCAGCTCGTCGGGGTCGGGCTGCAGTAGCCTCGAGCGCCTTCGCCACCCACGGGCTACGCGACGGTGGCGAGACTCTCCTCTTCGCCGACGCCTTGCCCGCGAGCGGCTCACCCCGCGCGATGCCCGGGGTCCGACTCCGCTCGAGCGAGCGACCCGCCGCCTCTACAGCACGTAGCGGGTGAGGTCCTCGCGCCCGAGGAGCGGTGCGAGCGCCCCCTTCACGGCGCCGGCGTCGACGACCACCCGGGTCCCGTGCCGCTCGGAGGCCGTGAACGAGATCTCCTCGAGAACGCGCTCGAGCACGGTGGTGAGCCGTCGGGCGCCGATGTTCTCTCCCCCGCGGTTCAGCTCGGCCGCGATGCGGGCGATCTCGGCCACGCCGTCGGGCGTGATCTCGAGCTCCACCCCCTCGGCGCCGAGCAGCGCCTGATGCTGCTTCACGAGAGCGTGCTCCGGCTCGGTGAGGATCCGGAGCAGGTCGCCCTCCGAGAGGGCGTCGAGCTGCACCCGCACGGGGAAGCGGCCCTGGAGCTCCGGGATCAGGTCCGAGGGCTTCGCCACATGGAACGCCCCGGCCGCGATGAACAGCACGTGGTCCGTCGAGGCCTGGCCGTACCGGGTGTTGACCGTCGTCCCCTCGACGAGAGGCAGCAGGTCGCGCTGCACGCCCTCGCGGGACACGTCGGGGCCCGCCGCGGCCGCGCCGCGCGAGGCGATCTTGTCGATCTCATCGAGGAAGACGATCCCGCTCTCCTGCGCCCGCTCCAGCCCCTCGCGCTCGGCGGCCTCGCGATCGACGAGACGCTCGACCTCCTCGGCTTCGAGCAGCCGGCGCGCCTCGCGGACGGTGACGCGGCGCCTCTCCCTCTTGGCGAACGCGCCTCCCAGCGCGTCCCTCAGGTTCATCTCGAGGCTCTCCATCCCCTGGCCGCCGAAGAGGTTGAGCACGGGCATCCGGCTCTGTGCGACCTCGATCTCCACCTCGCGCTCCTCGAGCGACCCCTCGCGCAGGAGGCGCCGGAGCGCGCGCCTCGACTCCTCGCGGCTCTCGGTCGCGCCCGCGGGGAGGAGCAGGTCGACGATCCGGTCCTCCACCGCCCGCTGCGCTGCGACGTGGACTGAGGCGGAGCGCTCTTCCCGGACGGCCGCGATCGCGGCCTCCACGAGGTCGCGCATGATCGAGTCCACGTCCCGCCCGACGTACCCGACCTCCGTGAACTTGGACGCCTCGACCTTGACGAACGGCGCGTTCGCGAGCCGTGCGAGGCGTCGGGCGATCTCGGTCTTCCCGACGCCGGTCGGCCCGATCAGGATGATGTTGGCGGGGACCACCTCGCGCCGAAGGGCCTCCGGGAGCTGGCGGCGCCGCCAGCGGTTCCGGAGCGCGATCGCGACCGCACGCTTGGCGGCGTCCTGCCCGACGATGTAGCGGTCGAGTTCCGCGACGATCTCCTGCGGCGTCAGGACCGCGGCCGTCACGGGACGACCTCGACGGTGATGTGCTCGTTGGTGTAGAGGTCGATCCCCGCCGCGAGGCGCAGCGCCTCGCGCGCGATCTCGGCCGCCCCCAGGCTCGAGTGCTCGACCAGGGCCCGCGCCGCCGCGAGCGCCACCGGGCCGCCGGAGCCGATCGCGAGCACGCCGTCGTCCGGCACGACGACCTCGCCCGACCCCGAGAGCAGCAGCAGGTGCTCGCGGTCGGCGACCACCATCATCGCCTCGAGATGGCGCAGCGCCCGGTCGGTGCGCCAGTCGCGCGCCAGCTCGACCGCCGCCCGCTCGAGGTTGCCGGCGAACTCCTCGAACTTCGCCTCGAAGCGGGTGAACAGCGCGAGCGCGTCGGCGACCGAACCGGCGAACCCCGCGAGGACCCTGCCTCCCCCGATCCGCCGCAGCTTGGACGCCCCGTGCTTGAGGATGGTGTTCCCGAACGTGACCTGACCATCGCACGCCATCGCAGTCACGCCGCCGCTCCGCACGGCGCAGATCGTCGTGTGGTGCCAGGGTCGCGCCATGGCGCACCTCCGCGGGGAGGGTAGCAAGAAAACGGGGCGCAGGGCACATGGCGCGCGGCACGGGGAGAAGGCTCGCGACCGAGTCGTGCGACCGCCGTCCCCGCGGGGCGTATCCTTCGCCTGCCGGCGAACGCCGGTACGTATGCCTTCGGGAGAGCTCGCCGCCCTCGGCACCGCCACCTGCTGGTCGTTCACCGGCCTGTTCTTCGCGGAGGCCGCCCGACGCGTCGGCGCGCTGCGGGTCAACCTCCTGCGCCTCCCGGTTGCGCTGGCTCTGCTCACGCTCGCCCTCGTGGCCACCGGCGGATCTCTGTCGACGCTCGACGCCCGGCGCGTCGGGTGGCTGGCGGCGAGCGGCATCGTCGGTCTCGTGATCGGCGACCTCGCGCTGTTCGAGGCGATGCGCCGTATCGGGCCGCGCCTGTCGCTGCTGATCATGTCGCTGGCCCCGATCTCCGCCTCGGTCACTGGGCTCCTCATGCTGGGCGAGCGCCCCGGCCGGATGGCGCTTCTCGGCATCGCGGTCACCCTCGCGGGCGTGACGTGGGTGGTCGGTGAACGGGGCGCGGGTCACGCTCCCGGGTCGCACGAAGCCATTGGGGTCGTCCTCGCGACGCTGGGCGCGGTGTGCCAGGGGTTCGGTCTCGTCCTCGCGAAGGTCGGGATGGCCGGCGAGGTGCCCGCTCTCGCCGCGACGTGGGTCCGCATGTGCACGGCCACCGCCTCGATATGGCTCCTCACTGTGCTCTCCGGCCGCGCCCGTCACGTTGCGCCGTCGGAGGCGGCCCGCAAGGCGGGGTTGCCGATCCTCGGGGGGGCGGTCTTCGGGCCGTTCCTGGGCGTGTGGCTCTCCCTGCTTGCAGCCAGGCTCACCGAGGTCGGCGTCGCCGCGACGATCATGGCCACGACGCCCGTGCTGGTGATCCCGATCCTGGCGGTCTCCGAGCGCTACCGCCCGACGGCGCGAGCGGTGGTGGGCACGCTCGTCACGGTCGTCGGTGTCGCGCTCCTGTTCTCGAGCTGACGCCCTCCTCTCCGGGCCCGCAGACACCCGGCCGCCTCTTCGAGAGCGGCGTGCGTTTCTGCCCGCGCCGCGATCCCGGGCGACGCGACGACCTCGGCCGGGAGCTCCGGGGAGAACTCGCGCAATGCCTGCACGAGTCCGTCCCGCGCCTCGGGCGAAGTGGCGAAGAACGTCACCGTGTCGCCCCCGCACACGACGTTGTCCGGGATGCGCCACGTTCCCGCGCGCACCCACCTCCGGGGGAGAACCCCCGCGTACCACTCCTCGTACAGCACCGCGACCCTCACGTCGTCCGCAGCCGCCAGGCGGTCCACCACGGCGGCCGACAGACCGACGCCGCGACGCGCCCTGGCGACATCGAGCGACGCCAGCCCCCAGAGGTCCAGCAGCCGGACGTCCGCGAAGTAGCTCACCGCACCGATGTCGTTGACCGCGACCGCCCCGCCGGGGTGGAACCTCCGGAGGAAGAGCCCCATCTGGACCTGCTGCTCGTAGATGTTCCGGGACGCCCGCACGGTGATCGCGGTGGCGCGGGCGCCCCGCGCCGCGAGCGGCACCGCGACGACCACGACCGCCACGGCCGCCGCCACGGTCACGGAACGCCGCGCGCGTCCGTGCGCGGCGCCACCGCGCCCGGCCACCAACGGTCGGGCGCCGGCCGCACACGCGACGATGCCGAGCGCCACGAGGTACGCCTCGTACCGGTAGTTGGTGGCGGCCAGCACCGCGTGCGCGGCGAGCGCCCCCAGGAAGATCAGGAGCACGGCACGGTGGCGATCCTCGTCGGCGCCGCGGCGCCTCCTCCCGACCACAAGGATGACGACCGCCGCCAGCGCCAACGCCGCGAGCTCCGGGCTCCTCACCAGCCGCTCGAGTCCGGACGCGGCGTACCCCCCGAGTGCGCTCGCACTCCACGCCGCGGGTGCGTGACCCTTGAGGAGCACGGAGTTGGGGAGGGCGTACCAGCCGTGGGCGAGCGACACCGCGCCGTACGCCGCGGCCGGCGCCGTTCCAGCCGCGACGACGGCGACCGCAGGGGTGAACCTCCGCTTGAGCGCCAGGAGCGCCGCGGCGACGCCCACGAGGAACAGCCCCTCGTAGCGGGCGCCCACGAGGAGAACCGCGAGGAGCAACGCCAGGCGGAACGGCGCGCCGGTCGACGCCTCGGGCTCCCCTGCGGCTGCCTCCGCCGCGGCCATGGCGAAGGCCAGCGCGAGCACGATCTGGAGCGTGTGCTCCATGCCGCACAGCGCGATCGTCGGCAGCGGCACGATCGTCACCACGACCAGCGAGACCGCGAGCGTCCAGCGCGGCGACACCCCCTCGCGCTCGAGCATCCGCCCGACCACGACCACGGCAAGGATGCCGAACAGGACGTTGAGCAGGAGCGGAGCGGCCTCCCCGACGCCGAGGCCCAGGTACGCTGCCGCGAGCATGCACGTCCACAGCGGCGACGAAGAGGTCGAGCTGAAACTCCCGCCCGTTACGCCCCACTCGCCGTGCCGAACGAGGTTCTTTGCCATCGCCATGTGGATGTACGGGTCGTCCGCCACGAAGACGATTCGGCCCCCGTTCAGCCGGGCCGAGATCGCGAGGAGCACCGCCACCACGAGCGCGAACGTCCCGCTGGCGAGGAGCGTGGCGGCGCGGTGAGTGAGACGGTCCATTCGGTTCCGCGAGTTCTTCAGGCCTTCGGGTGCGCCTTGTTGTACGTGTCCATGAGGTGCGCGAGGTCGAGGTGCGTGTACCTCTGCGTGGTCGAGAGCGACGCGTGGCCGAGCAGCTCCTGGATCGACCGCAGATCCATCCCCGCCTCGAGGAGGTGGGTCGCGAACGCGTGGCGCAGGGTGTGGGGGTGGATGTGCGCCGCCATCGCCACGCGGAACACCGCCGCGTCGAGGATCCGGCGCAGCGACCGATCCGACAGCCGCCCACCGCGCTGGTTGACGAACAGAGGCTCGTCCGAGGTGGGCTCGCCGCGCGAGCGCCACGCCGCTCGGTCGGGGAGGTAGGCGTGCAGCGCGCGCTCCGCTTCGCGCCCGAACGGGACGAGCCGCTCCTTGCCTCCCTTGCCACGGACGCGGGCGAGGCGCTGCGCCACGTCCACGTCGTCGAGGTCGAGCCCCACGAGCTCGCTCGCGCGCAATCCGGAGCCGTAGAGCAGCTCGAGCGCCGCCCGGTCGCGCCGCCCCGCAGGGTCGTGCGGCAGCGCGTCGAGCAGCTCGGCGAGCTGGGGCGCGGTCACGACCTCCGGGAGCTTCTTCGGCGCGCGCGGCGTCGGCACGACCTTCGCCGGGTTCGCCTCGACCTCCCCCTCGCGTCCGAGGAACCGGAAGTACGTCCGCAGAGCCGCGAGCGCGCGCTGGGTCGAGACCCTGGCGAGCTTCCGCCCGTGGAGGTGGGCGAGGTAGGCCCGGACGACGTTCGCGCTCACGCCGCGCGGCCCCGAGCACCCCATCTCGGCGGCTGCGAACGCCACGAACTCGGCCACCTCCCGCTCGTACGCCCTCACGGTGTGGCGCGAGAGGTTGCGCTCGTCGCGGAGGTACGCGGTGAACTCCTCGAGGACCCAGGGCACGCCGGCATTGTAGCGGTTGCCTCGCGCACTCTCGTTTGACGCGTAGGCGCGATGCCCGATAATGATCCGACCCTTCCGCGTTCGGGTCGCCGTCGGCCATGTGCGGAATCGCCGCCATCTGCAGCTTCGACCCGCGCGGTCCTCTCGTGGACCGGGACGAGCTCCTCCGCATCCGGGATTCGATGACCTCCCGCGGCCCCGACGGCTGCGGAGCGTGGTTCGCACCCGACGGTCGCGTCGGCCTCGCCCACCTCCGGCTCGCGATCATCGACCTCTCGAGCACGGGGGCCCAGCCGATGGTGAGCGCGGACGGGCACAGGGTCATCGTCTTCAACGGCGAGATCTACAACTACCGCGAGCTCCGCTCGCTCCTCCCGGACGGCGGCGCCGGATTGCGCGGCACCTCCGACACCGAGGTGCTGCTCGAGCTGTACGCCGTGATGGGCACAGCGATGCTTCCCCGCCTGTGCGGGATGTTCGCGTTCGCGCTCTACGACGTCCCTTCCCGGCGGGTGCTCCTCGCCCGCGATCTCTACGGCGTCAAGCCGCTGTACTACGCGCAGGACGGAGGGTGCGTCCGCGTCGCCTCGCAGGTCCGGGCCCTCCTGGCCGGCGGCCGCGTCGGGCGCCGCCACGACCCTGCGGGAGCCGTCGGCTTCTTCCTGCGCGGCTCCGTCCCCGAGCCGTTCACGCTGTACGAGGCGATTCGGGCGCTTCCGGCGGGGAGCTTCGCGTTCGTGGACGAGCGCGGCGTCGGTGAGTCGCAGGCGTACGCCTCGCTCGCGGGGATCCTCGCCGACGCAGTGCGCGGCGCGCCCGCGGTCTCCGAGGAGGAGCGCGTCGAGCGGATGCGGCGCGCGTTCCTCGACTCGGTGCGCTACCACCTGGTCTCCGACGTGCGGGTCGGGGCGTTCCTCTCCTCGGGGCGGGACTCGACGTCGATCATCGGCCTCGCCCGCGATGCCGGCGCGGTCGATCTCAAGACCGTGACGCTCGCGTTCACGGAGTACCAGGGGACGGCGAGGGACGAGGCGCCGCTCGCCGAGGAGGTCGCCCGCTACTACGGCACCGACCACACCACGCGGCTCATCTCGAAGGACGAGTTCCAGCGCGAGTTCCCCAGGGTTCTCGAGGCGATGGACCAGCCCACGGTCGACGCCGTGAACTCGTACTTCGTGAGCCGCGCCGTCGCCGAGGTCGGGATCAAGGTCGCGCTCTCGGGCACCGGCGGCGACGAGCTCCTGGGCGGCTACTTCACGTACTGGAAGGTGCCGCTCGCGGTGCGCGTGTGGGGCCTCCCGTCGCGGATCCCGTTCCTGGGGGATGCGGTGCTCGCCGCGTACCGCGCGCTCACGCCGAGGCACAGCGTGCGGGTGAGCCCCAAGAGCGGCGCGGTGATCAAGTACAGCCGCGACTACCCGAGCGCCTACTTCGTGCTGCGCGCGATGTACATGCCGTGGGAGCTCGGCGAGATCCTCGGAGAGGAGGTCGCCCGCGAGGGGATGCGCCGCCTCGACCCGATCGGCCTGTTCGCGCGCGGGCTCGAACCCGACCCCGGGCGGGCGTTCGAGCGGATCGTCGCCCTCGACTCGCGGTTCTACATGCGCGACCAGCTCCTGCGCGACATCGACTGGGCCAGCATGGCGCACTCGCTGGAGGTGCGCGTCCCGCTCGTCGAGGCCCACCTCCTGCGGGCGGCGGCGCCGCTCCTCGTGCACGCGCGCGGCGACCGCAAGCGGTACCTCCCCGCGAGCCCGGCGAAGCCGCTGCCGCAGGCGGTGTTCACCCGCCCGAAAACGGGGTTCTCCGTCCCGCTCCGGCAGTGGGTGCTGGGCGGCGCGGCCGGCGAGAAGGGGAGCGAGTTCGGGATGCGCGGGTGGGCGCGCCGCCTGTACGACACCGTGTTCCGCCCGGAAGGCGGCATCTGAGCGCCCCACGGATCGTGGCGTTCCACAAACCGCGGCGGGTCGTGGTGTCGCGGGTGCGGCAGGGTGGCGCCGCCACCGTCTTCGAGCTGCTGCCGCGAGAGTTCCAGGGGTGGTTCGCGGTCGGGCGGCTGGACAAGGACTCCGAGGGGCTCCTCCTGTTCTGCAACGACTCCCGCCTGGCGCAGCGCCTGATGGATCCCGGCGGTGTCCCGAAGACGTACCTCGTCACCGTCGGAGGCTACCCGCGTGACGAGGATCTTGCCCCCATCCGGAGCGGCGGGCTCATGGTCGCGGGCCGCCCGTCGCTGCCCGCCGAGGTGTGCCACGTCGGCAGGGCACCCCGGGGCGGCACGCGCTTCGAGGTCGTGCTCCGCGAGGGGCGCAACCGTGAGATACGGCGCCTCTTCTTCGCCGCAGGGTTCAAGGTCCGGCGACTCGTGCGCACCTCCGTCGGCCCCGTTTCCCTCGGCGACCTGCCGTCCGGCGAGACCCGGGAGCTGGATCCCGAGATGGTCACGACGCTCCGGGGTCTCGCCGACTCCTGACCGCGCGCGGTCGCCGCACGCCGCGCGTCATCCATCGCGCCGCCCCCGCGCCGCGGTACCTGGCCCGCACCGGGGGCATGGGGCCGGCCATGGGATGGAGCCGCGCCATCTGCCAATCGTCTCGAGCGCGCGTGCGACCGCGGTCTTCCGCCGCTGCCCCTTGTCGCGCGGCAGCTCCCCCGGAGGATCGGTCATCAGCCCCCACGCCGCATTCGCGGGCTGGAACCGGTGCGGCGGGCGCTCGGTGAGGTGGCGCACGAGCCCGCCGTGCACGGTCCACGCCGGCGGGGGCGGGAGCGTGACACCGCCCAACTCGGCGGCGAGCGAGAGCCCGGCGAGGAGGCCGATCGCCGCCGATTCGACGTACCCCTCCACGCCGGTGAGCTGGCCGGCGAGGCGCACCGAGGGTCGCACCTTCAGTCGGAGCTGCGCGTCGAGATGGCGCGGGGCGCAGACGAAGGTGTTGCGGTGGATCATGCCGAGCCGGACGAAGCGCGCCCCCTCGAGGCCGGGGATGAGGCGGAACACCCGCTGCTGCGCCGCGAACGTCATCCTCGTCTGGAACCCGACGAGGTTCCACTGCGAGGCGGCGAGGTCGTCGCGCCGCAGCTGCACGACCGCGTACGCCCGGCGTCCCGTGGCGGGATCGCGCAACCCGACCGGTTTCATCGGACCGTACCGCAGCGTGTCGACGCCGCGCTCCGCCATCACCTCGATCGGCAGACACCCCTCGAAGTACGGGACGGCGCGCTCGAGCTCCTTCTCGGGGACTTTCTCCGCCGTCCTCACCGCCTCGACGAACGCCAGGTAGGCGTCGCGGTCCATCGCGGCGTTGAGGTAGTCGTCACCGCCCTTGCCGTAGCGCGAGGCGCGGAACAGCCGGGTCGTGTCGAGCGAGTCGGCCGCGACGACCGGCGCGATCGCGTCGAAGAACGACAGCGAGCCCTCGCCGAGCAGCTCCTCCAGCGACGCGTGCAGGGAGGCGCCGGTGAGCGGGCCGGTCGCGACGATCGTCGGGCCCTCCGGCACCCCGCGCACCTCGGCGCGCACAACGGTGATCAGCGGGTGCGTCGAGATCGCTCCGCCGACGGCGGCCGCGAACGAGGCGCGGTCCACCGCGAGCGCGTCCCCGGCGGGCAGCGCGGCGGCGCGCGCGGCCGCGACGACCAGCGACCCCATCGCCTCCATCTCGCGCTTGAGCAGTCCGACCGCGTTCTCCGGGTTGTCGGAGCGCAGCGAGTTCGAGCACACCAGCTCGGCGAGCTCGCCCGTGCGGTGTGCGGGCGTCGAGACGCCGGGGCGCATCTCGAACAGGCGCACCGGAACGCCGGCCGAGGCCAGCTGCCACGCCGCCTCGCACCCGGCCAGGCCCCCGCCCACGACGGTGACGCACTCGCTCACGCTCGCCCCCACGGTGCAACGTCGGGCGCGGCTGCCCGTTCCCCCGCACGCGGGACCGTCGCCCCGCGCGGCGTCCGCCTCACTTCGCGCGCGGCTTGCGCGCCGGCGACCGTTTGCGCGCCGCCCCCGGTGCCGCCTTCTTCGCCTCCCGTCCGCCGGCCCGGCGCGCGGCCGGCTTCGGCGGCTTCCGCGCCGCGGTCTTCCGGGCGGGCCTGCGCGGAGCCCGCGCCGGGGCCTTCGGTGCGGTTGCCCTTGCCGCCGTGGCTCTCGCGGGCGCGGGGGTCGTCGGCGCGGCCGTCGCCGCGGCCGGCGCTGGCGCGTGGGGGGCGGCGATCTGACCCGCGTCCGCCCCACCCTCCGCGGGCCCGCGGAACCCGCACCCGTCCCTGGCGCACACCCACTCGAGGCCGCGGCGTACCGTCTTCTTCTCCATCACGAACGGCGCGCCGCACGACGGGCACGGCCGGGGGACGGGCTTGGCCGGCAGGGTGTACGAGCACTTCGGGTAGCGGTTGCACCCCCAGAACGAGCGTCCGCGCCGCGACCGCTTCTCCACGATCTCGCCCTCGCCGCACTCCGGGCACCGCACACCCGTCGGCGTGTTGGGGCTCGCCTTGCCCGAGACCAGCTTGCGGATCCCCTTGCACTCGGGGTAGCGGGAGCACGCCCAGAACTGGCCGAAACGGGAGCGCTTGAGCACCATCGGCGCGCCGCACTCGGGACACGAGGGGATCTCCTCGACGACGCCGGGACCGCCCGGCTCGCGCGTGGTCCGGCACGTCGGGTAGTTGGAGCAGGCGAGGTACTCGCCGTATCGGCCGAACCGCAGGAGCATCGGTGCGCCGCACGTCGGGCACGTCTGGTCGGTCGCCACCCCTTGCCGCTTGACCGAGGTCATCTGCGCCTTCGCCCGGTCGAGGTCCGCAGTGAACGACGTCCAGAACCGCGCCATCGCGGCGCGCCAGTCGAGCTTTCCCTCGGCGATGGCGTCCAGCTCCTCCTCCATCCGCGCCGTGTAGCTCTCGTTGATGAGGTCGCCGAACGAGCCGATCAGGAGCCGGTTCACGAGCTTGCCGAGCTCGGTGGGGAAGAACGTGCCCCTCTGCCGCTCGGCGTACGAGCGGTCCGAGAGCGTCGCGATGATCTGGGCGTACGTCGAGGGGCGCCCGATACCGTTCTCCTCGAGCGCCTTGACCAGCGTCGACTCGGTGAAGCGCGGCGGCGGCTGCGTGAACTTCTGGGTCGAGGCGAGCTCCTCAAGCGTGAGCGACTCGCCCTCGGCCAGCACCGGGAGGCGCCTGGAGGTCGGCTCCTCGTCCTCCTGCTCCTGCGCCGGCTTGTCACCCGCCTGCTGCTCCTCCTCCTCGCGGTAGACGCGGAGGAACCCGGCCTCGACCTCGACCTCCCCGCGCGCCTTGAAGCCGTAGCGGCCGGCCTCGACGAGCACGTCCGTGACGTCGAACTGGGCGGGCGTCATCTGGGAGGCCACGAACCGCTGCCAGATCAGCGTGTAGAGCTTGAGCTCGTCCGGCGATAGAACGCGGGCCATCGACTCGGGGGTGCGCGCCGGGTCGGTCGGGCGGATCGCCTCGTGGGCGTCCTGCGCCTCCGAGCGGTTCTTGAAGAAGTTCGGCTTCTCCGGGAGGAACGCGTCACCGTACTGCGCCGCGATCAGGGCGCGGACGGCGGCGAGCGCTTCGGCGGCAACCCTCACGGAGTCGGTGCGCATGTAGGTGATCAGCCCGACCCGCTCCCCGCCTCCCAGGTCGACGCCCTCGTACAGCTTCTGGGCGAGCTGCATCGTCCTTCGCACCGGGTAGTGGTGGCGCTTGTACGCGGCCTGCTGCAGCTTGGCGGTCACGAACGGCGGCGCCGCCCTCTGCTGGCGCCGGCGCTTCGCCACCTTCGACACCACGAAGCTCGCGCGCTCCACCTCGGCCTTGACGGCGGCCGCGGTCTCGGCGTCGTGCACGGTGAACTTCTTCCCGTCGCGCTGGGCGAGCCGCGCCACGAACGAGGGCGGGGCCGACGCCACGAGGCGGGCGTCCAGGTGCCAGTACTCCTCGGGGACGAACGCCTCGATCTCGGCCTCGCGGTCGCAGATCATCTTGAGAGCGACCGACTGGACACGGCCCGCCGAGAGCCCCCGCTTGACCTTGTCCCAGAGCAGCGGCGAGAGCTTGTACCCCATGAGGCGGTCGAGGACCCGGCGCGCCTGCTGGGAGTCGACGAGGTGCTTGTCGAGAGGCCGCGGGTGCGCGAGCGCCTCCTGGACGGCGCGCTTGGTGATCTCGTGGAACAGCACCCGCTCCACCGGCCCCCCCGCGGCTCCGAGGAGCTCGGCGAGGTGCCAGCCGATCGCCTCCCCCTCGCGGTCCGGGTCCGTGGCGAGCAGCACCCGCGACGCCCGCTTGGCAGCCGCCTGGATCTCCGCGATCACCTTGCGCTTGGCGGGGAGCGCCTGATACATCGGCTCGAACCCGTGCTCGATGTCGATCCCGAGTTCGTTCTTCGGCAGGTCGCGCACGTGGCCCACCGACGCCACGACGGCGTACCCCCGCCCGAGG
>DATKLI010000021.1:0-58237 GCA_035542455.1 Thermoanaerobaculaceae bacterium
AAGAAGTAGAAGAAGAAGACGGCCTGAGAGTTGGTCGCGACGATGGCGCGATCGACCGCCACGCAGCCCAGGAGGAGGCCGGTGACCGCGATGAGGTCGAACCCCACGATCCACATCGAGACCGCCGGCTCCCAAGGTGCCCACGCGAGGTAGAACTGGAGGCCGAGGGCGACCAGCAGTATGACGCCGAGCGCGACCTCCGCGACGGCGTCCTCGGGCATCGCCTGGGGCTGGCTGCTGCGCCCGAGCACGATCGCCAGCGTCACGCTGCCGATGAGTGCGAGCTTCCAGAGGTTCAGGAACCGCTCGAGGTCCTTGCCGCGCCGGTGAACGTGCCGCCCGACCGGGAACAGTCGCGGCCTGGATTCGCTGTCCGGTGTCGGTGTCACGCCGCCCCTCGCCACGTTCGCGTCCCGAGTGCTTCGTGTCGAGAATAGACTGTCCGTTCCACGGCTGGCAAGTTCCTGCGCATTCCCGAGAGTGCCGGTGAACGTGGTGCGGACGAGATCAGGTCTCGTGATTGGCGCGCGGTTCAGGGGTGGACGTCGGCCTCGCGGCAGTGCGACCGGATCGCTGCGAGGAGCTCGGCGTGAACGCCGGGGCCGGCCGCCACGATGTTCCCGTTCGCGAAGATGCGAGGGTCTCCGTCGAGGTTCGTCACCACGCCGCCCGCCTCGCGGACGAGCACCGCGCCCGCCGCGATGTCCCACTCGGAGAGACAGAACTCGAAGAAGCCGTCGAAGATCCCGGCGGCGGTGTGGGCGAGGTCGAGCGCCGCGGCGCCCGGGCGGCGGATCGCGGCCACCCGCAGGAAGACGTCGTGGAAGACGCGGAGGTAGAGATCCAGCATGCGGTGCACGCGGAACGGGAAGCCCGTGGTGAGGAACCCGCCGGCGAGGCCGACCCGATCGGTGACGCGCAGGCGGCGCCCGTTGCACCACGCTCCCGCGCCGCGCGCGGCCGTGAACATCTCGTCGCGTATCGGGTCGTACACCGCGCCGACCGTGGGCTCGCCGCCTTCGACGAGCGCGACCGACACCGCGAAGTGAGGGAAGGCGTGGATGAAGTTCGCGGTTCCGTCCAGCGGATCGACGACCCACCGCGCTCCCGTCGCTCCGCGCGCCCCCGACTCCTCCGCGAGCAACCCGAGCTCGGGGGTTTCGCGCTGGAGGAACGCGGCGATCGCGGCCTCGCTCGCTCGGTCCGCGGCCGAGACGTAGTCGTTCCGCGCCTTCTCGCTGATCTGCTCGGGGTCGAGGGCGCGGAAGTGGCGACGGAGCACGTCGCCGCCCAGCTGGGCAGCCGTCATCGCGACGCCGAGGAGCGCCGGCGCGCTCACCGGCGGGGCGCCCGTGGTAGGGTTCGGGTGGCGGTGTGTCGCGACCGTGAGGGTTCGGCCGGAAATGTCACGGGGCGACAATCGGTTGGAGAAACCGGATGGCGGACGAGACGGCCCTGATCGAGGAGCAGCAGCGCGTCCGGCGGATGCGGCTGCTCGTGGACGTGACCGCCCAGGTGCTGTCGCAGGACGAGAACCTCACGTTCTGCGAGGCGCTGCGCCTCATCGACGCCGCGCGCACCGCCGTCCTCCGCCTGTTCCCCGAGAAGGACGACACGTTCAACCTCGTGATCAGGCCCCGGCTGGAGAGGATCGTTCACGAGCGGTTCCAGATCTCCCCGCCTCCGCCGGTCAACTGACGCCCCGGTACTCGGGGTACCTCTGCATCTCTTCCAGGGAGGGCTGGCCCTCCATCTCGAGGGTGATCTCCTCGCCGGGTCCGATCTCGACGCCCGGCACGCCCACGACAAGGTGCCCGGGAGGCCCCGGCTTCACCTCGGACGCGGCCGCGCGACCCGGCCGGGACGCGTTGACGGTGAGCGTTCCCGGCTTGATCCGCGACACGTCGAGGGTGACCGGCATGACCAGCCGGTCCTTGCCGTCCGGCGCGGTCACGTGCAGCCGCATCGTGACCTCGGCAAGGCTCTCGTTGCCGTTGTTGGTCACGGTCAGGTCGAGGACGAGCACCGGCTTCCCCTCTCTGTCCTTCTTCACCTCGTAGAAGTTCGCGGAGACGCGGTGCAGCAGGCGGAGCCGCGTGATGCGGTCGCGTGGCGACTCCTTCCGTGGCCGGTCGCACGCCGCCAGCGCCGCGAGGGCCGGCGCGAGGAGGACCGCCGCGGCCCACGCCCGCCGCGTCACAGCCCCACCCCGAGCCCGAGGAACACCGACGTCCCGGTGGCCCGCCTGACCTCGCCGATCACGTGCAGGAAGGGCAGCAGGCCCAGCCTCGCCCCGACCGCGGCGGTGAAGTGATCGAGCGTCGTGGAATGCCCGACGGGCGTCGGGCCGCCGAGCTCGGCACGGGCCGACACCCTGCGGTACCCGACCGCGGCGTACGGCGACACGATGAGGAACCCCTTCGACACGACGAGCTGCGCCTCGGCGACGTCGAGACGGTTCAGCGTCGAGCTCGCGAGCCGGGAGTAGCTGGCGCGCAGCGCCGCGGCGGGGGCGAGCGTGCCGCCCTCGAGGAGCCCCCACCGCAGGTCGGCGCCCCAGAACTGGTCTCCGAACACCTTCCCGACCTGCGCGCCGACGTCGAGGCGGTGAGGGAGGCCCTTCCGCACGACGACGCGTTGGCCGACGAGCACCCCTCCCACGGTGTTGGAGTGCGAGACGTACTGCCACCAGTGAGCGTCCGTCTGGACCCGGGGCCCGCCTGCGGCCCCGAGGATCTGGAACCCCGTCACGCCGCCGGGCGCGGCCGTGCCCAGGTTCGGGAACGTCACCGCGTCACCCAGGGCCTGGGCGAGGGCTTCGAAGTCGTGCGACGTGAAGCTCGGGTCGAACGAGGACGCGTCTGCGCGCGCGGCTCCCGCCATCACGACGAGTGCGACGAGTGCAACCCCTGCACGGTTCACCGCGACCTCCACGCCGGGAGTTTACCCCGGATTGGTGCCGGGGTCGGGCAGGTCACCAGATCTCCTGAAGCAGTTCGTTCGACACCAGCCACCCGCGCGGCGTGAGGCGGACGCGCCCGCGCGCCCGCCGGGCGAGCCCCAACGACACGAACTCCTCCACCCTCCCGCCGAACTCCGGCGCGAGCGCGCGGCACGCCGCGACGTCCGCTTCGGCGACGCCCCGCGCGAGCCGCAGGCCGAGCATCACGCGCTCGCGGGCGGCCTCGTCGTCGCCCAGCCGCCGGCTCCACGCGCGCGGCGCTCTCCCGGCCTCGACCGCCTCGAGGTAGGCCGGCAGCGCGTCGACGTTGGCCCAGCGGCGCCGCCCCGAGTGACCGTGCGCGGCGAGGCCCGCGGCGAGGACCGGCCGCCGCAGCCAGTAGCGGACGTTGTGACGGGCCTCGCGACCGGGGAGGGCGAAGTTCGAGATCTCGTAGTGCCGGTACCCGGCGGCCGTCAGGCGGCGGCCCACCCCCAGGTACTGGCTCGCCGCCGCGTCGGCGTCGGGGAAGAGGTCGGGCCGGCGCTCTGCGAGCCGGACGAGCGCGTGCGGCTTGTCCATCTCGAGCAGGTAGACGGAGACGTGGCCCGGGCGCAGGCGCACCACCTCGGCGACCGTCGCCTCGAGGTCCGCGGCCGTCATCGCGGGGAGTCCGAGCATGAGGTCCACGGAGACCTCGAGGCCGGCTCGCTGCAGCGTCGCCACGGCAGCGGACGCCTGGCGCGAATCGTGACGCCGGTTGAGCACGGCGAGGACCCGGTCCGAGAACGCCTGGACGCCGACCGAGACCCGGTTGACGCCGAGGGAGCACCATGCGGCCGCTCGCGCCGGGGCGACGTCGTCCGGGTTCGCCTCCAGCGTCACCTCGGCGCCGGGAAGCAGCGGGAAGTGGCGGCCGACCTCCGCGAGGGTCGCCGCGAGCTCGTCCTCGGGGACCAGCGACGGCGTGCCGCCTCCGAGGTACAGCGACGCCAGCGGCCGACCTCCGACGCGGCCGATCCCGGCGATCTCGCGCCGGAGCGCCGCCATCGTCCGCGGCAGGAGCTCGAGCCGGGTCGAGGTCGCGAACGTGCAGTACGCGCAGTGGCTGGCGCAGAACGGCAGGTGGAGGTACAGCCCTGCCGCCCTCCTCGTGGATCGTGGGTCGTGGGTCGCGGATCGGGCGCTGCCAGTGCCTAGGTCGTGCATGGACCACCCACGACCCACCATCCACGACCCACGGTCTTCACACGGCGACCCAGCGCGCGAGCACGTCGTCGAACGGCGCGCCGCCCCCGCTCCACGCCGAGCGCGCGAACGCCTCCACCCACGGCGTGAACCCGGGGATCACGCGGAGGTTGTCGTCCGCGAGGAGCGCGTCCGGGTCCCTCCGCGAAGCCAGCAGCGCCCGGGCCGCGCGCCGCAGCTGCCACCCCGGCGAGCTCACGCCGTCCAGGAGGTCGAGCCGCCGCGCCCACAGCAGCAGCCGCGCGCTGGCGCCGAACGTCCTCCTCTGAGTCTGCGACGTCGCCGGTCCCGGCAACCCCTCGTCGAGGCCGAGGCGACGGCACGTGCGCGAGACCTCGCGTTCGAGGTCGACGGCGAGCTGGGCGAGGTCGGTGTGGAACAGCATGTCCTCGAGCGCCTCGTCGCCGCCCTCGCCCGCCCGCCCGTCGTAGACGCGGTGTCGGTCCTCGGGCGGGATCGCGAGGGGACCCGCGACCACGAAGCCTGCCCCGGCGTCGCGCCCCTCGACGACTGCGCGCCCCACCTCGTCGAACGGCTCCGGCGCCGGACCGAGCCCGAGCAGCACGCCCGCGGCCAGGCCACGCGCCGTGAACGCGCCGAGCGGTTGCACCGGCGTCCCCCCCCAGAACGGCGGCACCCAGGGCGCCAGCAGCACCACCTGGCCGTCGAACGAGGGCTCCGGCAGGCGCTCAACCGGGAGCGGCGCGTCGAGCACGACGAGGATCCCGCACCCGCCCGCGATCAGCCTCTCCAGAAAGCCGGAGTCCCTGGTCACCGATTCGGCGTGGACCAGCACGCGCACCGGCCGTCTCGGGATCGAGCGGTCGGTCTCCGGGCGCGGCCTCACGGGGGGCTGCCAGACGAGGCGCATCTCCACGGGGTCCAGCACCGCGCCGCCCCCGTCGGCGGCCGCCGGGAGCGGCCCGAGGCGGTGAGAGACGGGGAGCAGGTCCGGGAACGCGGGTTCAATCCGCCGCATCGCCGAACCCCGCCATTGGCGACACGCTCCCGGGGCCCGCGCCGGAGAGGACGCGGCGGACGTACTTCGCAAGCACGTCGGTCTCGAGGTTGGCCGTGTCGCCGGGTCGCACGTCGCCGAGCGTCGTCCCCGCGAGCGTCGCCGGGATCAGCGCGGCCTCGAACCACCCGCCGCCGAGGCGGGACACGGTGAGAGACACGCCGTCCACGGCCACGGAGCCCTTCTCCGCGACCTCGGGGGCGAGCGCGGCCGGCAGAGCGATCCTCACCGTCCTGTAGTCGCGAGCGGGCCTCACGGACACGACCGCCGCGGTCGCGTCCACGTGGCCGAGGACGAGGTGGCCGCCGAGGCGGTCCGAGAGCCGCATCGCCCGCTCGAGGTTGACGCGGCTCCCCGGGCGGAGCGCCCCGAGCGTGGTGCGGGCCAGCGTCTCGGGCGAGAGATCGGCTTCGAACGCTCCTGTCGTCGCCCCCGCGACGGTGAGGCACGCGCCGTGGACCGCCACGCTCTCCCCGAGCGCCAGCGGCTCTCCGGGCAGGACGCACGCGACTTCGAGGCGGGCGCCGCCGCCGCGCCGGTTCAGCGCTCGCACCGTTCCAATGGCGGAGACGAGCCCGCTAAACACCGGCGCCTTCCACTTCGGCCTCCACGACGAGGTCGTCGCCGAGGCGGCGCACGTCGACGAACCGCATCCGGACGGCCTCCTGCGGCGACGCGAACCCGGGCCCTCCGACCGACGGCGTGGCGTCGCGTCCTCCGAGCACGAGCGGCGCGACGAACGCGGTCACGCGGTGGGCGAGGCCCTCTCGCAGGAACGACCAGTGCACCTCGCCGCCGCCCTCCACGAGCACGGACGAGATCTGGTTCGACCCGAGCCAGCGCAGGACCTGCCGGAGGTCGCAGCGTCTGCGTCCGTCGTCGCCCACCTCGACGACCTTGACGCCGCGCTCCTCGAGCCCGCGCCGACGCTCGGGGGGGGCGCCCTCGAGGCAGAACACGACCACGTCCTCCGGGTACTTCTCGAGGAGAGCGCCGTCGGCCGGCGTCCGCAGCGACGTGTCGACCACCGCGCGCGTGAGGTGCGGGTTCGGGTTGAGCCCGAGGTGGCGGAGCAGGCGCGGGTCGTCCGCCAGGACGGTGTTGACGCCGACGAGGAGGGCGTCGTGCTCCTCGCGCAGCGCGTACCCTTCGCGGCGAGACGCCTCCGACGTGATCCACCGCGACCGGCCGCCGCGCGCGGCCAGCTTCCCGTCCAGCGTCATCGCCATCTTGAGCGTGACGTACGGCCGGCCGGTGGTCGCCCAGTGGAAGAACCGCCGGTTGAGCGTCCGGCACGCCTCTTCCTCCACGCCCTCGATGACCTCCACGCCCGCCGTCGTGAGCGTCTGCACGCCGCGCCCCGCGACCGCCGGGTTGGGGTCGCGGGTGCCGATCACGACGCGCGCGATGCCAGCCGCGAGGATCGCGTCGACGCACGGCGGCGTGCGCTTGTTCGGCGACGGCACGCACGGTTCGAGCGTGACCACTATCGTGCCGCCGACGGCGCGCTCCGCGCCCTGGGAGAGCGCGTCGACCTCCGCGTGCGGCCCCCCGCACCGCAGGTGCGCTCCGGTCGCCACGACCTCACCGTTGCGCGCGAGCAGGACGGCGCCGACCATCGGGTTGGGACTGGCGCCGTACCGCCCCTTCTCGGCGGCCTCGAGCGCCCTGCGCATCGGCCCGACCCAGCGCCCGCTCATCCGAGCGCCTCCAGGAGCGCATCGGCGAACACGCGCGGGTCAAACGGCAGGAGGTCGTCGGGAGCCTCCCCGACCCCGACCCATCGGACCGGGACGCCGAGCTCGCGCGCGACCGCCAGCACCACGCCGCCCTTGGCGGTGCCGTCGAGCTTCGTCAGAACCACGCCGGTGACCCCCGCGTGCGCCTCGAACTCCCGCGCCTGCACCAGGCCGTTGGTCCCGGTCGGCGCGTCGAGGACGAGCAGCACCTCGTGCGGCGACCCGGGCACGGCACGGGCGCAGACCTTCCGCACCTTCTCGAGCTCGGCCATCAGGTTGTGCTTGGTGTGGAGACGCCCCGCGGTGTCCACGATCACTTCCTCGACCCCACGCGCCGCCGCCGACCGGAGTGCGTCGAACACCACCGCGCCCGGGTCGGCCCCGGGCCGCTGCGAGACGACCGGGACCGAGAGCCGGTCGCCCCACGCCTGCAGCTGCTCGATCGCCGCAGCGCGGAACGTGTCGGCCGCGACGAGCATCGCGGAGCGGCCGCGCTCCCTCGCCTTGCCCGCGAGCTTCGCTGCCGTGGTCGTCTTCCCGGTGCCGTTCACGCCGACGACGAGCGTCACGCGGGGCGTGGCCGTCGCCGGCTCGCCGTCACCCGTCGCGAGGAGGCTCTCGACGCGGTCGCGCAGCCACCGAAGCTCGCCGCCCGGGGAGATCTCCCCCTTCCTCCGCGCCGCGTCGAACTCGCGCCCGAGGGCCTCGGCCGCGTCCACGCCGACGTCGCACGCGAGCAGGGCTTCCTCGAGCGTCTCGGGGGTCACGGCCCACCCCGCGGCGGCGAAGCGCTGGCCGAGGAGCGAGCGGGTCGCTTCCAGGCCGCGGCGCAATCGTTGCATCAGGTCCAAGACTCACCCCCGGGGAACGCGCCGGTCGTACCGCCTCAGGGAATCTCCCGGTTGAACGCTTCGCTGGACTTCGCCAGCGCGGCACCGGCGACAGCCACCGAGGACCCGGGGTCCATCACCAAAACGACGTAGTACCCGTCCTTGAGGGCACGGCTCATCACGTGCATCTTGGTGCCGCCGATCGAGAGGCGCTCGAGCCCTCCGGCGCCCATGAGGTTCGCGAGACGCGCCGCCTGGCGCAGGAAGATACCGTGGTACGCGCCCTCGAGCTTGAGCTCGTACGGCGTCGCCTGCCGCGACACGAACTCCACGGACTCGCCCTCGGGGTCGAGGAAGATCGCGCCCTGGGCCCCGGGGACGTCCACCAGGAGGTTGTTGAGGAGGTACTGGAACGCCACCGGGTCACTCCAGGTGCGCGTGGGCCTGCTTGGCCTCCGGCGAGCCGGGAGCCAGCGACACCACGCGCTGGAAGATGTCGCGCGCCTCGTCCTTCCGACCGTGCGCCTCGAGCAGCATCCCGAGGGCCAGCGCGATGTCGGCCCGCTCGGGGGCTCTCTCCATCGCGGAGCGGTACGCGTTCTCGGCCAGGTCGGCCTTGCCGAGCCGGTCCTCGACCTGGCCGAGGAGGAAGAACGCCTCGACCGGCCCGGCCGGGACCGCCGCCTTCCGCAGGTTCTCCTCGGCCGCCGAGAGGTTGCCGCGGGTGAAGTAGAGCGAGCCGAGGTTGAAGTAGACGGTGGCCCGGTTCTCGTACGTCGAGTCGGTCAGGACGCCGAGGAAGTCCGCCTCCGCCATGGCGAACTGGCCGAGCTGGATGTACGCCGCGCCGCGGTTGTTGCGAGCGTCCGAGTACTGCGGCGCGAGGTCGAGCGCCCGGTTGAACGACTCGATCGCCTTGGCGGCGTCCCGTTGCTGCAGCTCCGCCACGCCGATGAGGTTGTGGATCGTCGGGTTCTTCGGCTGGAGCGAGAGCGCGACCCGGTACTTCGCCAGCCCGGCCGCAACCTGGCCGTCCGTGACGAGCGCTTGGCCCTGCTGCATCAGCCGGGTCGCGGCGAGCGGGTCGCGCGGGTCGTACTCCGGGGTCGAGGCGGTCGGGTGCGGCACGCTCGACGCGCACGCCGCCACCATCACGACAGCCACAAGACGCAACGGACTCCGGGGTGCACCGGGCATCGTCACGCCACCTCCACCTGGTTCAAGGGTACCAAGTCCCCCGCCTTCACGGCGCCGAGGAACGCCCTCACTACGGTGGGGTCGAGCCGCGTGCCGGCCATCTCGCTCATCCGCCTGAAGACGAAGTCGAGCCGCATCGCAGCCTGGTACGGGCGGTGGGTTGTCATGGCGTCGAACACGTCCGCAGCGGCGATGATCCGCGCGACCATCGGGATCTGGTCGCCGACCAGTCCGTCCGGGTAACCGCCGCCGCCCCAGTTCTCGTGGTGCGAGCGGATCCCGGGGAGCATCTCGCGCAGCCGCTTGATCGGGCTGACGATTGCGGCGCCCTTGACGGTGTGGACGCGCATCTGCGCGAACTCCGAGTCGGTGAGGGCGTCCGGCTTCGTGAGGATGGCGTCGTCGATCCCGATCTTCCCGACGTCGTGGAGCAACGCCGCGATCTCTACCTTCTGGAGCTCCTGCCCCTCGATGCCGCAGTGGCGCGCGATCGCGACCGCGTACTGGCTGACGCGCTCGGAGTGGCCGCTCGTGTAAGGGTTCTTCGCGTCGATCGCGGCCGCGAGCGCGCGGATGGAGTCGACCAGGAGCTCCTTGTTCTCGTCGAGCGCGTCCTGGAGCGACGACACCGTCCGCTCGATCTCGACCGCCATCACGTTGAAGTTCTCGGCGAGCTGGCCGAGCTCGTTGCGAGACGTCACCGGCACCTGTCGCGTGAAGTCGCCCTGAGCGACCGCGGTGCTCACGTCGGCGAGGTGACGGAGGGGCGAGGTGATCCGGCGCGCCACGAGCACTCCGGCCGCCATCGCCACCAACCCCGTCACCAGCGCCAGGAGGGCCGTCTTCTCTCCCATGCTGCGCACGGCCGCGAACGCGACGCTGACGTCGCGCGCGGTCACGACCGCCCACGGCGGATCCTCGACCGGGCACAGCGAGCCGAGCACCTGGTCCTGCGCGGGCCGGAGCGGGTCGCGGTAGGTCTTCGTCAGACGGACCGGCGCCTCGAGGAACTGCGCGACCAGCGGGTGGGTTGCGGCGGACTTCCCGACGTGGGTCTGGTCGTTGGAGAACACCACCGTGCCGGTGCGGTCGACCACGTCCACCGTCATCCCCTTGCCGCTCTCCTCGGCCAGGCGCGCCACCAGCCCCTCGAGCGACACGACGCCCTGCATCGCGCCCGCGACGCCGCCGCCCGCCCCTCGCAGCGGGACCGAGATCACGACCATCGGGTCCTCGCCCGAGATCCGGACGAGGTCGCGCCGTACGGGGCGCCCACCCATGCTCGCGGTGAAGGCGGCGCCGAGAGCGGACTCGAGCTCGCGCTCCGCCGCCGGGGCCATCGTCCGGTTCTGGATGAACGAACCTTTCCCCGTGGAGTCCAGCAACCGCAGCAGAACGATGTGCCGGTTCTCGTTCACGAGGTCGTTGAGCGTCTCCTCCGCCGCGTCCGCGGACTGGGCCTTGCCCTCGACCCTGAGCGCCTTGGCGACGGCCTCGATCCGGCCCACGCTGTCCAGGAAGTACAGCTCAACCTCGCGGGCCAGGCCGACCGATTGACGCGTCAGGTACTGCATCTCGAGCGTCGCGACCTGCTCCCGGTTCGAGGACACGAACCCCCACCCCGCGAGGGCGACCGGGAGCACGGCCAGACCCACCAGGAGGGCCGTCAGCGGGTACAGCAGCGAGCGCGAGAATGGCCAGCGAGGAGGCATTGGACCGGCTAGACTATAGCATGCCAAGGTCAGGCAGCCACAATGGATAGCCGCCGCAGGGTCGCCGCCGTCCTGGAGGAGCTCGCGCTCCTGTCCGAGCTCGCCGGCGAGAATCCGTTCAAGGCACGAGCAATGGCGAACGCCGCCCGGACCGTGCTGCGCCTCCGGGAGGACGTCGACGAGGTCGCGGCGCGGGGAGGACTCACCGGGATCCCGGGGATCGGCAAGGGGATCGCGGCGCTCGTCGAGGAGACGCTCAGAGCGGGCGAGCCCGCGGCGCTCGTCGAGCTCAGGCGCACCCTCCCGCCGGGTCTCCCCGAGATGGCGGAGCTTCCGGGGCTCGGCCCGAAACGCGTCCGAGCGCTCTGGCAGGAGTTGGGCGTGACGACGGTCGGCGAGCTCGAGTACGCGTGCCGCGAGAACAGGCTGCTCGCGCTCGCGGGGTTCGGTCCGGCGAGTCAGGCCAAGGTTCTGGCCGCAATCGAGTTCCGGCGCAGCACGTCGGACAAGCACCACATCTCGACCGGGTGGCTCGCCGCGGAGGAGACTCTCGCGGCGCTGCGCGCCGCCGCGCCCGGTGCGGCGCTTGCCGTGGCGGGCGACGTGCGGCGGTCGTGCGAGGTCGTGAGCGACGCCGTCGTGGTGTGCGCGGGCGTACCGCCCGCCATCCTCTCGCACGCCGTCGCGGGGCGTCTCCGCGACGTCGCGACCGACGCGCCGGGTCGCCTGGCCGGACGCCACGAGTCGGGGGTGCCCGTGCTCGTGGTCGACGTCCCGCGCGGGTCGTTCGGAGCGGCGCTCGCGTGGCACACGGGGAGCGCTGGCCACCTCTCGCAGCTGGGGGGACGGGCCGCCGCCCGCGGGCTCGCCTTCACCGACGGCGCCCTGGCCGACTCGGCGGGCCGCCGAGTGGAGTGCCCGGAGGAGGCCGACCTGTACGGAAAACTCGGGCTGCCGTGGATCCCGCCTGAGCTGCGCGAGGGCGACGGCGAGGTCGAGGCCGCGGCGGACGGCACCCTCCCCGACCTGGTAACCGACGGCGACGTCCTGGGAGCCGTCCACGTCCACACGACCGACTCCGACGGCACCGCGTCGCTCGACGAGATGGCCGACGCCGCGGCGGCGCTCGGGTGGTCGTTGCTCGGGATCGCGGACCACTCGCAGGTCGCCGCGTACGCTCACGGCCTCGACGCATCCCGGCTCGCCGCTCAGGGCGCCGCGATCGCCGCCCGCAACGCGCGGGGAGGGAAGCCGCTGCTGCTACGCGGCATCGAGGCGGACATCCTCCCGGACGGGGCTCTCGACCTCTCGGACGGCGTTCCGCTCGACTTCGTCGTCGCTTCCGTGCACTCCTCGTTCCGTCAAGGCGCCGACGCGCAGACGGCCCGGCTCGTCCGTGCGGTCTCGCGCGGGCGGGGGACGGTCCTCGGGCACCCGACCGGCCGCCTCCTGCTCGCCCGGGAGGGGTACACGGTCGATCTGGAAGCGGTGCTCCAGGCGGCGGCGGAGAGCGGCGCGGCGGTCGAGATCAACGCGCACCCGTTCCGGCTCGACCTCGACTGGCGCTGGGTCCGCCGCGCGGTCGCGCTCGGCGTTCCGATCTCGATCGGGCCGGACGCACACGATCCGGGGGGGCTCGCGGACGTACGCTGGGGCGTCGGGATCGCACGCAAGGGGTGGGCGACCGCCCGCGACGTCCTCAACGCGCGCCCCTGGCCCTGGTGGTGACCGCTCGAAGACCGTTTGAAGGTTCGAACGTTCGAAGGTTCAACGACCAGGGCAAACGTCAAACGGAAAACGGCAAAGGGAAGACATGGGTTCGTCTCGAGGTCGTACAGTCCCTTTGCCCTTTGCCCTCTTCCCTTTGTCCTCGTCTCTGAACGTTCGAGCCTTCGAACCTGTGAACCTCCGAGCCGGCGGCCAGGCCGCGCGCGGGCATACAATGCTCGGGTGGACGGGGGTGTCGATGGCAGGCCAAGTGACGTTCGAGTACGACCCCGTGCGAAACCTCGTCTTCAGCGAGGACCACGCGAAGCTGGAGACCGAGGAGCAGGTGGACGCCTTCTTCGAGGAGTATCGCAGCTACTGGGAAGCGCTCGGTAAGAAGTCGTGGCTGGTCACGAAAATCGACGGCCTGTTCGTGGCCGGACAGGTGGCCGACTACTACGCCGAGCGCTCGCGCCAGATCATGGGACGCCACCTCCTCGGGTTCGCCCGGTGGGCGACCGACAGCTGGGCGCGGATGTCCGTCCGGACCACCGCGCTCAAGGCCCGGATGCCGGCCACGATCCACGAGTCGCGGGCGGAGGCCGAGGCGGCGATCGAGGAGATGCGGCGCACCGGCTACGTCTGGATCCCGGACCCGCCGCCGCGCGACTAGCGGCGGCCCGCGCCGCCCGCCTGCCTCCGACCGGCGGGGCTACGCCCGTGCGGTCATCACGGAAACGACGATCTCGGCGGCGCGCTCGACATCCCCGTCGTCGAGGTCGAGGTGGGTCACGAAGCGCACCGTGTGCGGCCCCTCGTCGAGGCAGAGGACGCCGCGCGAGGCGAGCAGCCTCACCACCTCCGCCGCCGGACGGCCGGAAGGCCGGGTGTCCGCGAACACCATGTTGGTCTCGACCGTATCGAGGTCGACGGACAGGCCGCGCGCGCCCGCGATCCGCTCCGCGAGCACCCTGCAGTGGCGATGGTCGTCGGCGAGGCGGTCGACGTTGTGGCGCAGCGCGTGGAGCCCCGCCGCAGCGACGATACCGGCCTGCCGCATCGCGCCGCCCATCACCTTGCGCGCCCGGATCGCGCGCCGCACGAACTCCCTCTCCCCCACGAGGACGGAGCCGACCGGCGCACCGAGCCCCTTCGAGAGGCAGACGCTCACCGAGTCGAACGGCGCCGCGATCTCCGCGGGCGCGAGCCCGCTCGCGACGACCGCGTTGAAGACGCGGGCGCCGTCGAGGTGGAGCGTGAGGCCGTGCCGGTCGCAGAACCGCCGGACGCTGAGCACCCGGCGCTGGTCGAGCACGCGCCCGCCGCAGTGGTTGTGGGTGTTCTCCAGCGCCACGAGCCGCGTCGGGGCGTGGTGCGGATCCTCGTCGGTGTGCACGTACGGCTCCATCGCGTCCGGGTCCAGCATCCCGTCGGGCGAGGCGAAGCAGCGGGTCTGGAGCTGCGAGTGCACGGCCGCCCCGGCCTGCTCGTACAGGAGGATGTGCGCGCGCTCGTGGAGGAAGATCTCGTCGCCGCGACGCGTGTGCGCGGTGAGTGCGGCCTGGTTCGACATCGTCCCCGACGGGAAGAAGAGGCCGGCCTCCTTGCCGAACAGCGCCGCGGCGTACTCCTGGAGCGCGTTGACCGTCGGGTCCTCACCGAAGACGTCGTCCCCGACCTCGGCCTCGGCCATCGCGCGCCGCATCTCGGGCGACGGCTTCGTCACCGTGTCGCTGCGCAGATCGATTGGGCGCATGTCACTCTCCCCATCGCGGCACATCCGCACCGCGTCGGCGTCGAAGGGGAAACGGTGGAGGGAAAAGACAAAGGGAAGACGAGAGTCGGCGGGCCGGTGCGGTGTCTCCCTTTGCCGTTTACCGTTTGCCCTATGTTCCTTCGTCCTGCTTCAGTCGCTCCCGCAGCTTCTTGAAGTCGACCCACGACTCGCGCTTAGCCGCCGGGTTGCGCAGGAGGTAGGCGGGGTGGTACGTGGGCAGAACGTCGCGCCCCATCCACTTCGTCCACCGTCCGCGGTAGCTCGAGATCGGCGCCGTAGTGCCGAGGAGGTAGCGCGCCGCGATCCGGCCCAGGCAGACGATCACGGTGGGGTCGATCAGCTCGATCTGCCGCTTGAGGAACGGCATGCACGCCGCGGCTTCGTCCGGCTCCGGGTCGCGGTTCCCGGGCGGCCGGCACTTGACGACGTTCGCGATGTAGACGTCGGAGCGCTTCAGCCCGATCGAGGGCAGCATCGCGTTCAGGAGCTGGCCCGCCTTCCCGACGAACGGCTCGCCGAGCCGGTCTTCGTCCGCCCCCGGTCCTTCGCCCATGAACACGACACGGGCGGCGGGGTTGCCGACGCCGAACACGACCTGGCTGCGCGCCTGGCAGAGCCGGCAGCGCCGGCACCCCGCGAGAGCGCGGGCCATCGTGTCGAGGTCCTCCGCGAGGAGGGGGTCGGCGCCTCCTGCCGCATCCGCCGCGGGACCTGCGTGCGCGGGCGCCGCTGGTGCCGCGGCCGCAGCGTCGACGTCGCGCCACCCCATGTCGCGCAGGTACTCGAGGAGATCGCGCCTGGTCATGGGCGTCGGTTGGCCACGATCTCGCCGGCGAGGGCGAGGAGGAGTTCGCGCGCGAGCGTCTCCTTCTCCTGCGCGCCGAACTCCCTGCGAAGGCCGAGCCGGGTCCGCGCCACGGCGCGGTTGCGCGCCGTCTCCATACCGACGCCGGGCTCGTCGATCGGATTGGCGACGACCGCGTCGGCGGCCTTGGCGGTCATCTTCGCGACCGACCGCTCCTCGAGGTCCTTCGTCCGCTCGGCGGCGAAGATCACCAGGTACGGCCGGCCCTGGCTCCGGGGGATCGAGGCGGCGAGGTCGGGCACGGGCTGGAGGGCGAGGTGGAGGGCGCCGGCGCGGCGGTCGAGCTTCCCCTCCGTGACGGCCGCGGGCCGGAAGTCCGCAACCGCGGCGGCGTGCCACACGGCGTCCGAGCCCGGCGCGTGGCTCACGAGGAGCCGCCCGAGCTCGGCCGCGGTGTCGAACCGCTCCACGGGCACACCCGGTACGGCCGGCACGCCTGGACCGGCGAGCAGCGTGACGTCGGCGCCGAGGTCGCGCGCGGCGAGCGCGAGGGCCGCGCCCATGCGCCCCGACGAGCGGTTCGTGATGACGCGCACCGCGTCGATCGGCTCGCGCGTCGGTCCCGCCGTGACCACCATCCTCACGCCGGCGAGCGGACCACGCCCGGGGAGGGCGGCCAGCGCGGCGCCGACGATCTCGTCGACCGGCGCGAGCTTCCCCTCGCCGATCTCGCCCTCGGCGAGGAACCCCGTCACGGGCTCCACGACGACGACGCCCCGCTCCTTCAGGACCGCGACCGCCTTCGCGATCGCAGGGTGGCGCCACATCGCGCTGTTCATCGCGGGCGCGACCACGACGCGGCCCCGGTGCGCGAGCGCGTACGTCGTGAGGGCGTCGTCGGCGACCCCGCCCGCCATCTTGGCGAGCACGTTCGCCGTCGCCGGAACCACGAGGAGCAGGTCGCTGGCGCGGCCGAGCGCGACGTGATCCACGCCCGGGTTGGTCGGGTCGCTCCAGAGCGAGACCTCGGCGCCCTCGTTCGACAGCACGGCGAACGTGCGCGGCGCGATGAACCGCGTCGCGTTCTCGGTCATGATCGTGTGGACGCGGCAACCGGCCTTGACCAGCCCCCGCAGCACCTCCACGGCGCGGAACGCCGCGATGCCGCCGGAGACGCCGAGGACGACCCGGCCGCGCACTTACTCCTCGGCGGGAAGGTCCTCGGTCAGGAGCTCTTCGGCGACCGCTTCCTCGACGACCTCGAGGTTCTCGTCGAACTTGGGGCCCTCGAGCTCCGTCTCGAGCTCCTCCTCCTCCTCGTCACCCTCGCCCTCCGCCTCGATGACGGGCGGGAGCACGGGCGCCGGGACGGCGAGGAGAGCAGGGAGGTGCTCCTCGGCCTCGCGCGCCGCGACCTCCTGCTGGAGGATCGCCTCGTACTCCTCGGCGGTGACGGCGCGCCAGGGGATCCGGCCCGCGGCGAGCTCGGCGAGCGCGATCGTCGTCGGCTTCACCTCGCGACCGGCGACTCGCGGGCGTGCGCCGGCGATCAGCTGCTCGGCGCGCTTGGCCGCGATCAGGATATGGCGAAATGTGCTATCGACTCCTTGCGGAAACTCCGACATCACCCCTCCTCGTCAACGGCACCCTCGAACCCCTCCAGGATGGCGGTCACCTTGGCGCGCATCCGGAACGGTCGCATCCTCGCGGCTGCGACGATGCTCGCGAGGGCGCGTGTGGCGTCCTCAAGCCGGTCGTTGATTATAACGTAGTCGAACTCGGCGTACTCCCTCATCTCCTGGACGGCGTTCCTGATCCGGAGTTTGATCGCGGCGTCCGAGTCCTGCCGCCTCGCGACGAGCCGCCGCTGGAGCTCCTCTCGCGAGGGCGGGAACACGAACACCTTCACCGCGTCGGGAACCGACGCCCGCACCTGGCGGGCGCCCTGGACGTCGATGTCGAGGAAGACGTCGCACCCGCGCTCGAGCCGGCCCTCCACCTCACCGCGCGACGTACCGTACAGGTTCCCGTGTACCTCGGCGAACTCGAGGAACTCGCCGCGCCCGGCCATCGCCTGGAAAGCGGCGCGGTCCACGAAGTGGTAGTCGACGCCGTCGCGCTCGCAGGCGCGCGGGGCGCGCGTCGTGTGCGAGACGGAGAAGTGGGCCTCCTGCCCCTCGGCCGCGAGCTGCGCCATCACCCGCCGGATCAGCGTCGTCTTCCCGCCCCCCGACGGCGACGCCACGATGAACAGCTCGCCCCTGCTCGTTCCCACGACCCCTCCCCGGTGGAGATCATACTCGCCTCGGCCCGGCGACGCGGGGCGAACGGTGGGATAGACTGCCGCGATGGTCTCGCTCGCGCGCAGGGTGCGCGACGACCTCGGCTACTTCGGCGTGCGCGCCCTCCTGGGCGGCTCCCGCGTCCTTCCCCTCGCCGCGCTGCGGGCCGTGGGAAGGACCCTCGGCGCGACGGCGCTCGCGTTCCCCGGACGCGACCGCGCCCGCGCCCGCGCGCACCTCGCGCAGGCGTTCCCCGACCGCGACCGAACCTGGAGGGACGACGTTCTGAGGCGCTGCGCGCGCCACCTCGGCACCCTCCTGGGCGAGGTCGCGTGGCTCTGGTCGGCGCCGCCGTCCGCGATCCTGGGCCGCACGGAGTTCGTCGGCCTCGAGAACCTCACCGGCGGCCTCACCCCCGACCGCGGCGCCGCCCTGGTCACCGGCCACTGCGGCAACTGGGAGTGGCTCAACCTCGGCCTCGGGGCCGTCGGCGTGGGGATGACCGTCGCGGCCCGCGAGGTGTACGACCCACGGTTCGACGAGGTCGCCCGCCGCCTGAGGGGCCGGTTCGGCGGCGAGACGGCGCTGCGGGGGAGGGGCGCCGGCGCGAAGCTCGTGCAGGCGCTGCGGCGGGGCCGCGTGATCGGCCTCCTCATCGACCAGGACATCGCCGCCCCCGGGGTGTACGCCACGTTCTTCGGCCGCCCGGCCTGGACGGCGGTCGGCGCGGCGCTCCTCCCGCTTCGGACGGGCTGCCCGATCGTCCCGGGGTTCGCAGCCCGGCGGTCCGACGGGACAATGCGCCTCGAGTTCGACCCGCCGGTCGTGCCAGACGCCGGGGCCGACCCGGAGGCGGAGGCCGCCCGACTCACGGCGGTTCTCACGGCCCGCATCGAGCGCCAGGTGCGGGCGCACCCCGAGCAGTGGGTCTGGATGCACAAGCGCTGGCGGCACGAGCCCGGCGAGGGCGAGCTCGTCTGGACGGACCACGGGGCGCAGCCGGCCGGCCGGTCCCCGGCCGCGGCCCGCCTACGCTAAGATGCGACATCGCAATCGGGGACGGGCGTGAAGGTGCCTGCGACCCGGTGCATCCGGGAGGTCGTATGAAGGGCGTTCTACTTGGGTGCGTGGTGGTGGCGATCGCCGGGATCCTGGTGGTTGGCCTGGCGGTGGCCGGCAGCTACAACCGGCTGGTGAACCTCGACGAAGGGGTGAAAAGCGCCTGGGGCCAGGTGGAGAACGTCTATCAGCGCCGGGCCGATCTGGTCCCCAACCTGGTCGAGACCGTCAAGGGGGCCGCCGCGTTCGAGAAGGACACGTTCACGGCGGTGACCGAGGCGCGTGCGCGGGTCGGCCAGGTCAACTTCCGGAACGTCCCGGACGCGCAGGAGATGCAGAAGTTCCAGTCCGCCCAGGACGGCCTCTCGTCGGCCCTCTCTCGCCTGCTGGTCGTCGTTGAGAAGTACCCCGACCTCAAGGCGACCCAGAACTTCCGCGACCTGCAGGCGCAGCTCGAGGGCACCGAGAACCGGATCGCGGTCGAGCGCAAACGGTTCAACGATGCCGCGCAGGCGTTCAACACCGCTCGTCGGCGCTTCCCGACCGTGCTCATCGCATCGATGTTCGGCTTCTCCGAGAGGCCCTACTTCCAGGCCGCGGCCGGCTCGGAGAAGGCGCCGCAGGTGAAGTTCTGAGAGACGGGGGTCGGGGGTCCGGGGTCCGGGGTCCGAACGCACGGATCGCAGCCGGGCTCGTCTTCGCCGCGCTCCTCGCCGCGGCCGCGGGCGCGCTCGAGGTGCCTCCGGCGCCGCGGACGTACCTCACCGACCTCGCAGGCGTGATCGCTCCGGCCGAGGCGACCGAAATCGAGAACACCCTCGAGGGGATCGAGCAGCGAACTGGCCACCAGGTCATCGTCGTCATGCTCCCGTCGCTCGAGGGGGAGGCGATGGAGGACTTCACGATCCGGTGCGCGGAGGCGTGGAAGGTCGGCCGCAAGGGGATCGACGACGGCGTGATCTTCTTCGCGTTCGTGCGCGACCACCGGATGAGGCTCGAGGTAGGGTACGGCCTCGAGGAGAAGGTCCCCGATGCGATCGCTCACAGGCTGCTCGACGAGGACGTGAAGCCCCAGTTCGCGCGCGGCGACTACGCCGGCGGCGTCCTCGCGCTGGCCAGCGCTCTCGACGGCATCTTCCGGGGCGAGCCGCTGCCGACGAGACCGGCCCGCCGCAGCTCGGGCAACCGGCAACCCGGGGTGCTCGTGCTCCTGGTGCTCTTCGTGCTCCTGCGTCTGGCGTTCGTCGGGCGACGGCGGCGCTGGGGCGGCGGGTTCGGCGGGTGGTCCGGAGGCGGCTTCTCGGGAGGCGGGTTCTCGGGCGGAGGCGGCGGGTTCGGCGGAGGAGGAGCGTCGGGATCGTGGTAAAAGGACAGCGCACAGGGCCGGGGGCGCGGAGCACCGGGAAGGAATCAAACCGGCTCCGACCGTGGCCGGGAGGCCGGAGGGCACGTGGACGTTGATCTGATCGTCAAGGGGGGAACGGTGCTGCCGATGACGCCGGGTGCGGCCCCGATCCCCGACGGCGCCGTCGCGGTCCGCTCCGGGGCGATCGTGGCGGTGGGCTCCGCGTCCCACGTCGGGGCTGGGCACCGGGCCGGCGAGGTGCTCGACGCCGGTGACGGGCTGATCCTCCCCGGGTTCGTGAACACCCACACCCACCTCGCGATGACGCTGATCCGGGGCGTTGCCGAGGACCTCCCGCTCAAGGAGTGGCTCGAGAGCCACATCTGGCCCACCGAGCGCGCGCTCATGACCGCCGACACCGTCGCGCTCGGTACCCGGCTCGCTGCGGCCGAGTCGCTCCAGGCCGGCGTGACGTGCGTCTGCGACATGTACTTCCACTCCCAGCGCGTGATCGAGGAGGTGGTCTCCGCCGGGCTGCGGGCGGTCGTTCCGGAGTCGCTCATCGACTTCGCAACGCCGTCGTGCCCCACGCCCGAGGTCGCCCTGGAGCGGCAGCGCGACCTCCTGACGCGGTACGCCGGCCACCCGCTCGTCGTTCCGGCCGTGGCGCCTCACTCGCCGTACTCCGTCTCGGCGGCGAACCTCGTCAAGGAGGCCGAGCTCGCCGAGGAGTTCGGCGCTCCGCTCATCATCCACGTCGCCGAGACCCGCTGGGAGGTCGAGAAGATCGGCGCCGAGAAGGGCGTGACGCCGGTCGCGTACCTCGCGGACCTGGGGATCCTCTCCGACCGCACCGTCGCCGCGCACTGCGTGCACGTCTCGGAGCCGGACCTCGACCTGCTCGGCGAGTTCGAGGTCGGGATCGCGAGCAACCCGGTCTCCAACCTGAAGCTCGCGAGCGGGCTCGCCCCGCTGCCGCAGATGCTGGCGCGCGGGCTCAAAGTCTCGTTCGGAACGGACGGCGCCGCGTCGAACAACACGCTCGACCTCCTCCGCGACGCCCAGCTCGCGTCGCTGATCTACAAGGGGATCACCGGCGACCCGACCTCGTTGCCGGCGCGTACCGTCGTCGAGATGCTCACGATCGGCGGCGCGCGCGTCCTCGGCCTCGCCGACCGCATTGGCACGCTCGAGCCGGGCAAGAGGGCCGATCTCATCTGCATCGCGCTCGACCGCCCTCGGGCTGTACCGGCGTACGACCCGTTCCACCACCTCGTGTTCGCGGCGAGGGCCGCCGACGTGTCCCACGTCGTCGTGGACGGGAGGATCGTTGTGAGGGACCGCGCCCTCCTGACCGTGGACGTGCCCGCGCTCCTGGCCGACGTCCGGAGCACGACGGAGGCGGTCAGGGAGAAGATCGCGCACTAGCGCGCGGGCGGGACCGCGGACCGCCGCCGCACGGGCGCGGCCCCGGGGCACACGAGAGAGGCTCGATCCGGGGCGCGGGCAGGGCGGCCGGAGAGCCTACTTCTCGTCCTTGCTGCCGCGCCCGCTCAGGACCTTGCGCACCTGTTCCGCGGCGATGCGGACCTTCACGCGACCGCCGCCGTGCGGCGCCCGGACCACGGGCTGCTCCGGGGCCTGCTCGGGCGCCCCAGCCGCACCCGAGGGCGCCGGGACCTGCGGGGGCGACGCCTTCTCCAGCACGGACGCGACGACCTGGAGCAGCGCCTCGGGGGGCTTGGTCTCGAACTCGAGGCCGGCCCGGTACAGCAGCACCCTCTGGTCGCGCTCGTCGAGGCCGAACCCCCACGCCCGGCACCTGCGGACGAGCCCGCGCACCACGACCTCGCCGTCGTCGAGCTGGATCCGCAGGTCGCACGGCACCTGCGGCCGGAGGCTCGTGGCGAGCTCGAGCTGCACCCCCAACTCGGAGAGGTCGACGATGCGCGCGGGCAGGAACGCCTTGACCCGCGCCGCAAGCGGCTTCTTGGGTTGGACCCTGGGGGCGCCCCTCCTCTCGTTCATTCCGGCTTCGGCCTCACGTGTTCGTACAGCACAAATATAGACGGTCGGCTTCCCTCTTGCCAGAGCGCCGGCTCGACGAGGGGCGCGGGCCGCGGCGCGGCGGGAATTGCCGCCGCCCGCCTCCGCGTTGTGCCGGGCGAGACGTGCAATGGAGACTGCGTCTTTGTACCTGAATGTGGTCTCCACGACAAGGAGGTCGTAAACATGGCGAAACCTGTCCTTCCCCCCTTGACCTACGCCTACAACGCCCTCGAGCCCTGGATCGACGAGCAGACGATGCACCTGCACCACGACAAGCACCACCAGGCGTACCTCGACAACCTGCTCAAGGCGATCACCGGCACCGAGTACGAGAACGTGCCGCCGGAGAAGCTCCTCGCGGACCTCGGCAAGATCCCGGAGAAGATCCGCGGGGTGGTCCGCAACCACGGCGGCGGGTACGTGAACCACAACCTGTTCTGGGAGATCATGGCGCCCAAGGCGGGTGGGGCTCCGTCGGGTGATCTCGCCAAGGCGATCGACGGCGCGTTCGGGGGCTTCGACGCGTTCAAGGAGAAGTTCTCAGCCGCCGCCGCCGGCCAGTTCGGGAGCGGGTGGGGTTGGCTCGTCGTGAAGCGCGACGGCTCGCTCGCGATCTACGGCCTGCCCAACCAGGACTCGCCGCTCTCCTCCGGTGACCAGCCGGTCCTCGGTCTGGACGTCTGGGAGCATGCGTACTACCTCAAGTACCAGAACCGCCGCGCCGAGTACATCGGCAACTGGTGGAACGTCGTCAATTGGGGGAAGGCGGCAGAGCTCTACAAGGCCGCCAAGAAGTAGCCGACAGCTCTCCCCCACCCACCCAACCAGCCGACAGCTCCCCCACCCACCCCCCAAGAACGCTCCAAGGCGAGGCCCGCTGTTGTCTGCTGTTGGCTGTTGGCTGTCGGCTGTCGGCTGTGAGCTGCCGTCCTAGGCGCGCGGCAGGTCCTTCGCGGTGCGCCCGACGCAGTCGTACTCGAACCCCAGCGCGCGCATCTTCTCGGGCTCGTAGACGTTGCGGAGGTCGGCGACGCGCGGCGTGTGCAGCACCTCCTTGAGGTGTTCGAGGTCGAGCGAGCGGAACTGGTTCCACTCCGTGAGGATCACCAGGCAGTCCGCCCCCGTCGCGGCGTCGAACTCGTCGGCGCAGTACGTGACGCCCGCCGGGAGGACCTCGCGGGCCGTCTCGGCGGCGGCCGGGTCGAAGACGCGGATCGACGCGCCGTCGGCCGCGAGCGCGTGGAGGATCGGGATCGCAGCCGCCTCGCGCATGTCGTCGGTCTCGGGCTTGAACGAGACGCCGAGCACGCCGATCGTGAGGCCGGCGACCGAGCCGCCGCACAGCGCCTTGATCTTGCCGGCCATCCGCAGCTTGACCCTCTCGTTGACCGCCACCACCGTGTCCACGATGTCGAACGGACGCCCGGCCTGGCGCGCGATGTCCGAGAGCGCCTTCGTGTCCTTCGGGAAGCACGAGCCGCCGTACCCGGGGCCGGGGTGCAGGAACTTCGGCCCGATCCGGCGGTCGAGCCCCATCCCCTTCGCGACGTGGTGGACGTCCGCGCCCAGCAGCTCGCACAGCTCGGCGACCTCGTTGATGAACGTGATCTTGGTGGCCAGGAACGCGTTGGAGGCGTACTTGATCAGCTCGGAGGACTCGACGTTCGTGATGACGAACGGCGTCTCGATGAGGTACAGCGGCGCGTAGATGTCCTTCATGATCGCGATCGCCTGGGCGTCGCGCGCGCCGATCACGACGCGGTCCGGCCGCATGAAGTCACCGATCGCCGAGCCCTCGCGCAGGAACTCGGGGTTGGAGACCACCGAGAACGGCTGCCTGCCGTTGCGCTCCTTGATCACCTTCTCGATGAGCTGGCCGGTCCCGATCGGGACCGTGGACTTCGTGACCACCACCTTGTAGCCGTTCATGTGGTCGGCGATCGCCTCCGCGACCTCGACGACGTACGTCAGGTCGGCCGAGCCGTCCTCCTTGGGCGGAGTGCCGACGGCGATGAAGATCGCCAGCGACTTCTCGACCGTCTCCTTGAGCTCGGTGGTGAAGTGGAGCCGCCCCGCCTTTTCGTTCTTCGCGACGAGCGCGTCGAGGCCGGGCTCGTAGATCGGGATCTGCCCCTGCTTCAGCATCCCGATCTTGCGCTCGTCCTTGTCCACGCATGTCACGTCCATGCCGAAATCGGCCAGGCACGCGCCGGTGACCAGCCCGACGTAGCCGCTACCAACCACCGCGATGTGCATACAACCTCCAGGTCAGCGCCTTCCGGCGCAGTCGCAAAGTCTAGCCGTACCGGCGCGATACGGCAAGGAGCCATGGATCGTGGGTCGTGGATGGTGGATCGTGGATCGCAGAAGCGTGGCCTGGGGGCAGGGCACAGGGAGAAACGACTCCGGCAGGGCGAACCGCCTGACGCGCGCAGCCGCGCCGCCGCCGTTGGGCCTATCGCAAGGCGAACGAGCGGCGCGCGCCGGAGTGTAGCCGGAGGCTACATGAGGACGCTGCGCCGCAGGCGCAACGCCGCGAGAGGTCCGACGCCGGCGGCGCCCCTAGTGCATGAGGTAGCGCTCGAAGTGGGCCAGGATCCGGTTGTAGAGATGCGCCCTGGCCTCCTTGCCCAGGATCGAGTGGTTCTTGTTCGGGTACAGCTGGAGGTCGTACGGCTTCCCCGCCCGGTACAGTGCGTCCACGAACGCGAGCGTGTTCCCCCAGTGCACGTTGTCGTCGCCGGTGCCGTGCAGGATCAGCAGAGCGTCCGCGAGGTCGGCCGCCTGGTTCACCGGGGACGAGTCGCGGTACCCGGCCTCGTCGTCCGCGGGCAGCTTGAGGTAGCGCTCGGTGTAGATCGAGTCGTACCGCCGCCAGTCGGTCACCGGCGCGACCGCCGCGCCGGCCCGGAACACGCCCGGGGCGTTCGTGAGCGCGTAGCACGTCATGAACCCGCCGTACGACCACCCCCAGATCCCGATCCGCGAGCCGTCCACGTACGGAAGCCGCCTCAGGTACGCGACCCCTGCGAGCTGATCGTCGAGCTCCACCTTCCCCAGCCTGCGCAGCAGCTCGCGCTCGAACTCCCGCCCGCGCGAGGCCGAGCCGCGGTTGTCGAGCGAGAACACCAGGAACCCCCGGCTCGCCAGGACCCTCAGGAACATCTCGGTCTGGCGGCCCCATGCGTTGCGGACCACCTGCGCGTGCGGCCCGCCGTAGACGTACACCACCACGGGGTACTTCCTCGCGCCGTCGAAGCCGGCCGGCTTGAGCAGCGACGCGAACAGCGACGTGCCGTCGGCCGCCCGCACGGTCGCGAACTCGGTCGTCGGGAGCGCGAACTCGCCGAGGGTGGGCGGCCGAAGCGGTGCGACCGCGCGCACCACCTTCCCGTCGGCACTCAGGACGCGCATCGTCGGCGGCACGGACACCGACGAGAACGTGTCGAGAATGAACCGGGCGCCGGGCGAGACCTCCACCCGGTGCGTGCCGGGGTTCGTCGTGAGACGCACGAGCCCGCTGCCGTCCGCGCGCACGCGGTAGAGCTGGTCCTCGAGTGAGCCCGCCTCGTTGGCCGTGAAGTAGATCCACCCGGACGCCTCGTCCACCGCCGCGACGGATGCCACCTCCCACGCGCCGCTCGTGATCGGGCGAGGCGTCCCGTCGGAACCGTACACGAGCAGGTGCCGGAATCCTCCCGCCTCCGAGCTCCACAGCAGTCGCCCGTCGCGGAAGAAGTGCTGGTCGTCGTGGAGGTTGATCCACGCCGGGTCGGAGTCCACGAGCATCGTCGTCCGCGTTCCGGAGGCGAAGGTGTCGCGGACCAGCTCGAGCCGCTCCTGGTTGCGGTCGAGCAGCTCGTACCACACGGCAGCGCTGTCCGGCGTCCAGCCGAACCGGGGCACGTACTCGGCGCTCGCCCCCGCCCACGCTCGGTCGTAGTGCGTGCGCGCACCCCGCGCGGCGACGACTCGGATCACCGACAGCCCGACCGCCGGGTTGGGATCGCCCGGTTGCGGGTAGCGCTGCTCGGTGGCCGTCGGGTGGAGTGCGAGCCGGTCCACGATCGGGTACTCCGGTACCTTGCTCTCGTCCAGCGAGAGCGACGCGACCCACTGCGAGTCGGGGGACCACACGTACCCGATCGGCTTCCTCCCCGCGAGCTCCTCCTCGTACACCCAGTCCAGCTTCCCGTTGATGTGCGTGGGCGAGCCGGTGGCGGTGAGGCAGGATTCAGTACCGGTCGCGAGCTCGATCGCCCACAGGTCGTTGTCGCGAACGAACGAGACCCACCGCCCGTCGGGGGAGAACTCGGCGACCTCCTCGTCCGAGGGAGTCGCGGTGAGGCGGCGCACGTGTCCGCCGGGAACGGCCACGAGGAAGAGGTCGCCCCCTCCAGCGAGCAGCACCGCGTCCCCCGTCGGCGACCACTGATACCCCGCGAGCGCCGGCGTCACCGCCTGGTTGCCCTCTCCGAAACGCGGGAGGTCGGCCTCGGCGAGCACGCGGCGGCGCGCGCCCGAGGCGGCGTCCTCGACCCAGAGGGTGCTGCGGGCGTCCTTCCCTTCCCCGACGGTCTCGAGGAACGAGAACCTCGTCCCCCCCGGAAGCCACTTGACCTCCTTGGGGAGCGTCCCCTCGACGGGCGGGTCCGCGACGATCCGCTCGACGGTGAGGAGCTGCTGCCCCGCGACGAGGGGGGCGGCGGTCAGGATCACGAGCGACGCGAGACGACGCATGGAGCCCTCCGGCGCGCGCCTGTGGCGGCGCACCATGATACCCGCGCCTTGACGGCGGCCCGGCCGGCGACGAGACTGCACCCGTGCCACGCTCCTCGGCAGAGAGAGTGCGATGGTGTGCGCTCGCGCTCGTCGCGCTGGTGCCGCGCCTGGCCGGCGCGCTCCTCCGTCGCGCGTGGCACGACGAGTACTTCACGGCGTGGGCGGTGCGGCTGTCGCTCCACGATCTGGTGGCGGCGCTGCGGCTGGACTCCGGGCCGCCGCTGCCGTACGTGCTCGCGAAGGCCGTCGCTGCGACCGGGCTCGAGCCCGTCGCCGCCGCGCGTGCGATCTCGGTCGCGGCGGGAACTGGCGCGGTGCTGCTGGGAGCGCGCGCCGCGGGCCGGGCGTTCGGGCCTCGCGCGGGGTGGTGGACGGGGGCGCTGCTCGCCGTCCACCCGCTCGCCGTGGCGTGGTCGTGCGAGGGGCGGGCGTACGCTCTCGTCATGCTCGCCGCGGCGTGGGCGTGGGACCGGGTCGCGTCGCTCGGCGAGAGCGGGCGCGGCGCGACCGGCCTCGCGCTCGCGGTGTCGCTCGCGTGCTGGAGCCACGGACTCGGGATGCTGCTCGCGGTGGTGCTGGCTCTCGCCGCGCTCACGCTCGCCCCGCCGTCGCGGCTGCGCGGGCTCGCGGCCGTCGGCGCCGGCCTCGCGAGCCACCTCCCGTGGCTCCCCGTGGCGCTCCACCAGCCCGCCGCCGCCGTCGCGTGGATGACCGCGGCGTGGCGCGCGATCCCGCTCGCCGGCCGGATCGCAGCACCGGTCCGCATGTTGTCTCCGGGCGCGGCGTTCGCGACCGCGGTCGACGTGCCCTCGTCACCCGCCTGGCTGGAGGCGCTCGCGGCTCTCGCGCTCGTCGCGCTCGTCGCCGCCGGGTCGAGGGCCCGCGGTTCGCCGCGGTTCGCACTCGGGCTCGCGCTGCCGGTGGTCATCCTCGGCGTCCTGGCGTTCCTGGGCGTGCCCGCGTTCTACCCGGGGCGCGGCGAGGTGCTCGCGATCGTGCCGCTCGCCGCTCTCGCCGGCGTCACCGCGGGCTCGCACCGATTCGGCGCGCTCGCGGGCGCCGCGCTCGTGGCGGTGGGTGCCACCACGGTCGGGCGCGCCGAGGTCGCGTGGGCGGCCACGCCCGTGCGCGACGAGCAGCAAATCGCGGACACGCTCCGCCGGGCGATGCCGAGCGGAGGAGTCGTGCTCGTCGGTGGGTACTGGCGCCTCGGGGTCGCCTATCACCTCGGCGCGCGCGCGCCGTTCGAGCTCGTCAGCGTCCCGGAGGAGGCGGCGCGACACCCGGGATGGTTCGACGCGGCGACCGACCGCCCCGGGCCCGGAGAGCTCGACCGCCTGCGGGAGCGCCTCGCCGGCTCCCAGACGCCAGTCGCGCTCGTGATACCGCGCTCACTTCCGGGCGCGGGCGAGCTCTCGGGGCTGGCCGCATGGCTCGGCGGTCGGCCGCTCCTCTCGATCGGCGACACCACCGTTGTCCTCTGCGCGCACCCTGCGTCGCAACGCTCCGGCAGCTAGCCGCCGACGCTGCCCTCAGCCACGTCTCCACCTGAGCCAGCAGAACCATCCGAGGCCGAGCGCGGTGGCAAGTGAGACGGCAACACCGGCGAGGTCCTCAGGCAAGAGCGTCTGACGGGCGGCGATGCGGTGGGCGCCGGGACCGACCGAAACGGCGACGAGGCTCTCGGAAGGCGACCACCCGGAGGGCCGGCCGTCGACCTCGACAGTCCACCCGTCGTCGGCCAGGATCGGCAGACGCACCGTGCCGCCCGCGACCGGCGAGGCGGTCGCGTCCAGGCGGCCAGGCCGTGATGCCGGCTCCAACCGGATCTCCCGCCGCGCAGAGGCGGCAGCCGCGAGCGCGGCGCGAAGGTCGACGCCGCGCGGCAGATACGCCGGCAGCGAAGGCAGGATCGGCGGCACGCCGAAGCGCGTCGCGGCGCGCGCGACCACCGGCCCCGGATCCGACGGGCGCAGCGGCGGGCCGGGCGGCAGCCGCCAGCGCCACGCGAACGGGACGACGACCGGCAGCAGAAACACGACGAGCGCCGCGGCCCGCACCGCCCTACGGGTGACGCCTGCGATCGCGAGCACACCGAGGCAGGAGGCGACGCCGATCCACCGCCACGGGAACTGCAGGAACGCGAGTCCGGGGATTGCGCCGTGGACCCACCCGAGCACCGGCGTGGCGAGGGAGACCGCACCGAGACCAGCACCGGCGAGGAGGCGGGACTCGCCGGCGCCCGCCGCGACGGCGAGCAGGAGCAGCGCCGCCGTCGCCCCCAGCGCCAGGTTCAGGTGACCGGCGAGGACCGCGTCGGACCCTCTGCCGAACGGCAGCACGTTCTCCTGCCACCGGTACCCCGGACCCGCCAGGTGCTCGCCCTGCAGCCGCCAGACGCTGCCCGCGTTGGGCAGCCACGAGGCGGCGGCGAGGCAGAGCGCGAGGCTGCCGGCGATCAGGAACGACACCGGGTGCCCCGACCGACCGCGCGCCAGACGGCACGCGAGCGCCGCCGCGCCCGCCATCACCGCGAGCGGAAGCTGCGTCGCGAGGAGGACGGCCAGACAGACGCCGGCGCGCACCTCGCTTCGCCGGGTGTCCGGCGCCGCCGGCAGCAACGCCTCGAGCGCCGCCGGCAGCACCGCGAGCGCAAGCGCTTCGGCGAGCGCCGCCCGCTCGTGCACCGCGATGAGCAGGTACGGCGCCGCCGCCCAGGCGGCCGACGCGGCGAGCGCCCGTGGAGCGCCGACACCGCGGCGGCGAAGCGCGGCCAGCATCGAAAGGCCGGCCACGGCCGGAATGAGGACCGTCGCGATCGAGATGGCGGCGACGCCGTCACCGCTCGCGGCCGTCAGCGCCCCGAGGAGCGCGAGCGGCACGAGCGGGTACGCGCGCGGTTCGGGCCCGCCGAGCCCGCCGTTGAGGTCGGGGTACCATCGCGGGTACGGCGCGCCGAGCAGCCAGCAGCGCGCCTGCTGCTGGGCGCGCATCGCGTGGTAGTAGGCGTCGTCGCCGCCGGGCGCCCCCGCGATCAGCGGCAGCCCGCCGACGAGCACTCCCCACGCGACAACGACGGCGGGCGCGAGCCACGCGCGCCGGCGGGCGTCAGCGGAGGCGCTCGGCCCTGAACCAGTCGACAAAGCGGCGGACCCCTTCCTCGATGGGGACGCGGGGCTCCCACCCCAAGAGGCGCCTGGCCTTGCCCACGTCCGCGAACGTGATCGGGACGTCGCCCGGCTGCGGAGGCCTCTCCTCGACCCGCGGCTCGACTCCGAGCGCGCCGGCCACGAGCTCGATGAGGCGCGCGAGAGTGGTCGTGCGCGAGCCGCCCAGGTTCACGATCTCGAACGGCGCGGCCGCGTCGAGCGCCGCGACGACGCCCGCGGTGATGTCGTCCACGTACGTGTAGTCGCGCGCCGTCGAGCCGTCGCCGAACCGCGGAACCGGGAGGCCGCGAGCGAGCCGGTCCGCGAAGAGGTAGATCGCCATCTCGGGACGTTGGCGCGGCCCGTAGACGGTGAAGAACCGCAGGCACGTGACGTCGAGGCCGTAGAGGTGGTGGTAGGTGAAGGCCATCAGCTCGTTGCCGCGCTTGGTGGCGGCGTACGGCGAGACCGGGCACGTGATCGGGTCGTCCTCGGCGAACGGCACCTTGGAGTTGATGCCGTACACCGAGGAGGTGGAGCCGAAGATGAACGTGCGCGCCCCGCTCTTCCGCGCCGCCTCGAGCAGGTTGAGCGTCCCGAGACCGTTGACCTCCTGGTACAGGCGCGGCTCGCGGATCGATGGACGCACGCCGGCGCGGGCCGCGAGGTGGATCGTGGCGCCGACGCCGAACCGCCGGAACGTCTCGTCCACGAGGCCAGCGTCGCGGATGTCGCCCTCGACGAGGTGCCAGCGCCGGCTCGACGCGAACGGTTCGACGTTCGCTCGCTTGAAGGCCGGGTCGTAGTAGTCGTCGAAGTCGTCGAGGCACACGACGTCGGCGCCGCGCTCGAGCAGGCTGGCGCAGACGTGCGAGCCGATGAACCCGGCGCCTCCGGTCACGAGGATCGTCTCCATCGGTCACTCCTTCGGAACCGGCGCGGGCGTCGGGGACGCCGCCGGCTCGGGGGTCGGCGTCGGCATCTGCTCGCCGTGCGCACGGCTCTTGCGGATGTACCACGTCGCGAGCTTGGAGTCCTGGACGCCGCGGACGACGTTCTCGAGGTCGCGGACCAGCGTGGGATCGTTGATCAGCCGCGCGGCGCTCCCCTGCCCGTGGTCGAGCTTGTCGGCGACCTGGCGCAGCGAGTTGGTCATCACGGCGAGGTCGTCCAGGAAGCGCTTGGCGTACTCCTTGTCGTTGATCAGGCGCGGCAGCGTGCCCTGGCCCTCTCTGAGCTCCTTCGCGGCTGCGGTGGCGGCGACCGCCGCCTGCCCGATCCCGTCGAGGGCCCGGCGCAGCCTCTCGCGCCCCTCGGGGTCGCGCAGGAGGCCGGCCACGACGGAGTCGTCACGGGCGAGGTCATGGGCGAGCGACTCGCCGACCTGCCGACCGGCGTGGGCCATCCCGGCGAGGTCGTCCAGGAGCTTGGATTCCAGCTGAGGATCCGCGATGAGCCGTCCGAGCGCGCCCTTCCCGGCCCGCAGGCCCTTCAGCAGGCCGTCGGTCTCTTCCAGGACGGCGTTCAACCTCGCCACGACCTGGCGGCCCGACTCGGGGTTGACGGTCAGCTCGCCCACGATCCCCTCGCCGCGCTCCACCCGCTCGAGGATCCGGCGGAGCGAGGAGGAGATCGCCTGCACGTTGGTCATCGCGTCTCCGCCGCGCGAGAGCACGGCGGCCACGTCGGTGGGCTCCACGCTCGGGACGACGCTCCCGGGCGGGAGGACCGGTTGCGACACGCTGCCGGAGGAGACCTCGAGGTACCGGTCGCCGAGCAGGCCGAGCGTGCGGATGCGTACGCGCGAGTCGGCCCGGACGCGTTCCGCGAGGCGCGCGTTGACCCGGAACGTCACCGTGATCTGGGGCTGGCCGGGGTCAGACGGGAGCTCCACCTCCTCGACCGAACCCACCACGACGCCGTTGAGCCACACGGACGCTCCCGGCACCAGGCCGCCGACGTGCTCGAACTGCGCCTCGTAGCTCACGTGGCGCTGGAACAGCCCCTGCTTCTTCCCTATCAGCAAGATGACGAGCCCAAACGCGAGCAGCAGGGTGGCCGTGAAGATCCCGACACGCAGCCGACGGCGCCGATCTGTCTCAAGCATGAAAACCTCCCGCGCGCACGAACCGGCCCACCTCGCCCTCCTCGCGGGCCGCCTCCGCGACGGTGCCGGTGAACACGAACCGTCCGCGGCTGAGGAACGCGATGCGCTCGGCGAGCTTCGCCGCCACGGCGATGTCGTGCGTCACAACGAGCGAGGTGGCGGCCGTTGCCCTGGTCACCTCGCCGATCAGCGCGGTGATCGCGAGGCCGGTGACCGGGTCGAGGCCGGCGGTGGGCTCGTCGTAGAGGATCACCTCCGGCTCGAGCGCCAGTCCGCGGGCCAGCGCGACGCGCTTCCTCATCCCGCCCGAGAGCTCGGCCGGGGCGAGCGACTCGGTCCCCGAGAGGCCGACGCGCTCCAGGAGCGACGCGACGCGGCCGGCGATCTCGTCGTCGTCGAGGGCCGTGTTCTCCCGCATCGGGAACGCCACGTTCTCACCGACCGTGAGCGAGTCGAACAGGGCACCGTGCTGGAAGATGTAGCTCACGCGCCGACGCAGCCCCACGAGATCGTCCTCGTCCGCGCCCGAGACCGCGAAGCCTAGCACCGTCACGGTGCCGTGGTCGGGCCGCAGCAGACCGTTGATGTGTTTGAGGAAGACGGACTTCCCTTCTCCCGAGCCACCGAGTACGACGACGGTCTCGCCGCGCCGGAGCTCCATGCTCACGCTCTCGAGGACGGTGTGGGCGCCGAACGACTTAGCCAGCTCGCGCACCTCGACGACGGGGGCTCCGGCGTCGCTCATAGCACGAGGAACAGCTTGGTCAGGAAGAAGTCCAGGACCAGCACGGCGATCGACACGGCGACGACCGTGTCGGTGGTCGCCTTGCCGACGCCGTCGGCGCCGCCGGTGGCGGAGAGCCCGTTGTACGACGCGATCAGCCCGATCGCGAAGGCGAAGAACACCGACTTGCCGATCCCGGACAGGAAGTCCCCGAAGTGGAGGAGCCGGAGCACGTGGCTGAAGTAGAAGCCGGGCGTCAGCCCCAGCTCCCACGTGGAGATGAAGAGGCCGCCGATGATCCCCGCGACGTCCGCGAGGACGACCAAGAGCGGGAGACCGATCAACAGCGCCCACATTCGCGGGACCACCAGCTTCCGCAGCGGGTCGGCCCCCAGCGACCTCATCGCCTCGACCTGCTCGCTGACGGTCATGCTGCCGAGCTCGGCCGTGATCCCTGAACCGACCCTCCCGCCCACCATGAGCGCGGTCAGCACCGGCCCGAGCTCGCGCACGAGCGACATCCCCACGACCTCGCCGATGTAGAGCTTCGCTCCGAACGCAGCGAGTGTGTACGCGGTCTGGAGCGCCAGCACCATCCCGGTGAAGAGCGCGATCACCGAGGCGAGGTTCGTCGAGCGCACCCCCATCGCCTCGAGCTGGCGGACGATCTCTCGCACGTCGAACGGCGGCGTGACGAGGCGGCCCGTCACCCCGCGACCGAGCAAGGTGACGCCCCCCAGGTGGCGCAGGCGGCGCCACGTGAGGTCGTACAGCCTCCCGAACACGCTCACACGCAGATGGTAGCAGCCGGAGCCCCGGGCGGCTCGCGCCGGTCCTCCGCCCGGCGTCGCGCGGGGGCCCCTGGTATACGATGGAGGCATGGCACACCCCGAGTACCTGATCTGCATGGAGTGCGAGTCCCCCGTGTACGTCTTCGAGTGGGCCAACGACAGGGTGGTCGAGGCGCTGTGCCCGTTGTGCGGTAACGACGACCCGAACACGTTCGTCTCCGAGGAAGAGCTCGAGGAGATGGTCGCCGTCGAGGAAGAGGACGAGGAGTAGCCGTACGCCGTGCAGACGGGCCGGAAGCCGTACACTGGTGCGGGGGGATTCCTGATGGTCCAGATCCTCACTGGACCCCGACTCGCACGCGCCCTGCGGGCGGGTGCCCTGGCGGTGGCGCGCGAGCAGGAGGCGCTCAACCGGATCAACGTGTTCCCGGTCCCGGACGCCGACACGGGCGCCAACCTCGCCTCCACGCTCCGCTCTGCCGCCGCGGCGCTGACGACCCCGAACGAGCTCACCGTGGGGCAGACGGTGCGCACGGCCGCCGACGCAGCCCTCGACGGCGCTCGCGGAAACTCCGGCGCGATCCTCGCCCAGTTCCTCCAGGGGATGGCCGAGGCGATCGGGACCAAGGTCAGCGTCTCGACGCGGGAGTTCATCGCGGCGGCGAGGCGGGGGGCGGACGCCGCCCAGCAGGCCCTCGCGCAGCCGGTCGAGGGGACGATCCTCTCGGTCGTCCGGGCGTGGGCCGCAGCGCTCGAGGAGCACACCGGCAAGGTCCACGACTTCGCCGAGCTCCTGGGGCGCGGGCTCGAGAGGGCGCGGGAGGCGCTCGCCAACACGCCCAGGCAGCTCGCAGTGCTCGCCCGCCACGGCGTCGTGGACGCCGGGGCGCAGGGGTTCGTCTACTTCCTCGAGGGGATCTCGACCTTCTTCCGCGACCGCAGGGCCGCGGACTGGCGCCGAGCCGGGATGTCGCTGGCGCAGGCGACCCCGTTCGCGGCCGCCCACGCCGACGTGGACCTCACCTACAGGTACTGCTCCGAGGGACTGCTCGTCGGCGAACGCCTCGACCGCAAGGCGATCGCGCGCGAGGTGGGCGGGCTCGGGGGGTCGCTCGTGGTGGCGGGCGGCGGGTCCCGTCTCCGCGTCCACCTGCACACGAACGAGCCCCAGCGCCTGTTCACGCGTCTCGCCGAGTTCGGAACGGTGCAGCAGACCAAGATCGACGACATGGCGCTCCAGCAGCTCGCGGCGCGCGGGGCCGCGCTCGCCGTCGTGGCGGACTCCTCGTGCGACATGCCGGAAGCACTCGCCCACGCATTCGGCCTCGTCCGGGTCCCGCTCTCGATCTCGTTCGGCGAGGAGACGTTCCTCGACGGCGTGGACATCACCCCGGCGCAGTTCTACCAGCGTCTGGGGGCCTCCGAGGTCCTGCCCAAGACATCGCAGCCGGCGATCGGGGATTTCAAGGCGACGTTCCGCCGCTTGCTCGAGAGCCACGAGGCGGTGGTATCCCTCCACCTCTCGGCCGGCCTGTCCGGCACGTACCAGGCGGCGCTCGCGGCCGCGAGGCAGGTGGATCCGGACCGAGTCCGTGTGATCGACACCGGTCAGGTCTCGGTCGCGCTCGGCCTCGTTGCCGAAGCGGTCGGCGAGGCGGCGGTCGCCGGCGCCACCCTCGCCGCGGCGGCCGAGGTCGCCGAGCGTGTGAGCCGCGACACCAAACTGTTCGCATCGCTCGCCTCGCTCGACCTCGCGGTGAGGGGCGGCCGGCTCTCCGCGACGCAGGCCCGCGTCGCGACGTTGTTCGGGCTGAACCCCGTCCTCACCATCGGAGACGGAGGCAAGGCGGTCCGAGCGGGCGTCCACCTGGGGTTCGCGGCGTCGCTCCGGGGGATCGTCGGGCGCGTCGCGCGGTTCGCCGGGAAGCGCCCGGTGCGGCTGATGGTCGCGCATGCCAGCGCCGTCGGCGCGGCAGAATACGTCGCCGAGCGGCTGTGTTCCCGCTTCGGGGTGGCGGACATACCGATCGTGAACCTGACGGCTGTTCTCGCGGCTCACGTCGGTCCCGGTGCGGTCGGCGTTGCGGTGCGCCGCATGGAGAGTTGACGTCCTTGCGCCGCGGGGTAGTGGCAGCTACATTCTACGGAAGGCGCGGGGGCCGCGCGGCGAGATCGGCGACGGAGGGATGAATGGCTCGACCCGACTATCTCATCTGCCTCGAGTGCGAGTCCGAAGTGGAGGACTTCATCTGGCGGGACGGCGAGATCCGCCGGGCCAGCTGCGAGGTCTGCGGCAACTCCGACACCGATGCGTTCTCGCTCCCCGAGGACTACGGCCAGGACCTGGACGAGGACCAGGACGAAGCCGCCGAGGACGAAGAAGGCGACGAGGACGAGGAGGAGTACCCCGACGACTACGAGGACTACGACGACGAGGACGAGGAGGAGTAGCCGCGTTCCCTCCCGACCAGCGGACCGCTCCCCCGCGCCAACCCCGTTGAAAGTCGAAAGCTGACAGCTCTCCGCCGCACACCCGACCAGCCGACAGCTCACAGCTCCCCCACCCAGCCAAGACAAGACACCTGGAGGAGTGCTGTGAGCTGTGAGCTGTGAGCTGTGAGCTGTGAGCTGTGAGCTGTGCGCTGTGAGCTGTGCGCTGTGAGCTGTGACCTGTGAGCTGTGCTCTCAGCCGCCGGCCGTCTCTCCGCGGCCGAGATCGAGCCTGCGCGCCACGGCCAGGAGCGGCGCGATGAGCGCGAGCTCGCCGAACTCCGGCATCGCCGCGCCGGGGACCAGCAGCAGCCACGGCAACCCCGGGGTCCTCATCGCCACGACGGTCCTCCCGCCGATGGTCGTGATGATCTCCTCGGGCGTGGCGGTGGATTCGACCTTTGCGATCAGCAGCGCTTCGCACCCCGGGTCCTCCAGGACCGCGCTGACCTCTCCCTCCGCCGCCACCACCGTGATGTCGCCCTTGATCGTCTCGAGGACTGCGGCGCCCACCACACGGCGCTGGCCCACGAGCCACCTCACCAGCTCCTCCTGCGCCGAGCAGCCGCCGGCGCTCCACCGGAAGAGGAGCGATGCGAGGCTCTCCTGGACCGGGGCCGGGAACGTGTCGCTGGTCGGCGACACGGTCGTGTCACCCGCCGGCGAGGCGCGCGGCTCCTGTCCGTTGGAGGCGGCGGCCCGACCGTCCCCGTCCCGATCGCCCCCCTGGGGCACCACTTGCGCCATGACCGAGGAGAAACGCAGGAGGTCGCCGGCCGCGAGCTCGGCCTCCTTCACGCGCTTCCCGTTGACGAACGTCCCGTTCGTGCTCCCGAGGTCGAGCACGATGAGCCGCCCGTTCCTGTTCGTGACGAGCGCGTGGGTGCGCGAGACGTCGAGCGCAGAGAGACGCACGGCGCACTGGGCGGCGACCCCGACCTTGAGCTCGGTGCCGTCGGCCAGGGAGAAACGCCGGCCGCTACCGTCGAGCAGGATCAGCTCCAGCATCGCCCCTCCTCGCCGCCCCCCGCCGCCGCGCCGAGCCGACCGGGTACGCGGCCGATTCGCCCAGGCTGCGCACGCGCGCCGGCAGTGTCGCCAGCTGGCGCACCGCGTAGGCGCGGCACTCGGCGAGCGTCGGCACCGCGCGACACAGCCGCCCGCCCGACATCCACGGCTCGAGCAGAGGCTCCCACCCACCCTGGGGAGGCGCCTCGTCGAGCGGCAGGACGACGTCCTCGAGCATTCCCCCGCCGACGCCGCGCCGGCGCCAGACCTGCTTCGCCCCCGGTGCCGTCCGTTTCCCGGTCGAGCGCTTGGCCACGCCGCGCGCGGCCTTGCCGCTCTCCTGGACCGCGACGAGCTTGTACACGGCCTGAAGCGAGGGGGCGTCCGCCGAGGTGACCATCCGCGTCCCCACCCCGAACGCGTCGACCGGTGCGCCCGCGGCGACGATCGCGGCGACCTTGTCCTCGTCGAGGTCGCCGCTGGCCACGATCTGGACCTGATCCCGACCCGCGGCATCGAGGAGCGCCCTGCACTTCCGGGCCAGGTCGGCGATGTCGCCGCTGTCCAGCCGGATCGCGACGAAACGCAGGTCGGGGTCCGCCGCCGCCCGCCTCACGGCCGCCAGCGTGTCGAACGTGTCCACCAGCAGCACCGTCCTCCCGGGGAACGTCTGCGCGTAGGCGCTGAACGCCTCGTGCTCGTCGCCGAACGCGAGCACGAACGAATGCGCCATCGTCCCGGACGGCGGGATGCCGAGGCGGCACGTCGCCCACACGTTCGAGGTGCCGTCCAGGCCGGCGAGGTACGCCGACCGCGCCGCCCAGCAGGCGGCCTGCGGCCCGTGCGCGCGCCGGGAGCCGAAGTCCACGACCGACCGGTCGGCGGCGGCGATCCGGACGCGCGCGGCCTTGGACGCCACCAGCGTCCCGAACGAGATCGCGGCGAGCAGGTACGTCTCGACCAGCTGCGCCTCTCCGATCGGCGCTTCGACGCGCAGCACCGGCTCGCCGGCGAACACCGGCGTGCCCTCCCGGACGGCCCAGACATCGCCGGTGAACCGCAGCGTCGCGAGCTCGGCGAAGAACTCCTTCGGGAGGCCGCGAAACGCGTCGAGGCGGCGAAGCGACTCGACCTGCTCGGCGCTGAACCCGAGGCCCAGGAGGTACGCGAGCGCCGCCTCGAGTCCGGCGGCGAGGAGGAAGTTGCGGCGCGGGGGGAGATCGCGGAACCAGAGCTCGAAGCAGCCCCTGACGCCGCGGCGGTGTTCCCTGTACGCCGCGAACATGGTGAGCTGGTAGAGGTCCGTGACGAGGCCAAGCTCGTCCTCGCACAGGAGCAGCGGATCCGGAGTCTTCATCTGTCTCCAGGCGAGCGTAACACGCGGGCCGGTCGCCCGGAAGGCTGCTCCCCCTCGCGATGACCGCTACAATGCCGCCGTGCCCGAGGCGTTCTTCCCGGTGAGGGTCCGTGCGCGGTACGCCGAGACCGACCAGATGGGCGTCGTGCACCACAGCGTGTACCCGGTGTGGTTCGAGGTTGCGCGCACGGCGCTCTCCCACGCGGTGGGCGTGCCGTACCTGCAGTGGGAGAGTCGAGGGATCCTGCTCATGGTGGGCGAGCTGACCTGCCGCTACCGCCGGCCCGCCCGCTACGACGACGAGGTCACGGTCTGGGTCCGGGTGGGCGAGGTCGCGAGCCGCCGCGTCGTTTTCGAGTACCGCGTCGAGGGCCCCTCGGGCGACGTCCTCGTCGAGGGAGAGACTCGCCACGTCGTGGTCGACAGAAACACCGGCCGCCCCACGGTCCTCCCGGCCGAACTGCGGGAGTCGCTCCGCCGGGACCCCGTCTAGGCCTCTCCCATGGCCGGGAGGTTCACGAGGGCGACCACGCGCTCCCAGTACACCGCCACCCAGAGCACGAGAGGCAGGGCGAACGTGACCGGGATGTTGAAGAAGTACCGCAGCGTGCCATAGACGTTGCGCGCGAGGTCGGAGTAGGTCGCGCGGCTCCACGGGCCCATCGAGAGCGCCTCGAGCGCCTTGAGCTCCCAGACGAGACCGAGGGCGTGCGAAAGCGCCAGCACGCCGAGCGCGACAAGGAGCTTGCGCCAGTGTCCGCCGGACAGCGGCGCCGGCAGCGCGAGGACGAGCGCGAGGAACGGCACCAGGTTGAAGTGGAGCTGCGTCATCGGCAGCTTGAGCCACTCGGAGTTGGCGCGGAGGTCGGATCTCCCCAGGAGCGCGTCGTTGTCGCGGAGGACCACCATCGACGCCGCCGGACGCTCGCCGAACCGGGCGATCTCCTGTGCCACGGCGCACAGGGCCGGGTTGTACAGCGGTCGGACCAGGAACCAAACCGCGACTGCGGCGGCCAGCGCCGCCGGAAGTCGGATCAGAAACGCTCTGAGGTCAGCGTTGGGTCTTCGCGAGCGCATACCGCCGCACCCACACCAACCACAGCACCACGCCGAAGACGATCACCAGCGACTGCCACACGAAGACGTGCGAGACGTTGAACCACTGCGGCCGCCAGACTCCCACGTAGAACAGCGACACCACCCGAATCACGTTGAACACCTGAATCGCGACGAACCCGAGCGCCACGCCCACGACCTTTCGCAGCCACGGCGCCGGAAACGCCAGCACGCCCGACACGAAGATCAGGATCGCCTCGAGGCCGTTGCACCCGTTGAAGATCGTCACCGAGAAACGGGGGGAGGTCAGGACCTGCCCGACGACCCGCGCGTTCTCGCCGAGGAGGTTGAGCACGACCCTCGACTCGTTCGCGACGAACGTCGTGTAGGGGTCCACCACGTGGTCGTTCACCGGCCGGAGCGCGAGGATGAGGAACCCCACGCTCAGGACCGCCACGTAACGCCAGACGAAGCGGCCCGCCGGCGTGGCGAGGAACTCACGGATCTTGCTCACCGGCGGATTATCGCGGTGGCCCCCGCTCCGGTCAACGCCTCGTGCGGATTCGGCACAACAGGTGGACAGCTCGGCACCCCCCGGGGACGGGCGGGACACGGGCGACCAACCGGAGCGGACTCCAAACTGGCACATCTCTTGTAGGATTACCTCCGATATGTTCGGCCTGCCCGACGACGCCCCCCCTCAGCAGCTGGAGCCCGAAGACGCCGCTCCGTCGCGCCTCTTCAGGCTCATCGAGGGGGAGGCCGAGGAGCTGCCGTGGCCGTTGGGGCGAGACCCCAAGGTGCTCTTCCTCCTCGACGAGCGGATCTCCCCTCGCCCGATCCGGCTTCGTGACCGCTCGTTGATCCTGGCGCTGGCCGCCTCGCTCCTCCTCCACCTGGCGATCTTCTCCCAACTCCGGGCCGACAGCCTGATCCAGAGCCTCCTCGCGTCGCAGAGGGCGCAGGTCCTGGCCAGGAAGGCGCCCGACGACAAGACACCGTTCTACGAGTTCGTGCAGCTCCCCAAGCAGCGGGCGGAGAAACCCTCGCAGCCCAAATCGCCGGCGTCCGACCTCGACAGGCGCGCCCACGGAGGCGTCGGAGCGCCCGATGTCACCCCCGGATCGCACGGGAACACCCCCGAACTCCGAATCGAGCCGGAGCATCGCGGCGGGCCTTCGCGCCAGGCGTCGCCGCCCACCGGCGAGCGGGAGGCCGCCCGCGACCCGGGCCGCACCGAGGGCCAGAGCGGTCAGCAGGACCTCGGAATCAAGCCGACCGACACGGGCGCCGGAGCGGTGCTCATCGTCCCGAAGGAGAGCGGTGCCTCGCAGCGCAGGTCGATCGGTCTCAAGGGGCTCGGCGCGTACGGCACTCTGGGCTCGTCGGGCGGCGCCCTGCCCGATCGCAAGGGAGGCGAGGTCGACGTCGGCCCGCTCGCGTTCGACACGGAGTGGTACGACTGGGGACCGTACGCCGCGGAGATGCTGCGGCGGATCAAGTACCACTGGGACATCCCCGAGATCGCCCAGATGGGGGTCCCCGGCGTCGTCCGCATCCACTTCTTCATCGAGCGGGACGGGCGCGTGACCGGCCTCGAGATCCAGCGTGAGTCCGGCCGCCCCCCGATGGACTTCGCGGCCCGGGACGCGATCCTGAACGCGTCGCCCCTTCCTCCGCTGCCCGACGACCTCGGCGGCGTGTTCCACGAGGGGGTGACGATCACGTTCTACTACAACACGAAGGTTCCCGAGACCAACGACCGCGGCTGACCGGCACGGAAAACGGAAGAGGGTAGACGGGAGAGGGAAGACGAGAGACGTCACGACGCCGTGTCGTCCCTCTTCCGTCTTCCGTCTTCCCTCGTTCGTCGTCGCCGGTGCGGCGGCCGCGGCGCGCCGAGGCGCGACTCGGCCTAGTCCGGTCAGCCCTCCAGGCTGGAGACGACGCGGCTGAGGGCGGCGCCGACTCTCTCACCCACCTCGGCCAACTCGGGCTTCGCGATCACTCCTAGCACGGACTCCGGGTCCATGGCTCGCACGACCGTATTGCCGCCCTCGACCGAAACCGTCACGTTGCACGGCAGGAGAACGCCGACCTCGGGCGCGGCAGCGAGCGCACGGTGCGCCGAGGGCGGATGGCAGGCGCCGAGGATGACGAACGGGTCGCCGTCGATGCCGAGCTTCGCCTTCATCGTGGCCTGCACGTCGATCTCGGTGAGTACGCCGAACCCCTCGGCGGCGAGCGCCCGGCGCGCCTGTGCCACCGCATCGGCGAAGGGCAAACTCGAGACGGCTTCGTATGCGACGTTCGTCTTCTTCATACAGCCCCTCCCGGAGGTGCGAGACGGCTCGTTCCGCGTACGCCGGTCGGTCACCGTCGGGCGCGTACGACCCGGGGACCCCGATCCTCTTGTCTTCAGTGCGGCGCCCGCCGGGCGCCGTGTCACGACGCTCAGGAGAACCCACCGCTGCCGCACGCGGAGGCGCTCGGCGCGCCGCACGGCATCGCCCCCGCCGTGCTCGAGCCGGCGACAGCGCTCGCGAACGTCGACAGCTGCTTCGCCACCTCGCGGCCCCCGCACCCCGGGCACGCCACGTCGTGAGCGTCCGCCCCCACGCGCTGGAGCACCTCGAACCGCCGGCCGCACGCGCGGCACGAGTACTCGTACAGTGGCATCACGTCCCTCCGCAGTCGGTCCAGAGGGCGCCCCACAGGTCGGTGGGGACGCCCGCCGGGAAGACGTCATCGGTCGTGTGGATCGACCCGCAGCTCCGGCACCGCCAGAGCAACGAGCCTCACGTGGGCACGGGCTGGAGCTGCTTCCCGCATTGCGGGCACGGAGCCAGGATCGTTCGCTCCTGAACGCCAACCGTCGCGTCTCCCGTCACGACTCCCTCCCCGCCTGCCCCCCCGCAGACCCGTCGCGCGTCTCGGCCGCCCCGCATCCAGCTCCCCGCTCTCCGCCGTTCGTCCGGCCGCCGGCCAGATCGGGGACGGCTCACGTCGGCACCCCGAGCCTGGGCAGCACGACCCACTGGAGCACGACCCACGCCGCGACCACCCCGAGGAGCACCAGCGTGTTGCCCCAGTCCGTCACCGCTGCTCTCCCAGCATGGCGGCGCGCCCCTGCGCGATCTGCTCCTTCTCGACCTCGACCTGGCGTTCCAGGGAGTCGCACACCGTCGAGCAGATCGTGAACACCGTCGGGTCGTCGATCCGGTAGTAGACGTTGACGCCCTCGCGGCGGCAGTCCACCAAGCCCACCCGCCGGAGCACAGAGAGGTGCTTTGAGACGTTGGCCTGGCTGCCCCCGACCTCCGCGAGGATGTCGCCGACGCACCGCTCGCCGGCCTGCAACGCGTGGAGGATGTGCAGCCTCATCGGGTCGGCCATCGCCTTCAGCCGGTCCGCGATCTTCTCCAGCAGCTGGTCCGAGGCCTCTCGCACACGCCCCCCTTGTTTCAATTATAACCACAGAGCAATGTCAAGGCAACGTCCGCGTGCTCGGCGGGACCGCTTCCACACCCTCAAGGAAACGAAACGCGCCCGGCCGAGCCGGGCGCGTCATTGGAAATCGCTGAGTTCCTTCTACTTGGCAGGGGCGGCAGCCTTGCCCGTCGCTCCGGCCGGGGCCTTCTTCTTGCGCTCCTTCTTGCTCTCGCTGCTGGCCTTCCCCTTGGCGGCGGGGAGCCTGAAGTCCACGAACTCCAGGACCGCCAACTCGGCGCCGTCGCCCCGGCGCGGCCCGAGCTTGACGATGCGCGTGTACCCGCCGGGGCGGTTGACGAACCGCGGTCCGATCTCGGCGAACAGCCGGTGGACGAGGTCGCGGTCCGTGATCCACCGCGCCGCGAGACGCCGGGCGTGGACGGAGTCGGCCCGCCGGCCGAGCGTGACGACCTTCTCGGCGATCGGGCGGAGCTCCTTGGCCTTGGGGAGCGTGGTGATGATCCGCTCGTGGGCTATCAGCGACTTGAGCTGGTTGCGGAACAGGGCGCGCCTGTGCTCCGACACCCTCCCGAGCTTGCGGTTCGACATGTTGTGTCGCATGACTGACTGTCCTCCGTTACGACTGCGGCAAGTCGAAGCGCACGCCGAGACTCAAGCCCAGGGCCTCGAGCTTCTCCCGCACCTCGGTCAACGCCTTCTTCCCGAAACCCTGGATCCTCTGGAGGTCGTCCTCGGTGGTTCCCACGAGGTCGCGCACGGTCTCGATCCCCGCGTTCCGCAGCATGTTGTTGATCCTGCCGCCGAGGTCGAGCCTGTCGATGGCCTCGTCCAGAACCCCGTCCGCCTTGCTCTTCGCCTTCGGCGCGCCGCCGTGCTCGAGGTTCTGGAAGATCGGCAGGTGGTTCGCCAGCAGTCCAGCCGCCTGGACGACGGCCGCGGCCGGCGTCACGGCGCCGTTCGTCCACACCTCGAGGACCAGCTTCTCGTAGTCGGTCGCCTGCCCGACGCGGGCCGGCTCGATCCGGTAGTTCGCTTTCCGCACCGGCGAGAACGCCGCGTCGAGGTAGATGAACCCGACGCCGAGGTTGCCGGAGTCCTGCTCGTCCGCGGGGACATACCCGCGGCCGCGACGGACGACGAGCTCGGCTTCCACCGCGCCCTCCTCCGCGAGCGTCGCGAGATAGACGTCGGCATCGACGATCTCGAGCTCCGAGCCGCCCTTGATCGATCCGGCCTTGAGCGTCCCAGGCTCGTCCACCTGGAGCTGAGCCGTGATCGTCTCGGGTCCGGTCAGACGGAGCGGCACCCGCTTGAGGTTCAGGATCAGATCGGTGACGTCCTCCATCACACCCGGGATCGAGTCGTACTCGTGGTCCACGCCGGCAAAACGCACGGCGGTGATGGCGCTACCCTCGATCGAGGAGAGCAGGATGCGCCGGAGGGCGTTGCCCACCGTCACTCCCCACCCCCGCTCGAACGGCTGCGCCGTGAAGACCCCGTAGGTTGGCGTGCTCCGCTCGGCGTCGATCACGACCGCCTGGGGCCTATGTAGCTCCAATCCTCTCATTGCGACCTCCTCACCGCGAGTAGAGCTCGACGATCAGCTGCTCCTGGATCGGCAGGCGGATGTCCTCGCGCGTCGGAAGCGCCAGGACCTTCCCCTTGTAGTTCTCCCCGTCGAGCTCGAGCCACGGCGGTACGCCGCGACCCTGCGCCGTGTCGAGCGCCTCGTTGACGAAGGCGTTGGCGCGGAGCTTCTCCTTGAGCGCGATCTCCATCCCCGGCTTGACCTGGAACGACGGCACGTCGGTCCTCCGCCCGTTCACCAGGACGTGGCCGTGGCGGATCAGCTGGCGGGCCTGCGACCGTGACGACGCGAAACCGAGCGTGTAGACGACGTTGTCCAGCCGGAGCTCGAGGAGCCGCAGCAGGTTGTCGCCGGTGACGCCCTTCTGGCGCGCGGCCTCGGCGAAGTAGCGCCGGAACTGCGCCTCGAGCACCCCGTACACCCTCCGCGCCTTCTGCTTCTCTCGCAGTTGCAGCCCGTACGGCTGCATCTTGTTGCGGCGCTTGCCGTGCTGGCCGGGGGCGTACGACCGCCTCTCGACCGCGCACTTCTCCTTGAAGCAGCGCTCCCCCTTGAGGAACAGCTTCATACCCTCGCGACGGCACAGCCGGCACACCGGCTCGTGATATCGTGCCACTGCAGCCTCCCTAGACCCTTACACCCGCCGCCGCTTGGGCGGCCGGCAACCGTTGTGTGGGATCGGCGTCACGTCCTTGATGCTCTTGATCTCGAGGCCCGACGCGGCGAGCGCCCTGATCGCCGACTCGCGCCCGGCGCCCGGCCCCTTGAGCTCGACGTCCACGGTGCGGACGCCGTGCTCCTGGGCCTGCTCGGCGGCGTTGCGCGCGGCGAGCTGCGCCGCGTACGGCGTGCCCTTGCGGGAGCCCTTGTAGCCGATGCGCCCGGCAGAGCTCCAGCAGACCGCCCCCCCGGTCGGGTCGGTGATCGTGACGATCGTGTTGTTGAACGTCGCCTGGATGTGGGCCACGCCGTGCGGCACGCTCTTGCGCTCGCGCTTACGGGTGCCTTTCTTTGCAGCCTTGGTAGCCTTTGCCATGACTTGTCTTCCCCTGTACTACGTCTTCGTGGCCCGCTTCTTCTTGGCCACGGTGCCGCGCCGCGGGCCCTTGCGGGTCCGCGCGTTGGTGTGGGTACGCTGGCCGCGCACCGGCAGACCGCGCCGGTGTCGAATCCCCCGGTAGCTGCCGATCTCCATCAGCCGCTTGATGTTCATCGCGACTTCCTTGCGCAGGTCGCCCTCGACCTTGACGTCATCCTGGATGACGCGGGAGATCCGGCGCACCTCGTCCTCGGAGAGGTCCTTGACGCGGACCATCGGGTCGACCTTCGCCTTGGTCAGGATGGTGTGCGACAACGAGCGTCCGATACCGTAGATGTAGGTCAGACCGATTTCCACGTGCTTGTTCTGGGGAAGATCCACGCCCACGATGCGTGCCACAGCCTACCTCCTTCTCAACCCTGGCGCTGCTTGTGCTTGGGGTTCTCGCAGATCACCCGGACGACCCCCTTGCGCACCACGATCTTGCACTTGCTGCAGATCTTGCGTACCGATGACCGAACCTTCATACCGTCAACCCCTTCTCTCCGACGTCCTCCCGAGCTCCCCGGGATCCCTCGCTTCGCTCGGGATGACCCTTGGCTCGCTCCCGCCTCGGGTCACTTGTACCTATAAACAATCCGGCCGCGGGTCAGGTCGTACGGCGACAGCTCGACCAGCACCTTGTCCCCGGGCAGGATGCGGATGAAGTGCTTCCGCATCTTCCCAGAGATGTGTGCGAGCACCTCGTGCCCGTTCTCCAGCGCGACACGAAACACCGCGTTTGGTAGGGCCTCCACCACGGTGGCCATCACCTCGATGGCCTCCTCTTTCGCCATACCCCTCCCTACCTTCCATCCACACCAAGCACCCACGGGCCGTTCTCGGTAACGGCCACCGAGTACTCGAAATGGGCAGAAAGCTTACCGTCTTCGGTGCGCGCTGTCCAGCCGTCGTCGTCGAAGCTCACGCCGGACTTCCCTGCGTTGATCATCGGCTCGATCGCCAGCACGAGCCCGGGGCGCAGTTCAGGGCCCCTTCCCGCCGGGCCGAAGTTGTACACCTGGGGGTCCTCGTGCATCGCGCGCCCGATCCCGTGCCCGACCAGATCCCGCACGACGGAGTACCCCGCCGCCTCGGCGTGCTCCTGGATCGCCGCCCCAATGTCGGTCAGACGCCGGCCCGGCCGGACGCGCTCGACCGCGAGCTCGAGGCACTCCTTCGTGACGCGCATGAGGCGGCGGGCCTCGTCCGAGACCTCGCCGATCGCGACCGTGACCGCGGAGTCCCCGACGAACCCGTCGAGCACCACGCCGCAGTCGACCCCGAGGATGTCGCCATCACGCAAGTGATGGCTGGCCGAGGGGATACCGTGCACGATGACGTCGTTCACCGAGGTGCACAGCGTCGCCGGGTAGCCGCGGTAGCCCTTGAACGCCGGCTGGCCGCCGGCGGCTCGGATGTGCGCCTCCGCGAGCTCGTCCAGCTCCTTCGTCGACACCCCCGGCTTGGCGGTCTCGGCCACCAGGCGAAGCGTCTCGTGGACCACGGCGTTGGCCCGGTCCATGACGGACAGCTCGGCGGGGGTCTTGAGGATCATCACGCCGACACGTTCCCCATCGCTTCGCGCAGCCGTCGGAACACCTCTTCGGGCGAAACCGCGCCGTCGACCTCGCGCATGATCCTGCGGCCGCTGTAGTAGGCGAGCAGCGGGGCGGTGTGCTGCCGGTAGACCCGCAGCCGTTCGCGCACCACCGTCTCCTTGTCGTCGTCGCGCTGCATCAGTGCGACGCCGCAGCGGTCGCACGCGCTGTCCGCCTTGGGAGGCTGCGTGACGAGGTGGTACACGGCCCCGCACGACGGGCACGAGCGCCTGCCGGTGATCCGGGCCAGGAGATCGGCGTCCGCCACACTCAGGTACAGCACCACGTCCACCCGGCGGTTCAGCTCGGAGAGGAGCCCGTCCAGGAGCTCGGCCTGGGCGATCGTCCTCGGGTAGCCGTCGTACACGCACCCGAGCGCCGCCTGCTGGTTGTGCAGGCGCTTCGCGAGCATCTTCCCCACGAGCCTGTCCGGCACGAGCTCGCCCCGGTTCATGAACTCGGCCGCCTCGGTGCCGAGGCCCGTGGCCCTGGCGACCTCGTCGCGGAGCAGGTCCCCGGTCGAGATGTGGAGGAGCTCGAACGCGGCCGCGATGCGCTTGGCCTGCGTGCCCTTCCCCGCCCCGGGAGGCCCGAGGAGGACGACGTCGAGTGCCCGCGTCACCATCCGCTCAACCCCTGCGACCGCGGACGCGCCGCCCCTTGACGAAGCCGTCGTAGTGGCGCATCACCATCTGGGCCTCGATCTGCTGGACCGTGTCCATCGCCACGCCCACCACGATCAGCAGCGAGGTGCCGCCGAAGTAGAACTTCACCCCGAGACCTTCCGTGAACCATCGCGGAAGGAAAGCGTCGAGCGTCCCCCCGACGAACGGGATCGTCGCGACCTTGAACCCCGTGATCAGGATCTCAGGCAGGATCGCGACGAGCGCGAGGTAGATCGCGCCCACGAGCGTGATCCTGGTCAGCGTCATGTCGATGAAGTCGGCGGTGCGCTGGCCCGGCCGGATCCCCGGGATGAACCCGCCGTACTTGCGCATGTTCTCGGCGGTGTCCTGGGGGTTGAAGATGATCGAGGTGTAGAAGTAGCAGAAGAAGATGATCGAGACGAAGTACACCAGGTTGTACAGCGGTTCGCCCCACTGGAGCGCCCGCGTGAGCGCCTTGATGATCGGCTTGTCGAACATCTGTCCGATCGTCTGCGGGAACGAGAGGATCGAAGCCGCGAAGATGACGGGAATCACGCCTCCGGTGTTGAGACGGAGGGGCAGGTAGGTGCTGGCTCCGCCGTACATGCGCCGCCCCACCACGCGCTTCGCGTACTGCACCGGGATCCGGCGCTGAGCGCGCTCCATCAGCACGATCGCCCCGACCACGATCACCGCGAACACGATGAACAGGAGAGCCGTGATGATCGACATGCTGCCGGTGCGGAGGTCCTGGAACGTGTTCACGAGGGCGCGCGGCAGGCCGACGACGATCCCGGCGAAGATGATGAGCGAGATGCCATTGCCGACGCCCCGCTCGGTGATCTGCTCGCCGAGCCACATCACGAACGCCGTGCCGGTCGTGAGCGTCAGGACGGTCATGAAGCGGAACGCCCACCCCGGGTGCGGCACCAGCGCGAGTCCGCCGGGAGCCGAGGTCTTCTCGAGGAAGAACGAGATGCCCAGCGACTGGATGATCGAGATCACGACGGTGCCGTAGCGGGTCCACTGCGTGATCTTCTTCCTCCCGAGGTCGCCTTCCTTCGACAGCTTCTCGAGGTACGGCCAGACGACCGTGAGGAGCTGCAGGATGATCGACGCCGAGATGTACGGCATGATCCCGAGGGCGAAGATCGTCATGCGGCCCAGGGCGCCGCCCGAGAAGAGGTTCAGGAAGCCGAGGATCGTGCCCTTCGCCTGGTTGGTGAACTCCTGCATCGCATGCGGGTCGACGCCGGGGGTCGGGATGAACGCTCCGAGCCGGTACACCGCCAGCAAGAGGAACGTGAAGATGACCCGCTTCCGCAGGTCGGGGATCGAGAAGATGTTGCGCAGGCTTTCGATCATTGCCCGATCACCTCGCAGCTCCCGCCGGCGGCCTGGATGAGCTCCTGGGCCTTCTTGGAGAACTTGTGGGCGCGGACCATGAGCTTGCGGGAGAGCGACCCGTCGCCGAGGATCTTCACCCCGTCGCGCAGCTGCGAGATCACGCCCTCAGCGAGCAGGACCTCGGGTGTGACCTCCGCGCCCGCCGGGAACCGGTCGAGCTGGCCCACGTTCACGATCACGAACTCCTTGCGGAAGATGTTGGTGAACCCACGCTTCGGCATGCGCCGCACGAGCGGCATCTGGCCGCCCTCGAAGTTGCGGCGGTGGCTGTGGCCCGAGCGCGAGAGCTGGCCCTTGTGGCCCTTCCCCGCGGTCTTTCCGTGGCCCGAGCCGGGGCCGCGCCCGACTCTCTTGCGGTCCTTCCGCGATCCAGCCTTGGGTGAGAGGTTGTGAAGCTCCATGACCTACTCCTTGCCCTTCGCGCCGGTGCGCTTGCGCGCGGGGTGTGCAGCCGTCTTGGTGCCGGCCTTGGCCTTTGCTTCCGCCTTCGGCTTGTGCTCGACCTTTGCCTTGTGCTCGCTCTTCGCCTTGTGCTCGGCCTTGGCCTCGTGCTCCGGCTTGGCCTCGTGCTCCGCCTTGGTCTTGTGCTCCGCCTTCGGCGCGGGCCTCACCTCGGTCGCGACCGCGGGCGCCTCGGCGACCTCGGCCCCCGCGGCGTGCTTCCGGTGCGGTGCCTTCTCGATCGGCGCGACCGCCGCCTCCACGAGCTTCTCCACCGCCTCGGGAACGGCTGGCTGGGCCGGCTCGGGGCGCCGGACGTGCGCCTCGGCCGCCACTTCCTCGAACGTCACGATGTGTGCCGCCTTGGCGATCATCCCGCGGGTGTACGAGTTGTCCACGAGGACCACCGAGGAGCCGATCCTTCCGAGACCGAGGCCGTCGGTGACCACCCGCTTCACGCGCTCCTGGTTGCCGATGATGCTGTGGACCTGGGTGATCCGAAGCCTCGGCACGTCGGTCTTTCGATGCGTCGTCATACTTCGACCTCCGGGAGCGGTCCGGTCGGATGCTCCGCGTCCTCGACCGGCTCGGCCTCTCCGCCGCTCCGCCTGAGCTGCGCGGCCTCCTCCTTCGTCGTCAGCTGCTCGAGCGCCTCGAACGTGGCCCGCACGAGGTTGTGCGGGTTCGTCGTCCCGAGAGACTTCGTCAGGACGTCGGCGATCCCGGCGGCCTCGGCGATGGCGCGGACGGCGCCGCCCGCGATGACGCCGGTGCCCGGCGCCGCGGGCCTCAGCAGCACGCGCCCGGCGCCGAAGTGACCGACGACTTCGTGCGGGATCGTGGTCCCGGTCCGGTGCACGCTGATCATCACGCGACGCGCAGCCTCCGTGGCCTTCCGGATGGCCTGGGGCACCTCGCGCGCCTTCCCGGTGCCGAACCCGACCCGGCCGTTCCCGTCGCCGACGACGACCAGGGCGGAGAAGGAGAAGTTCTTGCCGCCCTTGACGACCTTGGTGACGCGGTTGATGCTCACCACGTGATCGATGAATTGGCTTTCCCGGTCGCTCATCGTCCCTGCCCCTAGAACTTCAGACCCGCTTCGCGGGCCGCGTCCGCCAGCTCCTTGACCACGCCGTGGTACCGGAAGCCGGCCCGGTCGAAGACGACCGACGTGATCCCCTTGTCCTTGGCCCGTTCCGCGATCGCCTTGCCGACGACCCGGCCGGCCACCTTGTTGCCTGCGTGGGACAGCCCCTTGCGGAGGTCCTTCTCGACCGTCGAGGCGGCCACCAGGGTCGTCCCCTTCGCGTCGTCGATGAGCTGGGCGTAGATGTTGGCGAGCGACCGGAACACCACCAGCCTCGGGCGCTCCGCCGTGCCGGTCACCGCCTTCCGGATGCGCATGTGGATGCGATGACGCCGCTGCTTCCTGTCCTGTACCTGCGCCATTGCCTTACGCTCCCGTCTTCCCGGCCTTGAGCTTCAAGACCTCGTCCGCGTACTTGACGCCCTTGCCCTTGTAGGCGTCCGGCGGGCGCACGCTGCGGATCTCGGCCGCGACCTCGCCCACCTTCTGCTTGTCGATGCCCTCGACCGTGAGCCGGTTGGCCTTGGCGTCGTAGCTCACCGCCACGCCCTCGGGCACCTTGTACACGACGGGGTGCGAGAAGCCGAGCGACAGCACGACCTCGCGGGGGCTCTTGAGCTCCGCCCTGTACCCGACGCCAACGATGTCGAGCTCGCGCTTGAACCCCGCCGTCACGCCGCTGACCGCGTTGGCGATCAGCGCCCTCACGAGGCCGTGGAGCGCCCTCACCGGCGGCAGGTCGCCGCTCCGGGTGACCACCACCTGCTCGCCCTCGACGGCGACCGAGATGCCGGCCGGGATCGGGGTCTGCAGCGCGCCCTTCGGCCCCTTCACATGCACGACCCCGTCCGCGACGGTCACCTGGACCGCCTTCGGGATCGGGACCGGGCTCTTTCCGATGCGCGACATGGCAGCCTCCCTACCAGACGCGGCACATGACCTCGCCTCCGAGACGCGCGTCGCGCGCCTTGGAGTCGGTCATGAGCCCCTTGGAGGTCGAGACCACGGCGACGCCGATGCCACCCCTGACCTGGGGGAGCTCGTCGACTCCGCGGTACACACGCAGACCCGGCCGGGACACGCGTTCCAGCCCGTGGATCGCCGGCTCACCGTCCGACGAATATCGGAGGTAGAGGCGGAGCGTCCCCTGCGGTCCTTCCTCGAGCACCTTGAAGGTGCGGATGAACCCCTCCTCCTGGAGGATCTTGGAGAGCTCCAACTTGACCTTCGACGCCGGGACGTCGCAACGGTCCTTGCCGACCTGGACCGCATTGCGGACCCGGGTCAGGAAGTCAGCGATGGGATCGGTCATCGTCATCGCCCACCCCCTACCAGCTCGCCTTGGTCACGCCCGGGAGGTACCCCTCCAGCGCGAGCTTGCGGAAGCAGAGCCGGCACAGCTCGAACTTGCGCATGTACGCCCGGGGACGGCCGCACATCTTGCAGCGGTTGCGGTGCCGGATGCGGAACTTCGGCGTCCGCAGCGTCTTGGCAACGAGACAGGTACGAGCCACAGCGCCCTCCTAACCTTTCGCAAACGGGAAGCCAAGCTCCTGCAGCAGGAACCTGGCCTGGTCGTCGGTCTCGGCGGTCGTGACCACCGTGACGTTCATTCCCTTCGGGACCTCGACCTTGGTGTAGTCGATCTCCGGGAAGATCGAGTGGTCGCGCAGCCCGAGGGTGAAGTTCCCGCGGCCGTCGAAACCCTTCGGTGAGAGCCCCCTGAAGTCGCGGACGCGCGGGAGCGCGATGTTGATCAACCGGTCGAGGAACTCGTACATCCTGTCCCGCCGCAACGTGACCGCGCACCCGATCTGCATCCCGACGCGCAGCTTGAACTGCGCGATGGACTTCCTGGCCTTTCGGATGGTCGGGCGCTGGCCGGTGATCGCCGTCAGCTCCTCGACCGCCTGGTCCATCAGCTTCGAGTTGCGCGGAGCCTCCCCGAGCCCGATGTTGCACACCACCCGGGTGATCCGCGGGACCGCCATCGGGTTCGAGATCCCGAACTCCTTCTTGAGCTTCGGGACCACGTCCTTTTCGTACGCCGCTTTCAAGCGCGCCATCGTACCCTCTCTTCCTTACTGGTCGAGAATCGCGCCATCGACCTTCGCCGACCGCACCTTCTTGCCGTCCTCGAGGATCTTGAACCCGACCCTCGTCGGACGTCCGGTGTCGCCCGAGACCACCATCACGTTCGCGATCGCGATCGGACCCTCGCGCTCGATGATCCCGCCGGTCTTCGCCTTTCCGGGGTTCGCCTTGGTGTGTCGCTTGACCATGTTGACGTGCTCGACCACCACCCGCCCCGCGCTCCGGTCCACCCGCAGGACCTTGCCCTTCTTCCCCTTGTCCCTGCCGGCGATGACCTGAACCTGGTCGCCCTTCTTCACCTTGAGCCTGCCCGCCATCGCCGCCTCCTACAGGACTTCCGGCGCGAGCGACACGATCTTCATGAAGCGTCGCTCGCGCAGCTCACGAGCCACCGGCCCGAACACGCGCGTGCCGATCGGCTCCTTCTGCGCGTTGATCAGGACGACAGCGTTGTCGTCGAACCGGATGTACGAGCCGTCCCTCCGGCGGTGGCTGCGGCGCGTCCTGACGATCACGGCGCGCACCACCGTCCCCTTCTTGACCTGGGACTCCGGGACCGCCTCCTTGACGGAGCAGACGATCACGTCCCCGATCCGCGCGTACCGGCCGGCGTTCGAGCCGCCGAGCTGGCGGATCGCCTGGAGCTTCTTGGCCCCGGAGTTGTCGGCCACCGTCAGCATCGTCCGCATCTGGATCATGGCCGCCTCCTCACGAAGCCCGCTCGATCACGCGCACCACCCGGAACTTCTTGGTCCGGGAGAGCGGTCGGCACTCGACGATCTGCACCTTGTCGCCCACCTTGCAGGTGTTGGCTTCGTCGTGGGCCATGAACTTGCGCGACCGCTGCACGAAACGGTGGTAGAGCTTGTGCATCACGACGCTCTCCACCTTGACCACCACCGTCTTGTCCATCGCGTCGGAAACCACCGTCCCGACCTTCGTGGTCTTCCTCGTCTTGCTCGTGCTATCCATGGCTCACTCCGCTTCCCTGAGGCGCTCGGCAAGGATCGTCTCGACGCGGGCGATGTCCTTCCGCACGAGACGGATCTTGGCCGGGTTCGCGATCTGGCCGGTGGCCTTCTGGAAGCGCAACTTGAAAAGCTGCTCCTTGAGCTCGGCTTCGGAGTTGCGCAGCTCCTCGATCGACTTCTCCCGAAGTTCCTTCGCTTTCATCGCACTTGCCCCCGCGCAACGAACCGGGTCTTGATCGGGAGTTTGTGGGCCGCCAGGCGCATCGCCTCACGGGCCACCTCTTCCGTGACCCCTTCCATCTCGTACAGGATCCGCGCCGGCTTGATCACGCACACCCACTCCTCCGGCGCCCCCTTGCCCTTGCCCATGCGGGTCTCGGCGGGCTTCTTCGTGATCGGCTTGTCCGGGAAGACGCGGATCCAGATCTTGCCGCCGCGCTTCACGTGCCGCGTCATCGCGATACGGGCTGCCTCGATCTGGCGCGCCGTCACCCACCCCGGCTCCATCGCCTGCAGGCCGTAGTCACCGAACGACAGATCCCCGCCGCGGGTCGCCAGGCCCCGCCGGCGTCCCCGCTGCTGCTTGCGAAACTTGACCTTCTTCGGCATCAACATGGCAGCACCTCATCCCTCACAGCGCGCGCCGGTGGGCCTTGCTCCGGTGCAGCTCGCCCTTGTAGATCCACACCTTCACGCCGATGGCCCCGTAGGTCGTGAAGGCCTCGGCAAAGCCGTACTCGATATCGGCCTTGAGGGTGTGGAGGGGGAGACGTCCCTCCTGGTACCACTCGGAACGAGCGATCTCGGCTCCGTTGAGGCGGCCCGAGCAGCGGATTTTGACCCCCTGGGCGCCGAAACGCAAGGCGTTCTCCATCGAGCGCCGCATCGCGCGCCGGAACGTGATGCGCCTGACGAGCTGGCTCGCGATCGACTCGGCGATCAGCTGGGCCTCGATCTCCGGGCGCTGGATCTCCTGGATGTTGATGTGGATGTCCTGGCCGTAGACCGAGCGCAGCTCGGCGCCGAGCTTGTCCACCTCCGCGCCCTTGCGGCCGATGATGATGCCGGGGCGGGCGGAGAAGATGTTGACGCGGATCTTGTTGGCCGTCCGCTCGATGTCTATCTCGGCGACGCCGGCGTGCGAGAGCCGCGACTTGAGCGCCTTGCGGAGACGAAGGTCCTCATGGAGGAGCTTCGCATAGTCGGCATCGGCGAACCAACGCGAGCGCCACGTCTTGTTGTAGCCCAGCCTGAACCCGTACGGGTGCGTCTTCTGACCCACGATCGCCTCCTACCCCTCACGCTCCGCGACCTGAACGGTCACGTGGCAGAACCTGTGCAGCCGCGGGTACACGCGCCCCATCGACGCCGCACGGAAACGCTTCAGGCTCGCGGCCTGGTTGACCTGGATGCTCTTCAGCACCAGCTTGCCCGAGTCCACGCCAGGAGACTTCTGCTCGAGGTTCGCGACGGCCGAGCGGACCAGCTTCTCGAGGTCGCGCGCGCACCGCTTGTGCGTGAGCTTGAGGACGGCGAGCGCGCGGGGGACACCCTTGCCGCGGACGGTGTCGGCGACCAGCCGCACCTTCTGGGGAGAACCCTTGTAGAAACGCAGTCGAGCCTCGGCTTCCATACCTTCCCCCTAGTGGGCGGCGCCCTTTTCCTTGCGGGTCCCGGAGTGGCCCCTGAACGTGCGGGTGAGCGCGAACTCGCCGAGCTTGTGGCCCACCATGTTCTCGGTCACGAACACCGGGACGAACTTCTGTCCGTTGTGGACCGCGATGGTGTGACCCACCATCTCGGGGATGATCGTCGACCGGCGCGACCAGGTCTTGATCACCCTGCGCTCGCGCGTGTCGTTGAGCTGTGCGACCTTCTTGGCCAGGTGGCCATCGATGAAAGGCCCTTTGCGAATTGAGCGTGCCATCCCGACCTCCCTCACTTCCGCCGCTTCACGATGAAGCGGGTGGTCCTCTTCGAGCGCCGCGTCTTGTACCCCTTCGTCGGCTGGCCCCACGGGCTGACGGGGTGCCGGCCGCCCTTGGTCTTTCCCTCGCCGCCGCCATGCGGGTGGTCGATCGGGTTCATCGCGGTGCCGCGCACGTGCGGGCGGCGGCCCGTCCAGCGCGTCCGCCCCGCCTTGCCGACCGACACGTTGGAGTGATCGACGTTCCCGACCTGACCGACCGTCGCCCAGCACGTCGCGAGGACGAGCCTCATCTCGCCCGACGGGAGCCGGAGGGTGACGTACCTGCCCTCCTTCGCCATCACCTGGGCGCCAGCACCCGCGGAGCGCACCAACTGGCCGCCCTTGCCCGGCCTGAGCTCCACGTTGTGGACCACGGCGCCAAGGGGGATGCTCTTGAGAGGCAGCGAGTTGCCCGGAACGATCTCGGCCTTCTCGGCCGCCACGAGAGTGGTGCCGACGCCGATGCCGTCGGGGGCGAGGATGTAGCGCTTCTCGCCGTCGGCGTAGACGAGGAGCGCGATCCGGGCCGAGCGGTTGGGGTCGTACTCGATGCTCTCGACGCGGGCGGGTACACCCCGCTTGTCGCGGCGGAAGTCGATCGTCCGGTACCGCCGCTTGTGCCCGCCGCCCCTGAACCTGAGCGTCTCGTGGCCCTCGTTGTTCCGTCCGCCGCTCCTGGAGATCCCGCGCGTGAGCGACTTCTCCGGCCGGTCCTTCGTGACCTCGCCGAAGTCGAGACGGGTCATGAACCGGACGCCCGGTGATGTCGGCTTGAATGATTTGAGCGCCATGTGCCTTCCCCTTACACCTGGTCGAAGAACTCGACGGTCTTCTCACCGGCGACCAGGCGCACGTACGCCTTGCGCCAGTTGGGACGCACGCCGGTGTGGCGACCGAAGCGGCGCTGCTTGCCGCGCACGTTCACGACCCGGACCTCGACGACCTTGACCCCGAAGAGGGCCTCGACCGCCCGGCGAACTTCGATCTTGTTGGCGTCGCGCGCGACCTGGAAGCACACCGTGTTGGTGCTCTCCTTCAGGTCGGCCGTCTTCTCGGTCACGATCGGACGCAATACGATCTGGCGTGGGTCCTTCATGACGACAGCACCTCCGCGAGCTGGACCAACGCCCGGCGCGAGAAGACGACCTGCTTGGCGCCCAGCACCTGGTAGACGTGGACGTGCAGGGCGTCGGCGGTGTTCAACTCGGGCCGGTTGCGGGTCGCGAGCAGCAGGTTGAGGTTCTCGTAGCTATCGATCAGCAGCACCTTCTCCCCGGCGATGCCGAGCTTCGCGAGGCGCGCGACGAACTCCTTCGTGCGATGCGTGTCCACGTCGAGAGACTCGAGCACGCGGAGCTGGCCGCCCGCCAGGCGCTCGGAGAGCACCGACTTGAGGGCGTTCTTCTTCGCCTTGACGTTGACCTTCGCCTCGTACGACCGCGGCTGGGGGCCGAACGTCGTCGCACCGTGGCGCCACAGCGGCGAGCGGATCGACCCGTGCCGCGACCGCCCCGTCCCCTTCTGCTTCCACGGCTTCTTGCCGCCGCCGGACACCATGCTGCGCGTCTTGGTCGCGTGCGTCCCGCTCCGCAGCCCAGCCAGGTACGCCTTCACCACCTCGTACACCAGGTGGGGGCGGGACGGGTACGAGAACACCTCCTGCGGGAGCTCGATCTCGCCGACCACCTCGTTGTCCCAGTTGTGCACGTCGAGCTTCATGGCCCGCCCCCTAACCCTTCACCAGCCGCAGCAGCGCGTTGCGGCCGCCAGGAACGGCCCCCTTGAGGAACACGAGGTTGCGCTCGAGATCCACCTTGACCACCTTGACGTGCTTGAGCGTGGTCCTGTCGCCGCCCATGCGCCCGGCCATCCTCGTGCCCGGGAACACGCGCGACGGGTAGGCCGACGGGCCGATGCCGCCGGGCGCGCGGTGGAACATCGAGCCGTGGCTCGCGGCGCCGCCGCGGAAGTGGTGGCGCTTGACGGCGCCCTGGAACCCCTTGCCCTTCGACGTGCCGACGACCCGGATCACCTCGCCGGCGGCGAAGATGTCACAGAGCACGGTGTCGCCGGCCTTCACCTCCGAGCCTGCGGCGATCGGCACCTCGCCGAGGACCCGCGTCGGCGGGACGCCGGCCTTGGCGAACGAGCCCTGGAGGGCCTTGCTCACGCGCCGCGGCGGCTTCCCCGCGACGAGGCCGAGCTGCGCCGCCTCGTGTCCGTCGTTCTCGGAGGTCCGCCGCAGCACCACGACGCACGGTCCCGCCTGCACGACGGTCACGGCGATCAGCTCTCCGCTGTCGTCGAAGACCTGCGTCATACCGATCTTCTTGGCGAGAATTCCTTGCACCATAGCCGGCCTCACTTCTTCCCGCCGTAGGCCTTGATCTCGACGTCGACGCCGGCGGGGAGCTCGAGCTTCATGAGCGCGTCCACCGTCTGCTGCGTGGGGTCGAGGATGTCGAGAAGCCTCTTGTGCGTGCGGATCTCGAACTGTTCGCGCGACTTCTTGTCGACGTGCGGGGACCGCAGCACCGTGAAGCGCTGGATCTGCGTCGGCAGCGGGATGGGCCCCGAGACGTTCGCCCCCGTCCGCTTCGCCGTGTCGACGATCTCCGCCGTGGACTGGTCCAGGAGACGGAAGTCGTATGCCTTGAGCCGGATCCGGATCTTGTCCTTGACCATGGCCACTCCTACGCGATGACTTCGCTGATGGTGCCGGCGCCGA
>DATKLI010000022.1:0-35440 GCA_035542455.1 Thermoanaerobaculaceae bacterium
CCCGCGGCCTCGGAGGAATCGCCGCTTCACCCGAGGGGCGGAGTTTGAGAAGCCCCCCTCCCATGGATTGGTGAGGTCACCTCGGAACACCAGCAAAGCCGCCAAGACGCGGGTGGGGGGTCTTCAATCCGCCGGTGCCGCAGGTGGCCGATGTCTCCGGAGCCCGCGGGACCCGGACGGGCGAGCCGTGCCGGGGTGTCGCCGGCGCGGTCGTATGCGAACGGCGAGGGGTCCCCGGCGCGGATCGCCGTGTCCGGTCGCGGGCGCAGGAGTCCGAGGGCGCTGCGCGTGGGGACGCGCAAGCCCGAGGCCGGCCACCGCGGGACCGGCAACAGAGAAAGCCGTGCCTGCAAGGCACAACAAACCCAGAGGCCGCGCAAACGCGCGAGGGGCAAGGAAGGGAAGGCGCGCGCCGGCAAAGCGCGTTCACCGAGGCTGACCGGGTATGCTGGCCAGGGAGTCGAAGATGACGATTCGGGAGTTCGGGCTGGAGAGGTACTTCGCGGAGCACGAGTTCAAGGTGCGGCACGTGCTCTCGGCGTCGGACTGCGAGAGCCTCTCGATGGCGGAGTTGCTCGGGATGGCCTCGCCGGAGGCGCTCGCGGTCTGGCGCGATCTCCGTCTCAGCTACACGGAGAGCCAGGGGCACCCGCGGCTGCGCACCGCGATCGCGGAGCTGTACGGGAGCGTGGCCCCCGACGGCGTGGTCGTCGCCGCGCCCGAGGAGGCGATCTTCGTGGTGATGCACGCGCTCCTCGAACCCGGCGACCGCGTGGTCGTGCAGACTCCCGCCTACCAGTCGCTGCACGAGGTGGCGCGCTCGATCGGGTGTGAGGTGGTGACGTGGCGCCTGGCGTCGGACCGGCGCGGGTGGGGTCTCGACATCGACGCGCTCGGGCGCCTGGTGGACGAGCGCACCAGGATGGTCGTGGTCAACTTCCCCCACAACCCGACCGGCGCGCAGGCGACGCGCGCGCAGCTCGACGCGATCGTCGCGCTCACAGGCGCGCGCGGCGCGTGGCTGTTCTCCGACGAGATGTACCGCCTCCTCGAGCACGAGCCCGGGGACCGGCTGCCCGCGGTCGCGGACCTCTACGAGCGCGGGATCTCGCTGTCGGGGCTCTCGAAGGCGTTCGGGCTGCCGGGGCTGCGGATCGGGTGGCTCGCGTCGCGCGCCCCCGGCCTGGCGGCGCGCGTGGTCGCGTTCAAGGACTACACGACGATCTGCAGCAGCGCGCCGTCCGAGGCGCTCGCGGTCGCCGCGCTCGGCGCGCGCGCGCGGATCCTCGCGCGCAACCTCGCGATCGTCAGGGGGAACGTCGCCGCGGCCTCGCGGTTCTTCGCCGCTCATTCCGGCCGCTTCGAGTGGCTGCCCGCCCGCTCGGGGTCGGTGGCGTTCCCGCGCTGGACGGGCCCCGGCACCGTGGACGAGTTGTGCCGCGGGCTACTCGACCGAAAGGGCGTGATGCTCGTGCCGGGATCCCTGTTCGACGCGGCACACCACGTCCGCATCGGCCTCGGCCGCCGCGATCTCCCCGAGGGTCTCGCCCTCCTCGGCGAGTACCTCTTCGCTCTCGGATAGCGTGCCGCGCGGAGGCGTAGAGGGAGGAGGTCAAAAGGGGAAACGGCAAATGGAAGACGAGGCGTCGTCGACGCGTGTCTTCCCTCTGCCCCTTGCCCTCGTCCGTGTCTCCTACGAGCGCATGTGTTGCTTGAAGAGCTCCTTCAGCGCCAGCAGAACCTGGACGAAGTTGTGCTCCTTGAGGAACTCCTGGAGCTCCGCGCGCGACGTGCCCGCGAGCATCTTCTCCTTCGCGGTGTCGAAGAGGCCGAAGAAGTCCGAGATCGGCTTGAGCCCGAGCTTCGTGAACCGCTCGCGGTACCACTGCGACTCGCGCACGCTCTCCCAGGTGCGCGCCTGGAGCGAGGTTACGGAGCCGTTCCACAGGCCGTCCGCGAGCGAGGTGACCTCCTGGTAGAGCGCAGTGAGTACCGTCTTGTTGTCGCCGCGCTTGACGGCAGTCTCGAGCTCCTGGGGCCCGACCAGCGGTGCGGTGGACACGACGGGAGGCGCCGGGCGTGCGGGCTCCGCCTCCTGTGCGATCGGGGCGGGTGCGGGCGGCGGCGGAGCGGGCTCGGCCTCGGGCTGCGGCCGTCGAGCCGGGGCCTCGTCCACCTGTGGCCGGGCCTTCTTCTCCGGCGGTGCCTCGACGGCCGGGGGGGCGACCGGGGGCGGCACCGGTGCGCGCCGCTCCGCCACCCGCCGCTCCGGCCGGTGCGGCGGCGCAGGCGCGGCTGTCTCGTCGCTGGCGGCGGTCGCCGGGGCGGACGCCGTCTTCTTGAGCCTGTCCTCGAAGCTCACGAGCAGACCGAGGTCCGCCTCGGAGATCGGCCGGCAGTACCCGATGCGGCTCAGGATCGTGTCGAGCTCGAGGAAACGGATCCTGAGCACGTGCGCGTCGGGAGCGAGGGGGAGGAACCGCTGGAGGAGGCTCGGGTTCGCCGAGATGATGTCGTACAGGTTCACGTAGCCGGCGAAGTCGAGGGCGTCGACGCTGTCCGAGAGGTTCCAGTTGATGCTCGCCTCGCGTGCCTGGCGCTGGAGCAGGTACTCCCGGAGCTCGGAGGGGATCCCGTCCACGTCCCACTTCTTGCCGTACGAGGCGCGCAGCCCGTCCCGGATGACCTTTCGGAGGCGGAGGAGGATCTCGCCGGAGAGCTGGCAGGCGTCAAGGTTGGTGTCGAGCTTGGCCATAGGAGTCCATCAGTTCCATGCAGCGGTCGTGCGGAGGTGTGCCCACGGCTGGAGGAACCGTTCGCGGCGTTCGAGCTCGCGCACCGCGACGAGCAGCAGCCTTCCCCGCGTCACCGGGTCGGGGACGTTGAGGAACCCCTGCTGTTGCTCGGCCGGCAGCCCGAGATCGGCCGTGACCTTCCAGGTGAGGGCCGTGAGATCGCCGGTTGGAACGCCGGCCGCGTCGCGCCCCACGCGCAGGCGGAGCCGGCGGTAGCGTGTCTGGAGGAGGCGCGCGACGGTCGCCTGGCGGTGCTCCGCGGCCGGCGCCTCCGGGAACCGCTCGGCGCGGACCATCGGGACGTCCTCGCTGACGAGTGACAGAAGCCGGCAGCGGCTGACGCCGTACAGCGACGTCTCGCTCTCGCCGTCGCCCGAGACGATCGCGGTGACACCGACCTCGTGGACCGACTCGCCGTCGGCGAGCGACGCGACGACGGCGCCTCCGAAGTCTCGGGCGCGCTCGACGATCGGGCGGAACGACGCACCGAGGTCCGACAGCGCGCAGCGCTCGCCCGGCAGCAGCACGACGTCCTGCAGCGGGTAGAGGGGTAGCACGAAGACGCCTCGCATTTCCTGGACAGTATACCCGCTGTGCAACGGCTCCGCGACCGGGGGCGCATCGCCGGCGGGGGAGCGGGGACGGTCGGGAGGCGGACGCGGAGGTGGCAGACCCAGGAGGGGAAACGTCGAGGCGGTGGGACTCAGCCGCCCTGCGCGGTCCTCGGTGCTCGTCCGTCTGCGCCCGTCCGCAGCTCAGGCGGGCGTGCCGGACTGGGCGGCGACGGCGGTGGAGAACTCGTCGCCGCGACGGATGACGGCCATGATCCCGCCCGCCAGCAGCACGAGCAGCCCGCTCCACAGCAGGCCGATCATCGGCTTCACGGTGAGGTCGACCGAGAAGTGCATGGGCTCGCCCGTGTCGGGCGGCGCGTCCGCGTCGAAGACCTGGATCTCCACGGTCTTCTCGTTGGGGTCCATCTTCCCGGTGCGGACCTTCACGCCCGAGAGGCCCGGCACGTCGGCGTCCTCGTACTTCGGGCCGCCCTCGCCTCCGTGGAACCGCGGCGTGATCTCCGCGGCCTTCGCGCCGCCGCTGACCTTGAGCACCGCGCCGATGTTGATCTTGCCGGCCTCGGGGTCGAAGTCGGAGAGGTCGAAGTCGTCGAACGTGAGCATGACGCCCTTGTACGCGAGGGTCTCGCCCTTGTGGAGCACGGCCCGCTTCGCGACCCCGCCGCCGCCGAACCCCGCGACCGTCAGGCGCACGTGGCCGCTGTTCGCGTTGACGCCGTTGAGCGATACCGTCGCGCCCTTGAAACCCGCGATCGCGACGGGCTCGGCGGTGAACTCGCCGGGGCCCTCCGCGTGCATCGCGGGGACCAGGCTCTGCATCTGGCCGCCGCCCTTGACGGTCAGGCGCGCGCCGATCGTGAGCTTTCCGGTGTCGGCGTGGTTCGGGGCCATCTCGAAACCGTCGAACGTGATCTCGAGAGGGCCCACCTTCCCGGTCTGGCCCTTTCCGAGCTCGAGCGTGTCGCCGTTCTCGGGGAGGCGGCCGGGATCGAACTCGATCGGCGACACGTAGACGTCGTGCGTCAGCTGCACGTGCACGTCGGGGTTCGCCACCAGCTGGTTGGTCTTCTCATTGCGGAACATGTGCGGACGGGCGACGTAGCTCCGGCCGTCCCTGTCCTTGACCTCGACGAGCATCGCCTCGCGAGCCGTGGGAGTCGGCTTGTCCACGCCCCTGAACGTCAGGGTGTACCCCATCACCTGCTTGCTCTGGTTGAGGGCGAGGGTGACCTTCTCGGAGCGATCGTACGCGGAGGAGATGATGATCCCGGCCAGCATCAGGCCGAGCCCGACGTGCGCGAGGTAGCCGCCGGCCGCGCGGAACTTGCGCCTTCGCACCTCGTCCCACGTCTTGAGCAGGTTCGAGAAGAACGCGAACAGCGAGACCAGGAGGAACGCCACGTACAGCGCGCCCCGCGCGCCCACGGTCACCGCCACGACGCCGCAGACCGCGGCGAAGCCGGCCGCGACGAGGAGCCGGTTCCGGAACTCCTTCGTCGTGCCCTTCCAGTGCAGGAACGGCACGGTCCCGAGCAGCGCGGCGAGCACGATCCCGATCGGGAGGATGACGCGGTTGTAGAAGGACGGGCCTACCTGCGAGGGCTTGGTCGCCAGGCGCGTGATCAGCGGGGCGGACGTCCCGACGAGCACGGTCGCCGCCGTCCCGAGGAGCGCGGCGATCGCCACCACGAAGAAGACGGTGCGTGAGAAGAACGGCTCGTCGCCCGGTTCGCTCGGGATCTCGCGCCACCGCCACAGCAGGGCGCCGAACCCGATCACCATCGCGCCTGCGAGGTTGCCCACGAGCCAGCCGGTGATCCCGAGGTCCACGAACGAGTGGACCGAGAAGTCCGCCAGCACCCCGGACCGCGTCAGGAACGTCCCGTAGACGACCAGCACGTACGCGAGCACCGCGAGCGAGAAGTTGAGCTTCCTGAAGCGCCCTCGCGCCCGCTGCAGGATCATCCCGTGCACGAGCGCCGCGGAGGCCAGCCACGGCACCAGCGAGGCGTTCTCGACCGGGTCCCATCCCCAGTACCCGCCCCACCCGAGAGTCACGTACGCCCAGTACCCGCCCAGGAGGATCGCGCACCCGAGAGTGACGACGGTGACGAGCGCCCAGGGGAGCGACGCCTTCGTCCACTCGTCGTAGCGCCGGCCCCAGAGCGCGGCGATCGCGAAGGCGAACGGCACCGCCGTGGCGGCGTAGCCGAGGAACATGATCGGCGGGTGGATGGTCATCCACGGGTTCTGGAGGAGCGGGTTGAGTCCTTGCCCGTCGGTCGGCACCTGGCCGGGGGCGAGGTCGGAGATGAAGCGGAACGGCGACTGGCGTAGCAGGATGAGGAGGAGGGAGATCTGGGCCAGGTTGTACACCACCATCGTGCGCTCTTCGTAGTGCTGGGCGTAACGGATCAACGGGAGGCCGACGAGCATCCCCCACATCAGCCACAGCAGGAAGCTGCCCTCCTGGCCGGCCCAGAGTGTCGCGACCAGGTAACGGGTCGGGAGCGAGAGGTCCGAGTACGAGTACACGTAGTGCACTCGGAAGTCGTGCGTCACGATCAGGTACACGAGGACGGCGCCCGCGATCAGGATCGCCGCCGTCGCGAGCCCGTACGCCTGGCGGGCCCAGATCCGCGACTCCTGATGGCCGCGGAGGGTGCGGACGTAGAACAACGTCGAGGCCGCCAAAGACAGAAACGCCACCCACAGAGCGATGGCACCTGGTAGAAACATTCTCCCCCCCTGGCTTCAACGGCGCGCAGCGCCGGTCGGGTCACGTCAACTGGTGCTTGCCTTCTGGTCGAGGCCCTGGTACTTCGACGGGCATTTGACCAGCAGCTTCTCCGCCTCAAGGGCGCCCGCGTGGAACCGTCCGATGGCGACGACCTGGGTGGCTTCGTGGAAGTTCCCGGGCTTGAGGCCCTTGTAGGTGACCTTCATGACGTCGCCACGATCGTCCTGGATCTCGAAGCGAAGAAGCGACGCCTTGTCGTCGAACAGGTCCGAACCCTGCACCAGCTTGCCCGCCACCTGCACCGCGTCGGCGGTCGCACGAGCCTGCTGGAAGCTGACGTACGGGGTGAGGTTCGACTTGAACGCCCCGGCTCCGAACGCCACGAAGCCGGCGACGGCGACGATCCCGACCACAGTCCACACCATCCGTCGGTTCACTGCTCCTCCTCCAGCCGGCGCACGCGGCGGTCGAGGGCGAGGCAGTAGACGAAGATGCCGAGCCAGATCACGACAGTGACGGCAGCGACCCAAACGAGACTCGTGGCAGCCGGCATCGACTACGCCTCCTCCCGCCCCCGGCGGGCCAACCGCACCCGCGCCAACCGAACGTCCAGAGTGTACAACCAGACGAACAATCCAGTAAATCCCGCTAACGACCCGAACAGCGTCTGCAGCATCCGAGACTCCATCTGGAGCTTCAGCTTGCCGGTGGCACCGATGATCGTATCCGGGTGCAGCGACCAGTAGATGCGGGGCACGACGAAGACCAGGAACGGCATCGTGACGAAGGCGAGAACCGCGTACGCAGCCGAGAGGCTGGCGCGCCGCTCCTCGTCGGGAATGGCCTCGCGGAGCGCGAAGTAGGCGGCATAGATGAGAAGGAGAATCACGATCGAGACCTCGCGCGGGTCCCAGTTCCAGAACGAGTTCCACATGACGTTCGCGAAGATCGAGCCGGTGACGGTGGCGAGCACCGAGAACACCAGGCCGAGCCGCGCCGCCGCCGCGGCCCTGGCGTCGTCGAGCGGGTTGCGCTTGCGCAGGTACCGGATCGACGCCACCAGGTTGACGCAGAACGCCAGCACGGCGACCCACGCCTGCGGCACGTGGAAGAACACGATGCGGGCCGACTCCCCCTTGAAGCCGGCGGCCGACGGCGCGTAGAAGAACGCCGCCAGGATCACCAGCACGAACCATCCGCCCAGCAGCCAGTGCAGGAGAGCCCTAGTCCGGTTGTCAGTCATGCCACACCGCCGGAAACAGGTACACGGAAACGATCATCACTGCGCCCCCCAGGGAGACGATCCCCTGGAGAGCCGGGAGCACCGCCGCCAGCTCGCTGCTCGCGGCGGCCGCCCGCGTCCCCTGGATGAGCATCACCAGGAGAGGCAACACCAGTGGCACGGAGAGGATAGCAAATAGCGTCGTGGAGCCGGATGCGCGCGCGATGATCGCCGCGACGATCGTTGTCGTCGCCGACAGGGCCACGGCCCCCGCCAGCAGGACGAGGAGGAGCCCGGCGACCCCGCGGACAGCGTACCCCATCAGGGCGCAGTACAGCGGCACGATCAGGGCGTACAGCCCGATCAGGAGCATCAGGTTGAACAGGTACTTGCCGCCGAGCACCGCGAGCGGCCGGGCGGCCAGGCGGAGCGTCTTCGCCGTGTGGGCGTCCTCCTCCTTCACGAACACGCGGGAGAGGCCGGACGTCGCCGCGAAGAACAGGATGATCCACAGAAGCGCCGACAGGAGGTGGGGCCGGTCGCCCTCCTGGATCTGGTAGGGGCCGATCTGGTAGGCGACGGCGATCAGCGTGGTCAGGCCAAACAGGCCGATCGCGTTGAGCGCGACGCGGCTGCGCAGCTCGGACGTGAGCTCCTTGGCGAGAACCGCCGCGATCTCAGAGAGCAAGGTCGATGCGCGCATCGCCCCAGGCCATCTCCCGCGGGTCGTTCGTGGCGACCGCGACGGCGGCCCGCGGCCGGAACCGGGCCACCAGCCCCGCAACGGCCTCGTGCCCGGCGCCGTCGAGGTTGGACGACGGCTCGTCGAGGAGCAGCACGGCGGGCTCGTGGAGCACCGCCTGTGCGAGCTTGACGCGCTGCTTCATCCCCGACGAGTACGTCCCCACGGGCCGGGAGTGCTCGCGTGAGGCGAGGCCCAGCTCGACGAGCAGAGCGGCCAGATCGCCGTCCGGCCGCCGGCGCCCGCGCAGTCGGGCGAACAGGCGGAGGTTCTCGAGCGCGGTGAGCTCCTCGTACACGGCCATGTCCGGAGCCGCCACACCGAGGTGCTCGAACCAGTGCGGCCGGGGCACCGGCGCGTCCCCGTCCCGGTGGGTGACCTCCCCCCTGGACGGCCGAAGCACTCCGGCGAGAATGTTGAGAAGCGTGGACTTGCCCGCGCCGTTCGGGCCCGCGACGACCAGCACGCGGCCGGGGCGGAGTTCCCCAGTGACCGCGGCCAGGGCCGTGCGGCTGGCGAACCGCTTCCCCACCTTCTGGAACTCGACCGTGACCTCCCGCATGGCGGCCGAGAGTACCACGTAGAAGACGTGCAGGAGCGAAGCAGCGGAGGGGCTGAGGAGCAGAGGAGCAGAGGGGCGAGAACCCCGGAAAGTGGTCGTTCTCCCCTCTGCTCCTCTGCCCCCATTCTCCTCTGCACGCCGCCCAAGGAGGCGCCGCCAGAGCGCGAAGCCGTAGGGATCCATGATCCTCGCCACCCGATGCTAGACTCCGCCCGTGCAGCGCATCGGAAGTTGGCTCAGGAACCTGACCGCGCAGGTGTTTCCGTGGCCCCTGGTGCGCATCGGCGGCCCGGTTGCTTCGGCCGCCGCGAGCGCCGCGGCCGTCCTCGCACTGGCAGCGTCCCGCCTGCTGCTCTTCCCTGCCGGGCCGTGGGAGCAGGACGAGGCGCTCATGGCGTGCGGCGTGGTCGACTTCGACCCCGCGCGCCACATGCCGCTCCCGCCCGGGTTCCCGCTCTGGGTCGCGATCGGCAAGGCGATGCGGCAGGTCGGGTTCGCCGACCCCGTGCGGGCGCTCCAGGTCGCGAGCGCCGTTCTCTCCATCGCCGCGGTGTGGGCACTGGTCGGGGTGTGGGACCGGGTCGCGGGGCGCGGCGCGGCCCTCGCAGGCGCCGCGCTGGCGGCGTTCGTCCCGGGCGTATGGTTCCACTCCGGGCGCGCGTTCTCCGAGATGCCGTCCGCTGCGCTCGCGGTGATCGCGTTCGCGCTCTGGATGAGGTGCGGAAAGGACGGGTTCGTACCCGGCGTGGCGGTGATGACCGCGGCGGCGCTGATCCGGCCGCCGCTCGCGCCGGTGTTCGTGCTCACGGTGGCGCTGGCGGCGTGGTGGGTGCGGCGCGAGCCCCGCCGCCTCGCCGCCGGTGCGGCCGCCGGAGCCGCGGTGCTGGCGCTCGTGACGGTTCCCGCCGCACTCGCCGCCGGCGGTTGGCGGCTCCTGGTCGACGTCAGCACCGTCCACGCGGGCGAGCACTTCGCGACGCTCGGCACGGAGCCGTGGGCGCTCGCGCGGCTCGGGTTCGTGCGCGGGCTGGCGACGACGCCCGTGGCCGTCGCGTTCGCGGTGCTGGCCGCCCTCGGCTGGTGGACGTGGCGGCGCGCGCTGGGAGGCCGGTGGTGGGCCGGAACGCTCGCGGGTTCGGCGCTCCTGGTGCTCGTGCTGTTCATGGACAACCGGACGTACCCGCGCTACTTCGTCCTGGTCTGGCTCCTGGCGGCGACCCCGGCCGTGGCGGGGATCGGGAGGGTGGTGCGCTCGCGCACCGCCTCGGTCTCGCTGGCGTGCGTCGCGGGAGCGGCGCTCGGTGTGTGGACGTGGCCCGCGATGCGATACGTGCACCGGACCGAGCTCCCGGTCGTCGCCCTCCTCCGAACGGTCGCGGCGGAGGGCCACGGCCTGCTGGTGTTCGAGGACCAGCTGTTCTCGTTCCGGAACGTGGCCGAGGAGTCCGGCTGGCTGCACGTGGACTCGGTGCGCCTCACCGAACTCGAGCGCTCCGCCCGCGGCCTCTCGGGGTCTCCGACGTGGCTCCTCGGAGAGGGCGAAGGGCAGGACCTCACGTGCTCGGCGTCCCGTATCGTCGAGGCGTCGTGCCCCGAACCCCGGGTCTGGCGCCTCTCGCAGGAGAGGTTCCTGCGCCTGAGGCTGGTCCGCAACCCCGTGCTCGTCGCCCGCGGCGGGTCGTTCCTCGAGTGGGAAGGCACGCACCGGTTCGTCTGGTGTCAGGCCCGGACGGCGCTGCTGGCGCCTGCCGTCCGCGATTCCGGGACGCTGGCGCTCTCGGTCGAGGTACACCCTCAGCTCGACGGGCTCGGCGTCTCGGCGTCCGTGAACGGGGCGAGGACGTTCAGCGCCAGCCTCCCGGCCGGGTTCCGGATCATTCCGATCCCGATCCCCACCCCCTCCGACAGCAACCGCCCGCTGTGGATCAACCTCGAGTCCGACCGCGAGGTCCGGTCGCCAGGGGACGGCAGGCGGATGGCCGTCCGGATCTTCGGCGCCTCGCTCCAGGCGCCTCCCCACGCGCTCCCCGCGCTCTCGTTCCTCCCCGAGGCGGCCTCGCTCTTCGCCGCGTTCGCCGACTCCGAGGGCACGTACGGCCCCGAACTGCTGGGGGATCCCCCGAGGCCGGCGGCGTGGACGGGACCACACGCCGCGTTCACGTTTCCGGCCGGGGCCGGGAGCGTCGGCGTGGAGATGATGGCGCCGCGCCCGCAGCCGGCAACCGTCGTCGTGCGGCTCGGCGACAGCGAGGCGAGGGCCACCGTGGGTCCCGATCCGACCACCGTCGCGCTTCCGGTCCCGCAGGCGCTGGCGCGCACCGGCCGGGTCCGGCTCGACCTCGAGGCCTCGACGGTGGTTCCGGGCGGGGGCGACGTGCGGGCGCTCGGCGTCGCTGTCAGCCGCGTGTGGTACCTCCCCGCCCATTGAGCGACGCGCGGCGGGAGCCGTCGGGAGCGGAAGGGTTGGCTCCAGGGCGCTGTTACCTCGGGACGGAGTGTGGCAAAGTACCTCGCCGGGGGGTCGCATGAGACGAGCATCGATGTGGGGAATCGGGGCGGCGGTGGTCCTGGTCGTCGCGGTCGCGGTGCTGAACCGCGGCGGCGGATCGCGCACCGAGGCGGGAGGCGGGGCCGCCGCGGTCCCCTGGGAGCGCGACCTCTCGACGGCGCTGGCGCGGGCGGGGAACGAGAAGAAGCTCGTGATGGTGGACTTCTACACCGACTGGTGCAAGTGGTGTCAGCGGCTTGACCAGACCACGCTCTCGGACGCCGGCGTCCAGCAGGCGCTCGGGCGCTTCGTGTCGGTACGTCTCAACGCCGAGAAGGACGGGCGCGACGTCGCCGAGCGGTTCAACGTCGACGGCTACCCCACGATCCTGTTCCTCGATGCGAACGGCGGGGAGGTCGGCCGTATACCCGGGTACCTCGAACCCGGTCCGTTCCTGGCGGAACTCGAGAACGTGGTCAAGAAGGTGTAGGCCGACCGGCGCCGGCAGGTCCGCGGGTCACTCGAAAGCAGTGGGAAGAGGGCAGACTGAAGAGGGACGACACGTCTGCCTTCCTTCTTCCGTCTTCCTTTTTCCGTCTACCTTTTCCCGTTTACCTTCTGCCCGACGACACCTCTTCCGCGAGCTTGCGGTCGGCGGCGAGGATCGCCTCGGGGGTCGTCGGCGGCTCGCCGGGACGGGGCGTGTAGTGGGCGAGCTGCTGCAGCCATGGCAGCGCGGCGATGGCGTGGGCGCGGGCGTCGCACTCCGGCGGCTCGTGCCCCGAGGGAACGGCCTCCAGGAGCACCGCGTCGCCGCACAGCGTTGTCGCCCGCAGCCCGGTGTTCCTGTCGACGGGTATCAGCGTGACGCCGGCGGGAACCGGGAAGTCCTCCTGCCGGATGCCCTCGCTCTGCGAGTCGAGGTACGCCTTCATGAAGCGGATCCACGTCGGGAGCGCGGCCTCGGCGCCGGTCATGTGCGCGCCGATCGGCTCCTTGAGGTCGCGCCCCGTCCAGACCGCGCACGTGATCCTCGGCGAGAAGCCGATGAACCACGCGTCGGTGAACCTGTCGGTCGTGCCGGTCTTGCCGGCGAGGTGGCCGGGGAGGTCGTTCGCCGCTGCGGCGGTGCCGCGCTGGATCACGCCCTCCATCACGTGCGTCATCAGGTAGGCCGTGTCCTCTCTCACCGCCTGGTGCACCTTCGGCTTGGTCTCGAGGACCACCTTGCCGTCCTCGTCCTTGACCCTCGCGATGAAGTACGGCTCCGCGACCTGTCCGCGGTTGGCGATCCCCGTGTACGCCGCCGCGAGCTCCACGACCGGGAGCTCGAACGTTCCGAGGGCGAGCGACGAGTACGGCGCGAGCGGCTCCTTGACGCCCAGACGGTGGGCGACGTCGATCACGGCCTGGCCGGTGACGAGCTGCTGCACCTTCGCGGCGGAGGCGTTGAGCGAGTGCTCGACCGCGTAGCGGAACGTCACCAGCCCCTCGTAGCGCCGGTAGTAGTTCAGCGGCACGTACGTGAGCTCGCCCTTCTCGTCCGGGAGGAGCGAGGGTCCGTCGAAGATCAGGTCGGCGGGCGAGAACCCGTGCTCCCATGCCGCCAGGTACACGAAGGGCTTGAACGCCGACCCGCACTGCCGCTTCGCCTGCATCGCGCGGTCGAACTGCGAGCGGTTGAAGTCGAACCCGCCGACGAGCGCCAGGATGGCGCCGGTCCGGTTGTCGAGGACGACGATCGCCCCCTCGACCTTCGGCTCCGGCATGAGCTGGACCTTGACGGGCTGCGCCTTGTCGGGCGGGATCTCGACCAGGCGCACCAGGAGGACGTCGCCGCGGCGCACCAGACGCAGCAGGTTCGTGCGGCCGGTCCACCGCGCCCCTTCGACCGGCAGGACCCCCGTCCGCCCGTCGATGAGCAGGGAGACCGAGGTCGCCTGCACGTCGGTGGCGAGCGCGTAGACGAGCTCCTGCTTCCGCCACCGGATGAACGGCCAGCTCTCGTCGCGGAACTCCTTGAGGTCGGGGACCGTGCCGAGGACGTTGCGGCGCGCCCCCGGCCACCCGAGCCGCTGCTGCAGCTCCACGAGCCCCTCCCGCAGCGAGTCCTCGGCGACCCTCTGCAGCCCGTCGTCGAGCGTGGTCTGCACCTCGAGCCCGCCCTCGAGCATCTTCTTCGTTCCGTAGCGGTCCTCGATGGAGCGCCGGACCTCCTCCACGAAGTACGCCGCGGTCACGTCGCGGTCGTAGTGTGGCGAGACGTTGAGCGGCGTCGCTCGCGCGGCGTCATACACCGCCTTCGTGATGTACCTCTCCTCGAGCATGCGGGCGAGCACGTGGTTGCGCCGTTCGAGGGCGCGCTTGGGGAAGTCGATCGGCGAGAGCTCGCCCGGGCGCTGCGGGAGCCCCGCCAGGAGCGCGGCCTCCGGTAGCGCGAGCTCCTTGGCGGACTTGCCGAAGTAGAACCTGGAGGCAGCCTCGACGCCGTAGTTGCCGTGGCCGAAGTTCACCTGATTGGCGTACAGGGTGAAGATCTGGTCCTTGGAGAGCCTCTGCTCGATCTCGATCGCGAGCAGCATCTCCTTCACCTTGCGTGTGAACTTCTTCTCGCGGGAGAGCAGGCCCAGCGACCTCGGGAGCTGCTGCGTGATCGTCGAGGCGCCCTGCGACCAGCGCCCGGTGAACAGGTTGCGCAGCGCGGCGCGCACGATCCCCTGCGGGTCCACTCCCGTGTGGCGGTAGAAGTTGGCGTCCTCGACCGCGATCACCGCGTCGCGGAACACCTTGGGGATCTCCTCGGCGCCGACGGGGATGCGACGCTCGGCGGCGAACGAGCCCAGGATCGAACCGTCCCGGGCGAGCACCCGCGTCGCCGCCGACGGGCGGTACGTCATCAGCGACTCCACCGCGGGCAAGTCCACGAACCTGGACAGGACGAGGCCGACGACGGCCCCGATCCCGATCCCGATGAAGGCTCCGACCAGGAGCCAGCGGAGGAGAGTCCTGCCCATCCGGGGGAGATTGCTCGCCCAGCATGCAGGTGTCAAGTTCTCCCTCTGGGCGCCGCCGGCGTCGGACCTCTCGCAGCGTTGCACTCGGCGGATCGGATGCTCACGTACCCTCCGGGTACGCTCCGCTCCTCCCGCCTCGTGCGCCTCGCGATAGGCCCAACGGCGGCGGCGCGGCTACACGCGGGGCGCTACGGCTCTGCACGTTTCGGTCCCCCGAGGCGAAGAGCCCGCGGCGACGCGGGCTGCACGCCGTCTTCCGTGGCCGTGTCGTATCCCAGGGCGCACCGTACCGTCGTTGAGTGCGGCCCACTCTCGGCGGCGCGGCTGCACGCGTTACGCCACGGCCCTGCGTGTTTCGTCCCGGTCGGACCACGGACCGCGGACCGCGGACCGGCGGCCTTGCCCGCGCTGAGGATCGCACCGTGGGCCCGTGGTAGCTTGACAGGATGGACGAGCGAGCCGCCAGGCCTGGCAGCCAATGTGGAGGGCGGCGCTCGGACTCGTGGCGGTGGGTTGCGGCGGCTGCGGGCGGCGTGGCGGCGCTGTGCCTGCTTGCGTTGGTTCTGGGCGGCACGTACGTGCCGCGCAAGAACGCGGCCAGGGACCTGAGGGCGAAGAGGGAGAGGGTGGTCACGTTGCTCAGCGCGTTGCCGGTCGAACGAGGACGCGTCGGGGAGAGCCTCGACTGCGTGGTCCGGGGCGTGTTCAGGAACCGGCTCTCGGTCGCGCAGGTGGCGCCACTCAGGCAGACGTGCGCCGCGGCGCTCGCCGACGATGTGGTCACGCCGCAGGAGGCCGCGGCGATCGAGGCCGCCGCCTCCGCACTGTGCCGGCGCGCGGGCGGACCCGGCCAGCCGTGAGGCCGGCGTCCGCGAGCGCCCCGCCGACGCCGGCAAGCCCGTGCTAGCGTATTGCGATGGAGTTTCGACTTCCCGAGGGTCTCGCACGCGAGCGCAGGGAGCCGCCGGGGTGGCTGCGGTGGGCGGCGCTCGGCGGCGGCGTGGTCGTCGCGGCCCTCGTCGTCGTGCTCGTCGCGGGGGTGTTCTCCGCCCGGAGGATGCTCTCGTGGGGGCTGCGGCGGGTCACTGCGGGGACGCTCGCCGCGCTGCCCGCCGACGTTCCGGCCGCGCGCCGCGAGGAGCTGCGGAGGCGGCTGGAGTGCGTGGTCCGTCTGGCGGAGTCGGGGGGGGTGGACGAGCGCCGGCTCGGCGAGCTGGCGCGCGCGTGCAGGGACGCCGCGAGGGACCACCGCGTGACCCCGGACGAGCTCGGAAGGATCGAGGTGCTGGCCGGCGGGCTGTGCGCGCTGGCCGGCGGGGAGCTGCCCAATTGAGCCACCCGTTTAGGCTCGCGGCGCCGTTCCAGCCGGCCGGCGACCAGGGCGCGGCGATCGAGCGGCTGGTCGGCGCGTTCGAGCAGGGGATCTACGCGCAGACGCTCCTGGGCGTGACCGGCTCGGGCAAGACGTTCACCGTCGCGAAGGTCATCGAGCGGCTCAACCGCCCGACGCTCGTGCTCTCGCACAACAAGACGCTCGCCGCGCAGCTCTACCAGGAGTTCAAGGGGTTCTTCCCGGAGAACGCGGTCGAGTACTTCGTCTCGTACTACGACTACTACCAGCCCGAGGCGTACGTGCCGGCGTCCGACACCTACATCGAGAAGGAGACCTCGATCAACGAGGAGATCGACAGGCTCCGGCTCGCGGCGACCCGCGCGCTGTTCGAGCGGCGCGACGTCCTGATCGTCGCCTCGGTGTCGTGCATCTACGGCCTCGGCGACCCGAACGCGTACTACGGGATGCTGCTCCTGCTCGAGCCCGGCGGCGCCCCCGGGATGGACGCGGTGCTCCGCCAGCTGGTCTCGATGCAGTACGAGCGCACGCAGCTCGACCTCGTCCCGGGCGCGTTCCGCGTCCGCGGCGACGTGCTCGAGATCTACCCGCCGTACGAGGACCACGCCGTACGGGTCGAGTTCTGGGACAGGACCGTGGAGCGCCTCTCGCGCGTCGACCCGATCCGCGGCACGGTGCTCGAGACCGTGGACGAGCGGCTGCCTATCTACCCGGCGTCGCACTACGTGGTCACGAGGCGGATCCTCGACGAGGCGCTCGTGGACATCCGCGCCGAGCTCGACGAACGAACCAAGGAGCTCACCGCGGCCGGGAAGCTGCTCGAGGCGCAGCGCCTCTCGCAGCGCACGCTGTTCGACCTCGACATGCTGCAGGAGCTGGGGTACTGCTCGGGGATCGAGAACTACTCGCGCCACCTCACGCGCAGGAAGCCCGGCGAGCCGCCGCCGACTCTGCTCGACTACTTTCCGAGCGACTGGCTGCTGGTGGTGGACGAGTCGCACGTCTCGGTGCCGCAGGTGCGCGGGATGTACCACGGCGACCGCTCCCGCAAGGAGACGCTCGTCGGGTTCGGGTTCCGGCTCCCCTCGGCGCTCGACAACCGCCCGCTCACGTTCGAGGAGTTCGAGGGCCGGATCCACCAGGTGCTGTTCGTGTCCGCGACGCCCGGCCCGTACGAGCTCGGGCACACCGAGGGCGAGGTCGTCGAGCAGCTCATCCGGCCCACAGGCCTGCTCGACCCCGAGATCGTCGTGAAGCCGGCACAGGGGCAGGTGGACGACCTCCTCGCGCGCATCCGCGAGCGCGTGGCGGCTGGGGAGCGCGTGCTCGTCACCACCCTCACGAAGCGGATGGCGGAGGACCTCACGCAGTACTTCGCGGAGCTCGGCGTGCGCGTGCGCTACCTCCACAGCGAGGTCGAGGTGCTCGAGCGCACGGCGATCCTCGCCGACCTCCGTCGCGGCACGTTCGACGTTCTGGTCGGGATCAACCTGCTGCGCGAGGGTCTCGACCTCCCCGAGGTCTCGCTCGTGGCGATCCTCGACGCGGACAAGGAGGGGTACCTGCGCAGCTCGACGTCGCTCATCCAGACGATCGGGCGCGCCGCGCGCAACCTCAACGGCACCGTGATCCTGTACGCGGATCGCATGACCGACTCGCTCAAGCAGGCGATCGGTGAGACCAACCGGCGGCGGGCGGTGCAGGAGGCGTACAACCGCGAGCACGGGATCTCGCCGCAGACGATCGTCAAGGACATCGCGAGCCCGCTGCTGCAGCTCTCCAACCTCGACTACCACGACGCCGCGTTCCTGCCGCCGCGCGTCGGCGAGGTGGACGTGACGGACCCGGCGTCGCTCGCGAAGGCGATCGGGGAGCTCGAGAAGCAGATGAAGGCGGCGGCGAAGCGGCTGGAGTTCGAGGAGGCCGCCACGCTGCGCGACCGCATCAAGGAGCTCCGCGCCCAGCAGATCTACAAGACCTAGCTGGCCGTCGCCCCCTGACCCAGACCCGCGTCCGTCGGGCAGACGGTCTCACAGTTCTGAGATTCATACGCAGAACACGAAAAAGGAATTGACTTCGCCCGGCGCCGAGCGATAGCCTCAGTACGCTTTCGGGTGGAACGTCGAAGCAGGGAGATCGCGGCACCGATGCTCCGTCGTCCTGCCGGTCGTGGACAGTCTCGAGCTCTCGAGGAGGCCGATCGTGCATCCCCCCCGTACGGCAACTGCCCTCACCCTGACAACCCTCTTCGCCACCGTCGCCATGGCCGCTGCCCAATCGGAACCCTCCCGCTCCGCTGAGCATGCATGGGTGCCCTCGGTGGTTGCGTCGGCTCCGACGTGCGGCGTAGCGACGTGGCGCGGAGGGGGCGGCTCGCGATCGTGGAGCGATCCGGCGAACTGGGCCGGCGGGCGCACGCCAGTGTCGTGCCAGGTCGTGCTCTTCGACACCTGCTCGGGTGACGCGGTCGCCGACGCCGGCTTCGAAGGGGCGATCGGGGGAATCATCCTCGAGGGGGGGTACCGCGGAACCGTCAGGTTGGAACGGGGGCTTCAGGTGCTCGGTGAGGTCCGTGTCGCAGGTGGGACGCTTTGGCTCGGGCCGGGTCCCCTCGTTGTAGTCAGCCTCGTCCAGGCGGGCGGGCGGATCGAGGGCGAGGGCGGTGAGCTCCGCGTCGACCGCGCCGCCTCGGTGACCGGCGGCGTGCTCGAGACGCCGCGCGCACTCATGAGCGTCGAGACGCTCGCGATCCGCGGGAGCGGCGTCGTCCGCATGGCGGCGGGCGGGAAGCTACAGATCACCGGCGACGGGGAGCCGCTCGTCGGCGACGGTCTGCTCGACGCCACTACCAACGGCGGCAACAGCGTCGAGTACTCGGGCCAGGTGACGACCAACCTCAGTGGTGCTGGCCCACTCGCGGGTCTGTGCAGGCGTGGGGTCGCGCGTGCAACGCCGCCGCTCCTTCGGGCAGGCGTTGGGCGAGGCACGGCCGCACAGCCCTCGGGAGCGGCGACTCTCGGGCCGACTTCGGGCTTTTCGGAATCAGCGAGCGCGATCTTGAACGGAGGAGAGGACCTGCCGTACCGAGTATTGATAGATTCCGGCGCCGGCTACGGATATGTCGGGACCGTCACGTCGCCGGGGATCATCGTGAAGGTGCGTCTCTCCGACTTCACGAGGGTGGGTGCGCTGACGCTCCCTCCAGGGATGGAGTCGGTCTACGCCGGTGTCATCGACCCGTCGGGCGGTTTCGCGTACTTCGGGACCGGCCCGGACCCAGTCCCTGCGGTGCCAACACTTCCGGCGAGTATCGTCAGGATCCGGCTCTCCGACTTCACCGTCGCCGGGTTCCTCACTCTCAACGACGGAGAGTCGAAGATCATGACCGCCGCCATCGACACCGCCGGCGGGTTCGCGTATTTCGGAGCCTACACGGCCCCCGGGATTATCGTGAAGGTGCGCCTGTCGGACTTCACGCGAGTTGGTGCGTTGACGCTCGCCGACGGCGAGGACCGGCCTCGATGCTCGGTCATCGACCCTGCGTCCGGGTTCGCGTACTTCGGTACGGAAACCTACCCCGGGATTGTCGTTCGCGTGCGTCTCGCCGACTTCGCTCGCGTCGATGCTCTCGTGTTGAATGACGGAGAAGACTACCTCGAGTCGGCCTTGCTCGACGCAGCAGCCGGGAACGCCTACTTCGCCGGTGGGAACCCTGGGTTTGTTGTCAAGGTGGGACTGTCGGATCTGTCGCGGGTCGGTTCTCTCCCGTTGGACGCGGGCGAAGGGAATCCCCTTGCTGCGGTCATCGATCCATCGGCGGGTTTCGCGTACTTCGGCACCGTGCTCGGACCCCCGGTCCTGATCAAGGTGAGGCTCTCCGACCTCAGTCGTGTCGGAACGGTCAGCCTAGACCCCGAGGGGTACGGGTTGATCGGTGCAGCGCTCGATGCGGAAACCGGTCTGGCCTACTTCACGACCTGGGATTCACCTGGAACCGTGATCAAGGTGCAGCTGTCCGATCTCACCCGCGTTGCCGACTTGAGACTGCTTGCCGGCGCCGATAATCTGGCCAGCGCCGTCGCCGACACGTCTGCTGGCTTTGCGTACCTTGGCAGTCAGACATCGCCTGGCCTCATCGTGAAGGTGCGGCTGTCCGATCTCACCGAGGTTGGCCGCCTCACTCTCGCGACCGACTCGACGTGGGCTAGCACCGCGGCCATCGACCTTCCCGCGGGGTATGCGTACTTTGTCACGGGAGGCTCCCCTGTGACGGTCGTGAGGATTCAGCTATCCGACTTCACGCAAGCGGAGTCGCTCGCCCTGACTCCGAGCGCGGAGGGCGGTCCGATTGTCATCGACTCGGCAGGAGGCTTCGCATACGTCGGGCTCAGGACGAATCCAGGGACGATCGTGAAGGTGCGACTTTCCGACTTCAGTGAAGTCGCTTCGACGACCCTTGCGCTGGGGGAAGACTCGCCAGCGACTGCGGCCATCGATCCGGTCGGTGGGTTCGCGTATTTCGGCACCAACACCGACCCCGGGATCATCGTGAAGGTTCGCCTCGCGGATCTCGCACGCGTCGACGCTGTGACGACGGCGGTACCCTATCTTCTGAGGAGCGGTTTCGACCAAGTAGGTGGGTCTTTGTACTTCGGCAGCGGAAACCCAACCTCTGCGAGTGTGGCCAAGGTCAAGCTCTCCGACTTCACGCACACCGAGGATTTGGCCATGCCAGGCTACGGTTGGATTTGGTCCTGCGTTATCGACGGAGGGGGCGGATTCGGGTACTTCGGAACCGCCAACATCCCTGCGGCGATCGTGAAGGTCCGCCTCTCGGATTTGGCGGTAGTCAATGCCCTCACGTTGCCGTCGGCGGAGTCGGGACCGAGTTCGGCCGTCATCGATTCGGTCACAGGCTTCGCCTACTTCGGCACGTTCACGACCGCCGGGCGCGTCGTGCGCATCGAGCTTGGGAGCACGACGACGGCGGTGACGTCGTCGGTAAACCCGTCCCAAGCTGGGGGCACACTTACGTTCACGGCCACAGTGAGCCCGCTGCACGCGGATGCCGGCACGCCGGGGGGCATGGTCGACTTCACCGCCGACGGGTCGCCGATAGCGGGGTGTACCGCGTTGGCTCCGGCCGGCGGGCAGGCGCAGTGCACGACCTCCGCACTGGCAATCGGGGCCCACGTGATCGCGGCTTGGTTCACTGCGGACGCGTCCTGGAGCAACTCTGCCGGCACTCTCCTTGGGGGCCAGCTCGTGAACCCCTCGGCGCGAATCACCGTGCCGCCCTCGGTCATGAGCGGCTCTTCGGGCAACATTGCGTCGGTGCCGGGCGCAGGGACCGGCGCGACCTACGCGTGGATCATCCAGAACGGTGTGATTACGGCCGGAGCTGGGACGCCCTCAGTGACGTTTACTGCGGGCCCGACGGGCAACGTCACGCTCGCGGTCACGGTGACGAGCGCGCTCGTGTGCTCGGCGAGCGGGACGGCGACGGTGCCGATCACGAGCACGGTGTTCTCGGACGGGTTCGAGGGGACGGGGTGGACGGTCCCGTGGGGGTTCGGCGCGGCGACGTGGAAGCTCGCAGGCGTGGGGACGACGCCGCCCGCGACGCCGCACTCGGGGAGCAAGCTCGCGGACTTCACCGCGCACACCGGCACGGCCGGGACGCAAGCGCGGCTGTACCGGACGACGGGGTTCGCGGTGCCGGCGGGCGTACAGAACGTCGCGCTGAGCTTCTGGATGTACCACGACGCGGGGGCACCGAGCGCGAACGACACGGTGCAGGCGCAGGTCTCGACGGACGGGTTCCGGTGGGTCAACGTCGGACCCGCGGTGTCGCGGTATGCGGCAAGCGCGGGGTGGTCGCAGGTCATGGTGGACGTGACGCCGTACAAGGGGACGTCGAGCCTGCGGCTGGGGTTCCTCGGCACGTCGGCGCACGGCAACGACTGCTATCTCGACGACGTGGCCGTCACGGCGACGGGGGGGCCACTGCCGGACTTTGGCCTCTCGGCGTCGCCCGCGGCGGTGACCGCCGCGCAGTGCGGCTCGGCGACGGTCGCGGTGACGACGAGCGTGGCGGGAGGGTTCTCGGGTGGCCTCGCGTTGTCGGCGAGCGGGATGCCGGCAGGGGCGACGGCGGTATTCGCGCCGCCGACGATCGCGGCGCCGGGCTCGGGGAGTTCGACGCTGACGTTGGCCGCCGGGTCCGCGACGCCGACGGGGACGTACACCGTGACGGTGACCGCGAGCGGCGGCGGACTTGCGCACACCGCTGCCGTCGCGTTCACCGTGACGGTACCGAACCCTCCCGTGACGCTGTCCTCCGACGGGTTCGAGGGGAGCGGATGGACCCTCCCGTTTGCGTTTAGCGCCGTGACGTGGAAGTTGGTCACCGCGGGCGCGTACCCGCCCGTGACGCCGCACTCGGGGAGCAAGCTCGCAGACTTCGCCGCGCACACAAGCACGGCTGGTGCGCAGGCGCGGATGTACCGAACGACGGGGTTCGCGGTGCCGGCCGGCGCGCACAGCGTGACGCTGACGTTCTGGATGTACCACGACGCGGGCGCGCCGGCCGCGAACGACAGGGTGCAGGCGCAGGTGTCCACTAACGGGTTCACCTGGGTGAACGTCGGAGCGCCGGTGTCGCGGTACGCGGCGAGCCCGGGGTGGTCGCAGGTGACGGTGGACCTCACGGCGTACAAGGGCGCGTCGAACCTGCGGTTGGGGTTCCTCGGGACCTCGGCGCACGGCAACGACTGCTACCTCGACGACATCGTGGTAGTCGCTCAGTAGCGCGCGACGGCATCCGCCGGATACGTGGACCGCACGGCCGGTCGCGGCACGGCTGCGACGCGCGTTAGGCCCGGTGAGCACCGCTGCGTCTTGACCAACCGGAGGTGACAACCAGGGGATTGAGAGGCGGAGGGAGGTGCGCTCGAGGTGACGAGCGTCACGCCTCCCGCGTCCCCGACGGCCGCACGCGGGAAGCCCCTCGCTTGCGGGCCGGTTTCCCGGGCATCACGACAGCGCGAGCCGTCACGACGGGACGGACGGCTCCGGGGATGCTCCCGGGAGAACCGCGGCGCTCCCCGGCGGGAAGTCCCGAGTCAAGGAGGCCTCATGGGCGCACGCAGGGCGGTTCGTGGCGGTGCTGGGTTCGTTCTCGTGGAGATGCTGGTGGTGATCGCGATCATCGCGGTGCTGATCGGGTTGCTCCTGCCGGCGGTGCAAAAGGTCAGGGAGCCGGCCAGCCGGATGGCGATGTCCGAGAACCCGCAGATCGCCGGGCTCGGCGGAGACATCGTCGGGTTCTGCGACGGGTCCGTGCGCGCCGGCCGGGCGTTCATCCTGAGCCTGGGTGACGATGCGATCAACCTGGTGCCGGGAACGGCACCGCAGGTCAACGCGGACCCCCTGGTGCCGTTCTGCATCACCGACGGCACCGCGATGGACTTCCAGCGGCGGATCGGCGACTTGCTCTCCCAGCAGCACCTTCCAGCCGTCCAGCGCCGGATGCTGATGGACACCAACAACGCGCTGGGCGAGCTGCTGCCGGCGGTGCAGAAGCTCGGCGGGATCCTCCGGGCTCAACCGGGCCTGTGCCCGGCGGTGCCGGGCGCCTGACCCGAGCGAGCCGGTCGCCCGCCGACCGACGGCCCCGCCGTCCAGCGCTCGGGCGCCCCGCCCGGCGAATATATATCGTAATGCGATATAATCCGCCGCGATGGGGACGCCCGAGCGTCGCGGGGTTAGTGCGGCCGAGTTCGCACAGCTGGCGGAGTTCCGGTACCAGATCCGCCGGTTCGTGCGCTTCTCGGAGTCGGTGGCGCGGGCCGCCGGGTTGGAGCCACGGCAGCACCAGCTCCTGCTGGCGCTGAAGGGGTTCGGACGCGGAAAGCGGCCGTCGGTCGGCGAGCTGGCGGAGCGCCTCCAGATCCTGCACCACAGCGCCGTGGGGCTCGTGGACCGCCTCGAGCGCCGCGGGCTCGTCGTGCGGTCACGCGAGGACGAGGACCGGCGCCTGGTGTCGGTGGCACTCACGGCGCGGGGGGAGACGCTCATCGACGAGCTGTCGCGGCACCATCTGGCGGAGCTCCGGCAGGCGGGGCCGGCGCTCGTCGAGGTGCTGGCGTCGCTGAGCTCCGGTACCGGCCGGCGCGCGGCCCGGCGGCGTCGGAAGGCGGCGACGTGACGCACGTTAAGCGCGCAGTGGATGCGCCGGACGACGCCGCCACGGGGAGCGCTCGCGCGCCCGAGCTCGGCGACTTCACGGCGACGCGGAGGATGCTCCTGCTCTCGATGATGGCGATGGCGATCGGCGCCATCTCCGCGTTCGTCGCGCTCGCGCTCCTCCGGCTCATCGGCCTGTTCACGAACCTGTTCTTCTACCAGCGACTGGGGACGGCGCTGGTCCCACCGTCCGGCCACCAACTCGGCCCTCTCGTGGTTCTGGTCCCGGTCGTCGGTGCCCTCATCATCGGGGTGATGGCGCGGTACGGGTCGGAGCGGATCCGCGGTCACGGCATCCCGGAGGCGATCGAGGCGATCCTCATGAAGGGCAGCCGCGTCGAGCCGCGGCTGGCGATCCTCAAGCCGCTCTCGTCCGCGATCTCGATCGGATCCGGCGGCCCGTTCGGGGCCGAGGGCCCCATCATCATGACCGGCGGCGCGTTCGGGTCGATGATCGCGCAGTTCCTCCACCTCACGAGCGCCGAGCGCCGGACGCTGCTGGTCGCGGGCGCGGCTGGCGGGATGTCCGCCACATTCGCCGCCCCGGTCGCCGCCGCCGTCCTCGCGTTCGAGCTGCTCCTGTTCGAGTGGAAGCCCCGCAGCTTCGTGCCCGTCGCTCTCGCGAGCGCCACGGCTGCGGTCGTGCGGCGGTACCTGCTCGGCCCCGGCCCGCTGTTCGCGACCGTCGCCCACCCGCTCGTGATCGGCCCGGTCGCCCTCCTCGGCTGCCTCGTCGCCGGCCTCCTCGCCGGCGTCCTCTCGACCGTGCTGACGAAGGCGGTCTACGCGTCCGAGGACGCGTTCGGCCACCTCCCGATCCACTGGATGTGGTGGCCGGCGCTCGGCGGCGTGGTCATCGGGCTCGGCGGGCTGGTTTTCCCCCAGGCGCTCGGGATCGGCTACGAGATGATCGCCGGCGAGATCAACGGCACGCTGACCGTGAAGGTGCTCCTCGGCGTCCTGGTCGTGAAGTCGGTGATCTGGGCGGTGTCGCTGGGGTCGGGCACCTCGGGGGGCGTCCTCGCGCCGCTCCTGATGATGGGCGGCGCTCTCGGAGGACTCGAGTCCCTCGTGTTCCCGAACGAGGGTGCCGGGTTCTGGGCACTCGTGAGCATGGGGGCGATCCTGGGCGGCACGATGCGCTCGCCCCTCACCGGGATCGTGTTCGTGGTGGAGCTCACGCACGACGTCCACCTTCTCGTGCCGCTGCTCCTCGCGGTCCTCGTGGCGCACGGGTTCACGGTCCTCGGGCTGCCGCGCTCGATTCTCACCGAAAAGGTGGCGCGGCGCGGGTACCACCTCAGCCGCGAGTACAGCGTGGACCCCCTGGAGATCGTCGTGGTGCGCGACGCCATGCGGACCGATGTCGTGGCGATCCCGGCCGAGACGACGGTCTCCGAGCTCGCAGATCACGTCCGCCACAACGGTTCGAGCCGCGGCCAGCGCCTCTACCCGGTCGTGGACGGGCAGCGGTCGCTCATGGGTGTCGTCACGCGCCGCGAGCTGCACACCATCACCGCCCAGGAGGACATCGGCACCCTCCCCGTCCGCGTCACCGAGGTCGTACGGCGTCCTCCGGTGGTGGCGTACCCCGACGAGCCGCTCCGCGCGGTCGCGTACAGGATGGCGGAGAAGGGGCTCACGACGTTCCCGGTGGTCGAGCGCGGCGGCGCGCGACGGATCGTCGGGTTGATCGCGCTCCGGGACCTCCTCATGGGACGCTCGCTCAACCTCGAGGCGGAGAACCGGCGCGAGCGGGTGCTCCGGCTGCGGATGGCGTTCCGGCAGCCGGCGCCGCCGCCCGCCGAACGGCGCTGACGGCAGCCCCCGTCAACGCTTGGTCACGATGACCTTGCCGACCATCGAGGCGTGGATCGAGCAGAAGTAGACGAACGTGCCCGGCGCCTCGAACGTGTGCGAGAACGTCTGCTCGGTGTCGAGCGCGCCCGACCTGAAGCTGCGGTCGTTGGCGACGACGGTGTGCGGCATGTCGTCGCGGTTCGTCCACGTCACGGTCGTGCCGGCCGGCACCGTGATCGTCGCCGGGTTGAAGGTGAAGTTGTCGATCGTGACCCGCGCCGCGGGCGCGACCGGCGCGCGAGGCGTGTCGGACGCGCGGCCGGCCGTTGCGGCAAGTCCGGCGAGCGCGAGAGCGACGGCCAAACGGATCGTGCGGTTCGTGCGCATGATGAGCCCTCCTGTGCTTCCGTGGTGCGGTCGCCGTCGCCTCCCGACGGCCCGGCCGCGTTCCGATCACCCGGCCAGGGAGGCCGGATCGTGCGTCGAGGCGCCGGCCTGCGGCCATCCTGCCTGGGCCAGCGCGGCGTCGACGACCGCGAGGGTGCGGTTCCCCGCGACGAACGTCACGTCGCGGACGCCGAGGACCGAGCGCAGCCGCCCCTCGGGTACCTTCATCTGGCCGGGCGAGGTAGCGGCGCCGGGCGCCGGCTGCGGGAACGCCGTCGAGCACGCGGTGTGGAACGACACGTGACCCTCCACCTTCTGCAGGACCTGGTGAATGTGTCCGTTGAGCACGGTCACGGAGCCGAACCGCTTGAGGTACGCGAGCGCCTGGGCGCTGTCCTCCGTGCCCCACCCCCACTGGGGGTACACCGTCCACAGCGGGATGTGCGCGAACACCACGACCGGCGTGCTGCTGCGCAAGGGCTTGAGGTCCCCCTCGAGCCACTCGAGCTGCTCGTGACCGAGGGTGCCGAGGCCGCCCGCCTTGAGGTCGAGCACGTTGACCAGGCCGACGAAGTGGACGCCGTTGTGGTCGAACGAGAACCACCCGTCGCCGCGAGTGCCGCGAGCGAACCGCTGGCGGTAGAGCCTGCCGTCGTCCTCGATGACGTCGTGCTCGCCGGGCACGAAGAACACCTGCCTGACCTTCAAGCCGCGGAGGACCTGGTCGAGGGTGTCGAACTCCTCCGGCTTCGAGAGGTGCGACAGGTCGCCGGTGTGGATGACGAAGTCGGGCTGCGCCGGGAGGGCGTTCAGCTTGTCCACCGCGAGCTGCAGAGTGGCGACGACGTCCCTGTTGGCCTCCTTGGAGAACCCGATGTGGCTGTCGCTGATCTGCGCGAAGCTGAACCCGCCCCCCGCCCCGCGTCCGACGTGTCCTGAGCCGACACCCGGGAGTCGTGCGGGCGCACCGAGCACCCGCGAGCTGAGGATCCCCCCGTCCACGACGCACACCACGCCGGTGCCGACCCACGCCATGCACTTCAGGAACCCGCGCCGGTCGATGCCGTCGTGACGGTGATGCCGGATGATCGTGTCGCCCATCTCTGCACCCTTTCCCGCGCCGGGACGTGCCGATGCGCGCCCCGGGCGCGAACGCACTCACCGGCGTGTACTCCGATTCGCGGGTTCGATTCCGGGGAGGGGCCTCGGCCGCGCGGGAATGAACGCCGGCACCCCGAAGTCCACTCCAGGGGCGGGATCGAACGGGGCGATGGTCGGGGCGTCGAACGGCGCGGAGCGGGCCGAGCTCTTCGAGAGCGCGGTGATGCCCCACCTCAACGCCGCCTACAACCTCGCCCGCTGGCTGACGCGCGACCCCCACGACGCGGAGGACCTGGTGCAGGAGAGTGTGCTGAGGGCGCTCACGTACTTCGGCGGGTTCCGCGGCACCGACGGCCGCGCCTGGTTGCTGGCGATCGTGCGCAACGCCTTCTACACCAAGCTCCGGCGCGACTGCGGCGCGGGCCGGGTGGAGCCGCTCGACGACGACGCCGTCGCCGACGGCGGCTCGGCCGACGCCGAGGGCGCGCTGGTCGCCCGCGTCGACGCGAGGGCGCTCGCGGTCGCGATCGAAGGACTGCCGGTGGCGTTCCGCGAAGCGATCGTGCTGCGCGAGATCGAAGGGCTCTCGTACCGGGAGATCGCCGCGGTCGTCGGCGCCCCGATCGGGACGGTGATGTCGCGGCTGGCGCGTGCCCGCGGGCTGCTCAGGCGGAGGCTCGCGAGCCGCACGGGGGAGGGGGGGGGGGTGATGTGAGCTGCCAGGAACTCCGGGCGACGCTCGCGGTGTTCCTCGACGGGGAGCTGGACGCAGCCGCGCACGCCGAGGTCGAGCGCCACCTCGCGGGGTGCGCGTCTTCCGCCGCCGTCGCAGCGGAGGAGCGGGCGTTCAGGTCCGTGTTCCGCCACCGATCGCTCCGCTTCGCCGCGCCGCCCGCGCTGGCCGAGCGGCTCGCGGACACGGTCAGGGCGCGTGCGGAGTTGGCGGGCCGGCGAATGCTGCCGCGCGAGTGGCTCGCCGTGGCGGCGCTCGTGACGATCGCCGCCGCCGTCGGCTCGCTCGTGACGCGTCTGGCGTTCGCCCCGTCCGCCGACCGGGTGCTCGCCGGCGAGGTGCTGTCGAGCCACCTCCGCTCGCTGTCGGCCGGCCACCTCGCGGACGTGACGTCGTCGGACCAGCACACGGTCAAGCCGTGGTTCGCCGGCAAGCTCGACTTCTCCCCGACGGTGACAGACCTGGCGGGCGAGGGGTTCCCGTTGGCGGGGGGCCGCCTCGACGTGCTGGCCGGGCGTCCGGTGGCCGCGCTCGTCTACCACCGCCGACTCCACGTCATCAACGTCTTCACCTGGCCTGCCGCGTCGGACCGGGACGCGGCGCCGGATGCGGAGAGCCTGAAGGGGTACAACCTCGTACGGTGGACGCACGGAGGGATGCGCTTCTGGGCGGTGTCCGACCTCGAGCGCGGCGAGCTCGTGCGGTTCTCGCGGCTGCTCGCCGGCTCGCTGTGAAAGGCCGTCGGTCCCGGCGGCTCCGCGTGACATGACTCGGTGCGCCCCGCCTCTCTGGGCCCCCGCCGTCGTATCATCGTCGGAGGCGCAGGGGAGGCATGTCCGTCCCTCACAGCGACACGGCGCCGTCCCGCGAGGGACGGGCGAACGGACACCGGGGCGCGAGGAGCGCTGACGCAGGGGTCCGCTTTCCGGTCGCGACGCTCTCGGTCTCCACCGCTCTCTCCGTCCTGCTCCTCGCGCTTCTCGCCCTCTTCCTCTGGCGCTCGCTCAAGGACTTCGAGAGCTTCCAGGCGCGCGAGCTCCGGCTCCAGGAGGCGAGCGGCGTCATCAGGCAGCTCGACGAGGTGCTGACGATGTCGGCGCTGCAGGCCGCCTCGACAGGGGACACCGCGTGGGAGGATCGCTACCGGCGGTTCGAGCCCGTCCTCGATGCGGCGATCAAGAACGCCGAGCGGCTGGCGCCGGAAGCGTTCGAGAGCCGCGCCGCGGAGCTGACGGACGCGGCGAACGCGAGGCTGGTCGTCATGGAGCACCGGGCGTTCGACCTGGTGCGGGAGGGGCGGCGCGACGAGGCGACGTCTCTCCTGTCGAGCGCCGAATACAGGAACCAGAAGCGCATCTACGCCGAGGGGATCCGGCAGGTCGCGTCGGCGATCGAGCAGCGCGTCGCGCTCGCCGTCCAGGCGCAGCGACGGCGCGCGCTGCTGGCGCTAGTCTCGATCGTGATCGGGATGTCGGTGACCGTGGGGGCGTGGGCCCTCGCGATCTCGGCGCTCCGCCGGTACATGGCGGAGCACGCGCGGGAAGAGAGCCTGCGCGCCGCGATCTACGAGATCTCTGAGGCGGCGCACCAGGCGGAGAGCTTGGACCAGCTGTTCCTGCGGATCCACACGATCGTCGGACGGCTGATGGAGGCCCGGAACCTCTACATCGCGCTCTGGAACCGTGACGAGGACCTCATCACGTTCCCGTACTTCCAGGACGAGGCGGACGATACGCCGGCGCCGAGGCCGCCGGGCCGCGGGCTGACCGAGTACGTCCTGCGGACCGGGAAGCCGTTGCTCGCGACACCCGAGGTGTTCGAGCAGCTGTGCGCGCGCGGCGAGGCGGTCTCGATGGGCGCACCGTCGCTGGACTGGCTGGGCGTTCCGCTCATGGTCGGGGAGCGGATGCTCGGCGCGCTGGTCGTCCAGAGCTACTCCGGCGAGGTGCGTTACGGGGAGCGGGAGAAGGAGATCCTTACGTTCGTGTCGCGGCAGGTCGCGCTGGCGATCGAGCGCAAGCGAACCGAGGGAGTGCTGCGCGCGAGCGAGGAGCGCTACCGCCTGGTGCTCCAGCGCCTGCCGGTGGGCGTGTTCCACTACGACACCGACCTGAGGATCACGGACTGCAACGATCGCTTCGTCGAGATCCTAAGGAGCAGCCGCAAGAAGCTCGTCGGCCTCGACATGAACCGGCTGAACGACAGGCGCGTGATCCCCGCCATCCGGCAGGCCGTGCGGGGCGAGCACGGCGAGTACGTGGGGCCGTACGAGGGCACGACCGGGCCGGCGCGCCTCCATGTCTCGATGCGGACCGCTCCGCTCCACGGGGCGCGCGGCAGGGTCATCGGAGGCGTCGGGATCGTCGAGGACAACACCGACCAGCACCGACTCGAGGAGCAGCTTCTCCAGTCCCAGAAGATGGAGGCCGTCGGGACGCTCGCGGGCGGCGTGGCCCACGACTTCAACAACCTCCTCCAGGCGATGTTCACGCAGACGCAGCTGCTGCAGAGCCTCTCGGACGATCCGGCGGAGGTCCGCACCGCCGCGCGGGAGCTCGAGCAGCAGATCGGGCGGGGCGCGTGGCTCACGAGGCAGCTCCTGGTGTTCTCCCGGCGCGAGACGGCCAGCCACGAGCGGATCGACCTCAACGACGCCGTGCGCGACGCGACCCAGATGCTGCGGCGGCTCGTCCCGGCGAACATCGTCCTGGAGATCGACCTCGCCGAGTCGACGCTGCCGGTCGAAGCCGACCCGGGTCAGCTCCACCAGGTGCTCGTGAACCTGACGCTCAACGCCGTGCACGCGATGCCCGGCGGCGGCCGTCTCGCCGTCCGGACGTGCGAGAGCGACGGCCGCGAGGTGTGGGTCGAGGTCGAGGACAACGGCCACGGGATCCCGGAGGCGATCCGCGACCGGATCTTCGAGCCGTTCTTCACCACGAAGGAGCTCGGGAAGGGGACCGGCCTGGGGCTCTCGGTCGTCCACGCGATCGTCACCGGCTGCGGCGGGCGGGTCGATGTGGAGACGGAGGTCGGGAAGGGCAGCACCTTCCGCATGGTGCTGCCGCGGGCCGCACCGGGTGGGGTCGTGGAGTCGAGGGCCGCCGAGCCGCCTGCCGCGGACCTGACGCGCGGAGCCGGGGAGCGGATCCTGGTGGTCGAGGACGAGGACGCGGCGCGCGACGGGTTGCAGCAGATCCTGGCCAGCCTGGGCTACGACGTGACCGCAGTGGCGACGGGCGCGGATGCGGCGGAGCTCGCGGCGGACCGCCCGTTCGACCTTCTCCTCACCGACCTCATGCTCCCCGGCGTGATGGGGAACGTGCTCGCGGAGGAGCTCCACGCGAGGTGGCCGGCGCTCAAGGTCATCCTCATGTCGGGGTACAGCGAGGACGAGGCCGTGCGGCGCGCCGTGAGCGCGGGCGGCGTCAGGTTCCTCCAGAAGCCGTTCGACATGGCGACCCTCGCGCGCGCGGTGCGAGACGAGCTCAGGTCCGGGTAGCGCCCGGCGGTCAAGGGGCGATCGTCACGTGGCGGCGCAGCCGGTCCGGCGGCTCCGCGACGATCGTGAACGTCCTCGCCGTGAACGTCCGCTTCCCGGTGTCGCAGCCGTTGATGAAGAAGACCTTCCCGGTGAGCTTCGTGTGGCCGGCCGCGGCGCCGGGCGACACCAGCGAGGGGTACCACCCGTCGAACTGCCCGCCCGTGGTCAGCCCAGGGCAGGGAGACGTGAGGGGGAACTGCGAGCCTGCGACCAGCTCCGGCGTCGTCCAGTCCTGGAGGTCGAGGCTCGTCGCGGTCGAGTAGTACCACGACCCGACCTGTGACCCCGACTGGCCGGCGATGCAGACGAAGGTGAGCAGGTAGAGGCCGAGGTCGTCGTTGTACGTGATGTCGGCCATGTGCTGCTGGGCCTGGGGGCCGCAGCCGTGGCTCGGCAGCACGCCGGAGTCGAGCCCGCCGATCCCCGGTTCGGTGAAGCCGCCCTCGTACCACTTCCGGAAGTCGAGCGGCTCCGTGCCGAGCCTCGCGCGCGCCATCCGGATCAGGCCGTCGGTGGCGGGCGCCAGCCCGCCGTCGTGGTACCCGTACGCGACGTAGAGGTAGGAGTCGCCCGACGGCTCGCTGTCCACGAACGCGCTCGGGATCGCGTCGCCCATGGGCGTGTACGGAGGGGAGGGCTGCGGGTTCACGCACTTGAGGGCGGGGTGCCGGTCCGTGTCTCCCAGCACGCTGTTCGCCGGGGCCGGCCATGTCCTGCCGCCGTCCGAGGAGCGCGCGAACCCGACGGTGGCGTAGAAGTCGTGCTGGTTCGTCCCGCCCGGGCAGTGGTTCTCGGCCTCGTAGATCATGATCAGGTTCCCGGGGGGCAGCGTCGGGTCCTGGACGACCGAGCCCGGCCCGGCGTAGTTCTCGTCGAACTCGGTACCGTAGGTGGCGTCGCACTTGGTGATGTCCACGGGAGGCGCCATCACCTGGTAGCCGTACCCGAGCGAGGTCGCGAAGCCGAACGTCGTCAGGTCGTTCGTCTGGAGCACGACCGCGCCTCCGGTGGGCGAGGAGGCGACCTTCGAGGACGCGAAGACGAGGTAGTCGTCGAGTCCCGGACCGAGAGGGATGAACGTCGTGTGCTCGTCGGCGAGGTCCGCGAGGCGGTTGGGGTCGCCGGAGGAGTTGGGGTAGGTCAGCGTCTCGTCCGGCCCGACCGAGAACGACTTGATGAGCAGGTACGGCTGCGCCAGCGAGCTGACGGCCGTGAAGGCGACCGCGGCCGTCGCAAGCCACGTCCCGAGGCGAGCCCTGTGCGCGGCAGGGAACGCGTGGCGGCGGGCTTCCGCCGGCTCCATACGGGTGTCGCGGTCGTCGTCGTTCACGGTGGGCCTCCGTGCGGGGGGAACGCGCGGGGAGTCGGGCGGAATTTCCTCCGGACCTCGCCCGCCCGACCCGGGGTGCGCCGCGGCCGCGTCGGATGTTCGGGCCCGGCGAGGCGCGCATCCGCGTCGGCATCCCGCGGGGGTACCGGCCGCCGCCCGGGCGCGATACGATCTCCTCCATGAAGGACCAGGCGGCAAAGGCGCTGCCGATCGTGGCGGGGCTCGTGATCGGATGGATGGTGTTCCACCCGCCCGAGGCGCTCGCGCCGCTCGGCGCCGCGCGCTATCTCGTGATGGTTCTCGCGGGAGGGGCGCTCCTCCTGGCCACGGTCGTGCTCACCATCGCCGCGGCGCTTCCGCGCCGGCTGACGATGACGCCGACGGCGAGCCCGGAGGAACCGGCGTTCCGCGGCCTCGTGGATCGGTACACCGCGCTGGGCTTCATGCCGGCGGGGCCCGCCTACACGGTCGGGATGGCGCCCGCCGCCACGCTCGTCGGCCTGGTGCACCCCACCGAGCCCGTGTACGGGACCGTGTTCCGGACCGGCACCGTGCCTCCCGTCGTCTCATCGGACTTCATCTCGCTTCTCGAAGGCGAGCGCGGAGGCCTGACCACGAGCGCGAACCCCCGCGGGGGCACGCTTCCGGGCGACGCCGGGTCGTTCCGCCAGTGCCTCGTCGGAGCGACGCCGGACCAGCTGTTCGCCGCCCACTGCGACGGGGTGAGGTGGCTGCGGACGCGCGGGCTGCGCTGCCGGGCGGTCTCGGCGGCGTCGTTCGAATCCGACTTCACCCGCGCGGTCGGCCGTCAGCGGGCGATCTTCATGGCCAACCCGGTCGCGAGCGCGGTGAAGGCGATCTGGCGGACGGCGAGCGCGCGGACGGTGGGACGCGGTCGGCTCGCCGAGCAGCCGGGGCTCGACGACCAGGTCCGCAGGCTGCTGGCGTCGCCGCCGCGGGCCTGAACGCCGGTCCCGACGAGATCCCCCTGCGAAATCCAACCCGGCCCGCGCTCTCGTACTACTGCCGATGGCCGGGTTGCCGGAATGATCGACGGACCGTCGGCGTTGCACGAGCACCGTGGCTTCACTCGAGCACTTGCTGAAGGACGTTGCGGCGGGCGATCAGGTCGCGCTGGGGCGGCTGTACGACTCCACTAGTCGGAGGGTGTTCGGCCTCGCGCTGCGCATCCTCCGTGACCATTCCGCCGCGCAGGAGGTCACGTTGGACGTTTATCTCCGGGTATGGCACCAGGCGTCCCGGTTCGACACCTCGCGAGGGACGGCGGAGGCGTGGCTGCTGACGCTCACCCACCATCAGGCGATCGACCATCTGCGGTCGCGGCAACGGCAGACAACGCGGGAGCTCCCGCTCGAGCCGGACCTCGACATACCCGACGGACAGCCGAGCCCCGAGACGTTGAGCACGGATGCCGACATGGCGCGCAAGGTGCGCCTCGCGCTGCAGGAGATACCCGAGGAGCAGAGAAGGGCGATCGTGGCCGCCTACTTCGATGGCCTCTCGCACACCGAGATCGCGGCGGCGTTCGGGCAGCCGCTGGGGACGATCAAGACGAGGATCCGGAGCGGGATGATCGCGCTCCGCCGCGTCCTCGCCGCCAACCTGGAGGTGCCGTCATGACCGCGTGCGCGTCGCACGACGCGGTTCTCTACGTCCTGGAGTGTCTGACCGAGAGCGAGGCCGCGGCGTTCGAGGAGCACGCGAAGGGCTGCTCCGCCTGCAGGTCGGAGGTCGAGAGGTTCCGGGACGTCACCTCAGCGCTCGCCCTGCTGGCGCCTCTGGCCGATCCGCCCGCCGATCTCAGGCAACGCCTGCTCGAAGGCGTCGCCGCGTCCGAGAGCGTCCGCAGCGCCGGCAAAGAGGCGACGCCGGAGGGGGTCCACAAGGCCGACCGGGGCGCTGCGGCCAGCGCGTCGCAGTCCTGGAAGGACTGGGCGCCGAAGCCGAGCCCCGAGGGGTTGTTCGTGATGAAGGCAGACGTCGGAGAGCTCGAGCCGACCGGCGTCGCCGGCGTCAGCGCCAAGGCGCTGTTCGTGGACCCGGCGAGCGACCGCATCACCATGCTAGTCCGGATGGAGCCGGGGGCGACGTACCCGGCGCACCGCCACGCCGGTGCCGAGGAGTCGTACATCCTCGAAGGCGACATCACCGACGGTGTGGTCTCGCTTCACGCGGGCGACTACCTGCGCAAGGACGGCGGGACAATCCACGAGGCGCAATCGAGCGACACCGGTTGCTTCATGCTGATCGTGGCTTCGCTGCACGAGGAGCTGATGCTCGACTCGTCGAGAGCGTAGCGCGCCTCGCCTCAAGCCTCGACGCTGTCCATTCACGGACGGCCCCGGCCCACGGAGCGGTCGTCGCGCGGCCGCGGGCGGCCGGATAGCACCGGTGGGATCGCGCTGCCCGCCGGCCGTGTCGGACGTCGCCGGCCGTCTCCGGGACGCATGCACACCGCGCGCGGGTCGCGCAACCGGGCTCTGTGACGCCGCTCACCCGTTGAGACTTGTCGCGAAATCCGGCACCGGAATCGCCACCGTAAGCACTGGACGAATGCGGCGAGTCGGGGGGCTCATGCGACGACTACTTGGCGTGTTGGTTGTGGCGATTCTGCTTGGCGGTGGGGTGGTGGAGGGTCAGACGTTCACGGCGACGCTGGCGGGGTCGCGGGAGGCCGGGGGCGGGGATCCGGCGGGGCGGGGACTGGCGGTGATCACGGTGAGCGGGGGGAGTGTGTACTACTTCCTGTGGGTGCAGGGGATCGCGAGCCCGGGGGCGGCGCACATCC
>DATKLI010000023.1:0-38332 GCA_035542455.1 Thermoanaerobaculaceae bacterium
TCTGGGAGAATACGGGGCTCGTGGTGGGGGCCGTGAGGAAGTCCCCCTGCCGCCCCGCGGGGCCTGGGCCGGTGCGGCGCTTCGTGTAGTACCCCGCAGTCGGGTGATAGAGCGCCAACTCCATGAACTCGGCGAAGCTCAGCCGCCCCCGCTTCGCCACCTCGGCCACGATCGCGTTCACCGACGGTAGCGTAGCACCGCTCGGGCGCGCGGGCCGGAGCCGCCGCTCGCCGGGCGCCCGGGGGGCGTCACCGCGCCGGGGCCGCGAGGAACTCCCCGACCACCCGGTTGAACATTCCGGGCTGGTCGACGAACGTCATGTGACCGCTCTTCGGGAGGACGACGAGCTTGGAACCCGGGATGCGCGCGCTCATGTCGCGAGCGATCGAGGGGTCGCTCTCGTCGTGGTCGCCGACGGTCACGAGCGTGGGCACCTTGATCGACCCGAGCCGGTCAGCGTACTCGACCGACACGAGGTTCCCGTCGATCACGAACTCCCCGTGCGAGCCCCACATCTCGCGGTAGAGGTCCCATGAGGTGTTGCCGTTGGCGACCGGGTCGTAGTTGGGGTCCGGCCGGTTCTGGTACAGGTACGGGAAGTACCCCTCCCCCCACGCGGCGATCATGTAGTCGTTCGTGTACCGGTTCTTCTCGTACTCCTTCCCGTGGCCGAACAGCCCTTCCGCCTCCATCTTGTCGATGCGGGCCCGGAGCTCCGCCGGCATCCTGCCCTTCATCTGGCGGAAGACCTCGTTCAGCGCCCTGGTGCTGTGGAACGTGCTACAGAGGACCAGGTGGCTGAGGTTGCGCTGGTATTTGAGCGCGTACGCCTGCGCGAGCACGCCCCCGAAGGAGTGCCCGAGGAGGTTGATCTTCCCGAGGCCGAGCGCGACCCGGACCGCCTCGATGTCCTCGACCATCGCCCCGACCGTGTACCTGGCGGGATCCTCGAGCTTCTCCGACTTCCCCGAGCCGCGCTCGTCGATGAAGACGAGTCGGTTGCTCCTCGCGAGCGGGAGCAGGTACGGCAGGAAGTAGTCGTGCGAAGCGCCCGGGCCGCCGTGGAGGACGACGAGCGGCGCACCGCGGCCGATCGTCACCGTGTAGATCAGGACGCCGTTCGCGTCCACGAACCTCTCCTGCACCGGGTACACCGCCGCGCCTTCCTTGTCGATCGCCGCGGCCGGACCCGCGGCGAGAACCAGCAGAGCAACGGCCAGAGGCACCGCCAAGCGGCTGTTGCGACTCATCGTCTGCCCCCCCTTTCACCTGACACCGGGCGATTGTAGCGGCTCACCGCGACTCGAGCTCCGCAGCCGTCGCGTCGATCCGTTCCCACGCACGGCGCACGTGGCGCTCCTCCGTGCGGGTCTGGCCAACGCATACGCGGAGCGTGAAACGGTCGCGAAGGGTGGTGTGCGTCAGGTACAACGCGCCGCTCGCGTTGAGGCGGTCGAGCAGCTCGCGGTTGAACGCGTCCCCGCCGCGGTGGCGGAAGCACACCAGGTTGAGGGGCGGGGGCACGGCGAGCTCGAAGCGGCCGGAGCCCTCCACCCACCCGGCGAACTCCTGCGCCAGGCGGACGTGGCGGCGAACGTGGAACTGCAACCCCTCGACCCCGTACGACCGGATCACGAACCACAGCTTGAGCGCGCGGAAGCGCCGCCCGAGCGAGACCTGCCAGTCGCGGTAGTCGATCACCGCTCCCGACTCGGTCGCCCGGTTCTTGAGGTACTCGGGGAGGATCGAGAGCGTCCGCACGAGCGCGGCGCGGTCGGCAACCCAGAAGCAATCGCAGTCGAAGTTGGTGAACATCCACTTGTGCGGGTTCGTGCAGTACGAGTCCGCGAACTCGAGGCCGTCGTGGAGGTGACGGAACTCCGGGCACACCGCCGCGACGCCGGCCATCGCCCCGTCAACGTGCAGCCAGACACCGTGCTCCCGGCACACGCGCCCGATCTCCCGCAGAGGGTCCATCGCGTTCGACGAGGTCGTGCCCACCGTGGCGCAGACGAAGCACGGGACGAGGCCGTTGTGTCGGTCCTCGACGATCCGGTGTGCGAGCGCGTCGGGCCGCATGGCGAACGCGTCGTCCACCTCGATGAGCCGGAGGTTCGAGCGTCCCAGCCCCGCGATCGTCACGGCCTTCTCGATCGAGGAGTGCGTCTGCGTGGAGGCGTATGCCACGAGGCGGCCATCGCACCCGTTTTCGTTGCTCTGGTACGTTGTCGCGCGCTCGCGCGCCGCCAGGAGCGCGCACAGAGCTGCGCTCGACGCCGAGTCCTGGATGACCCCCCCGCCGGCCGAGTCCGACCGGAACGAGGACGGCAGGCCCAGCATCCCAACCATCCAGTCGAGGACGTGGGTCTCCACCTCCGTGCACGCCGGGCTCGTCTGCCACAGCATCCCCTGCACTCCGAGCCCGGCGGAGATGAGCTCGCCCAGGATCGCGGGCCCGGACGTGTTCGCGGGGAAGAACGCGAAGAAGTTCGGCGACTGCCAGTGCGTGATCCCCGGCATGACGATCTCGTCGACGTCGCGCAGAAGAACCTCGAACGGCTCCCCGGACGCCGGAGGGTCGGGCGGGAGCGCGGCCCGGACCTCGCCGGGGCGCGCGCGGGAGAGCACCGGCAGCCCCTCGACGCGCTCCCAGTAGTCGGCGATCCAGTCGACCACCGCCCTCCCGTGCCGGCGGAACTCCTCCGGGGACATGTGAAAGCCAGGTTCCCGATCCATGCTCCCTCCCCGGGCACGGCGGCCGCCGCCCCGGATACGCTACCACCGCGCCCGCCCGTTCTGCTCCTATCGGTGCGGAGCGCGGCCCCGAGGAGACGGGACGGGAGTTGGAGGAGGGCCGAGCGCCACGAGCACCAACCGACCGGCGGGGCGTCTTGACGGCTCAGCCTGCGGCCGGTGAGGCCGACATCTCGAGCATCCGCTGCAGGGGGCGGAGCGCCGCGAGCCTCAGATCCTCGGGGAGCTCCAGCCTCGGTGCCCCGTCCCGCAGGCAGGCGTAGAGGTTCGCGAGCGTGTTGCGACGCATGTGCGGGCACGCGTTGCACGCGCACTCGCCGCTCCCGCCCGGCACCGGGATGAAGCGCTTGCCCGGCGCGAGCCTCTCCATCTGGTGAATGATCCCGGGCTCGGTCGCGATCAGAAACTCGGCCGCGGGACTCTCCTGGACGAAGCGCAGGAGCGACGAGGTCGAGCCGACGTGGTCGGCCTCCGCCAGGATCGCCTCCGGGCACTCGGGGTGCGCTGCAACCAGCGCGCCGGGATGCACCACCTTCAGCTCGACGAGGGCCTTCAGAGAGAACTGCTCGTGCACGATGCAGGTCCCGGGCCACAGGACCATCTCGCGGCCGGTCTTGCGCACGAGGTACGCACCGAGGTGCCTGTCCGGCGCGAACAGGATCGTCTTCTCCGCCGGGATCTGACGGACGATGCGCTCGGCCGAGGAGGAGGTGACGATCACGTCCGAGAGAGCCTTGACGGCCGCAGAGCAGTTGATGTACGTCACGGCAACCGCGCCGGGGTACGCCTCGCGCCAGCGCGCGTACGCGTCGGGAGGGCACGACTCCTCGAGCGAGCAGCCGGCCTCGAGATCCGGGATCAGGACGTCGGCGGCGGGGTTCAGGATCTTCGCGACCTCGGCCATGAACCGCACGCCGCAGAACGCGATCACTCCAGACGCCGAACGCTGAGCCGCGCGCGCGAGCTCGAGCGAGTCGCCGACGAAGTCGGCCAGGTCCTGGATGTCCGCGTCCTGGTAGTAGTGCGCGAGGAGGATGGCGCCCCTCTCGCGCTTGAGGCGCACGATCCCCTCGACCAACGTCTCGCGGTCGGGTTGCACGGCGGGCGGGACGAGCGCAGCGGCACCCATTCCACTCATCCGAAACGATTATAGGCCGGGGCGCCTTCCCGTCCGACCCGCTGTGCTACCGGCGCACCACCAGTTCCTCGATCGCGGCGGGGTCCCGCGGCAGAGCGCCCGAGAGGTTCTCGGCGCCCGAGGCGGTGATCAGGTAGTCGTCCTCCACCCGGATGCCGGTCCCCTCCTCCGGGACGTAGATCCCCGGCTCGACCGTGACCACCATCCCGGCGGCGAGCGCCGGGCCCTCGCCTCCGGCGTCGTGGGCCTCGAGGCCGAGGAAGTGGCCCAGCCCGTGGATGAAGAACCGGCCGAGGGTGCGCCGGTCCTCGCCACCGACCCTCCGCCTCTCGAGCGCTGTGAACGCGGCCTTGCGCGCGGCCGCGATCGTCGAGCCGGGCTTCAGAGTGGCCACCGCCGCGTCGTACGCCTCGAGCACCGCGTCGTACAGCCGTCGCTGGTGGCGGGAGAACGTGCCGGACACCGGGAACGTTCGGGTCAGGTCGCCGCAGTAGTAGCCGTGGCGCGCCCCGATGTCCACGACGACGAGCTCGCCCTCCGAGAGCACCCCGAGGTTGGCGTCGTAGTGGAGGATGCACCCCGCTTGCCCGGATCCGACGATCGGCGGAAACGCCCACCCCTCGGCGCCCTCTCTCCGGAGCGCGGCGTACGCGACTCCGTCGAGCTCGCCCTCGCGTGCGCCCGGACGAACCGCGCCCGCGGCGGCCTTCATCGCGGCCACCGAGGCCGCGATCGCCTTCCGCATCATCGCGACCTCGCCGGGCGACTTCCGGAGGCGGAGGTCGGTGATCACGGGAGCGAGATCGCGGACAGCGAAGCTCGGCAGCCGGTCGCGGAGTCCCTGCACGAGCGACTGCTCGCGCGTGAGCTCGCCGGTCGCCGACCCGGGCAGGATGACCCAGAGAGCGCCGCCCGACTGCAGCGGCTCGCCGACACGGTCGAGGACGCCGGGGACCGGCCGACGGCGGGCGTCCAGGATCACCTCGCTCGGATCGCGGTCGAGCACCCTCTCGAAGCCGAGCTCGCGCGCGGCCTCCTCGTCGGGTCCGAACTTCGGTCCCGTCCACGCCTCCAGCGCGGGCCGGCGCGCGGGGAGGAGGAGCGTCTCGTGCTCCTCCTGCAGCAGGAGCACCGAACCCGGGAGCTCGACGCCCGTGAGGTAGAAGAAGTTCGGCTCCTGGCGGAACGTCCCCACGTCGCCGTAGCCGCGAGCGTCGGTGGCCCCGAGGACGACCGCCACGTCGTTGGCGCCGAGCCTCTGGCGCACCTTCGTCCGCCGCCGCCGGTACGCCTCGGGCGGCTCGAGCTCGGCCGCATACTGTCCGCCGCGAAACGCCCTTTCGTCGATCATCGCTGCCCTCCCCTTTCGGTGCCGCCCGCCGGTACCCGCCCGGACCGCTGCGGCTACCGGCTCTGCCCGTCGTGGATAGCCTCGATCTGCAGCGCGGCGCGCCGTATGTAGTCGGCGCCGGAGACCACCGTCAACGTCAGTGCGACGTAGAAGCACACCAGGAGTCCGACCTCGGCGATCCGGATCACGTTCGCGAGCAACACCAGGGCGACCGTGAAGATGTGGACGAACGTCGTCAACTTGCCCCACAGCGAGGGCGGGAACTCACGGACGCCGGCGCCGAGGTACAACAGCAGCGCCACGAGTACGATCAGAAAGTCTCTCGAGAGCGCCATCACGGTGAGCCACAGCGGGATCGTCACCGAGTTCGGGGCCGGCAGCGTGAGGGCCACGTATGCCGTGACCACGAGGGTCTTGTCGGCGATGGGGTCGAGGTACGTGCCGAGCAGCGACCGCATGCCGAGCACCCGGGCGACGAGCCCGTCGAGCGCGTCGGAGACCCCCGCAGCCACGAATATGAGCAGCGCCAGCTTGTGATCTCCGCCGAGGACCGCGAGGACGAAGAACGGGATCAGAGCGAGCCGGACGAGCGTGATCCCGTTCGGGATCGTGAACGGGCGCAGCGCAGCCCTGACCTCCTGGGCGGCGCGCTGCGCGACGGCCCCCGGCCGGATGGCGCTCCGCTCTCCGCTCGCGTGGTCGCCCGCGGTCCCCGAGCGCCCGCCGCTCAGGGGAACGGAGGCGCCGCCGTGGCCGTCCCCGGGTCCGCTCACTCCTCGCCCTCGGAGAGCACCGATTCCCTCAGATAGCTCATCTTCCCTTCGTTGACCACGAGCCCCCTCTGCTCGAGGTCGTTGATCAGCCTCGTCACGGTCTCGCGCGACGTCCCGATCGAGTTCGCGATGTCCTGATGCGTCGGGCGCCTGACCGCCACCCAGCCGTTGCCCAGGATCTGGCCGTGCTGCCGCGCCAGGCTGATGAAGTAGCGGGCCAGCCGTCCCACCACGTCCAGGGTCGCCAACGACTCCATCTGGGCGTTTGCCCGCCGGAGCCGCAGCGACAGCTCGCGGAGCAGCTTGCGCGCGATCCCCGGGTGCTGCTCCAGCAACCGGTCGAAATCGTCGCGCCGGATCCTGTACGCCATGGTCGGGAGTTGCGCGACGACGCTGGCGGAGCGCGTCGCGTCGTCGAGGAGCGCCATCTCGCCGAAGAACTGTCCAGGACCGAGCGTCGCCAGGATCAGCTCCTTCCCGCCCGCCGACGACACGCAGACCTTCACCCTCCCGTTGGCGATCACGTACAGGCCGTCGGCGGCCTCGTGCGCGGCGAAGATCACCTCGTCCCGGGCGAACTCACGCTGCTCGGCCGCCCGCGCCAGCGCCTCGAGCTCGGACGGTTCCAGCTCTCCGAACAGCGATGCCTTGCCGAGTAGCTCCGTCAACGCTGCAGACACGGTTCACCTCCCACACCGGCCACCTGTACAACGAGCTCGGCGGCGGACTTGCCGCCGACCACCTCCGGAAGCGGGCGGCAGTCGCGACCGTCGGCGCCGCACCATTCGGGGGCCGGCCTGCCGAGGACCTTGGCGAGCCGTTCGAGCACCGCGGCCAGCTCGCGCGGCGAGACCTCGCGCCCAGGCCCGAACCGCCGGGCGATCGGGTCGCCCGGCATCACGCCCGCCCGCGCGACCGTCACGACGTCACGTCCCTCGGGGAGCTGGACCACGTCCTCGAAGACGGGGACGGCCCCGTTCGCCTTCGCAGCCAGTGCCGGCACCTCCCACGCGATGATCGCGGCCAGACCCCTCCGCCTGAGCTGGGTGTCGGAGAGGGCCTGTCTCAGATACGGCGGGGCGTCGGCGAGCCGCCACTCCCGGCACGCGGCGGCGACCAGCTCGCGCCGGTGCGGGTAGTCGGACGGCAAGCGGCCGAAGAACTCTAGAGCCAGGTCCCACTGCCCGATCGCCTCGGCGACACGGCCCTTCAGCTCGAGCCCCTCGCCGGAGTCCGGCAGCGCCGGCACCAGCTCGGCCGCCCCGCGGGCGTCGCCGAGCTCGAGGAGCGCTCTCGCGGAGAGGCATCTCGCGGCGAGGTTCTCGGGCGCGGTCTGTGACGCCTCGCGCGCCCGTGCGAGGGCGCCCTGGGCGTCATGCGCGGCGAGCAGGCCCTGTCCCTCTGCGATCAGCGCGCCGACGATCTTGGCCTCGACCTCGTCCGCGACCCGCGCCCAACCGGCGTCGGGCTGCAGCCCCGCCGCGGTGCGCGCGGCGACGAGAGCGCCCTTCACGTCGCCCTCCGACCGGGCGGCGAGCGCGAGCACGCCCCACGCAGACCCGTACCCGGGGTTCGCCGCGACAAGCTGCCTTGCGGCGGCGGCAACCGGTTCGCCGCGCTGGAATCGGATCTCGAGGTCCACGAGTGCGGTTACGGGGTGGCGTACCGGCAGCGCCCGCGTCTTCGTGGCGGCGCCTCCGAAATCCCCGCGCTCCGCCAGCGCAACGGCGAGCCTCGCGGCGTCCGTCTGCTCCGAGGTCAACGGAGGTCCGGCCAAGGGAGGCCGAGTCGGGTCCGGAAGCCTGGTGATGCGAGGCGGCGCGGTCGTCTGACACGCTGTCGCCGCGACGATGACGAGCAGCGCTGCGCTACTCCACGCCCTGGCCAAGGTGGTCCCCGTCGCCGCGCGCAAGGCACACGGTCGCCACAGCGTGCTTGTAGATGAGGTGCTCGAGGCCGTGGCTCTCCACGATCAGCGCGTAGCGGTCGAACCGCTTGAGGATCCCGGTAACCCGCTTGCCGGTCAGGAGGTACACGTGGATCGGCCGCCCGTCCCGCCGCATCGCGTAGAAGAAGCTGTCCTGCACATTGACGCCGACCTTAGACCGCTCCTGTCCCTGTTCCACCACCATCCTCCACCCGGGCGATGGCCTGCGCCAGCACCTCGTCGAGCTGCCCGGCCAGCCAGTGCACGGCAGTCTCCGCGCGCAGCCACGTGAGCTGCCTCTTCGCGAGTTGCCGGGTCGCCTCGGTCGCCATCTGGACCGCCTTCGGGACCGTGAGCTCGCCCGCCAATACGCGGCACGACTCGCGGTACCCGATGGCCTTGAGGGCGTGCACGCGCGGCGACAACCCACCGGCGAGCAGGCCTTCGACTTCGTCCAGAAGCCCGGCCGCGAACATCCCGTTCACCCGCGAGGCAATCGTAGCATGAAGGTCGGCACGCGGAGGGTTCAGGCCGAACATCACGAATTTGTATCTCGGCCCGCGGCCGGCGTGCTCGCGCCACAGCTCGGTCATGGGCCGACCGGCGACGACGCAGACCTCGAGCGCCCTCAGAGTCCTCTGACGATCGTTGGGGTCGATCCTCGCGGCCGCGGTCGGGTCGAGCGCCGCGAGGCGCGCCCTCACGGCTCCCGGGTCGCGCGCCCACGCCGACTCGAGCTCGGCGCGCAGACCGGCGTCCTTGTCCGGCTCGGGGAACAGCCCCCACAGGAGCGCGCGGACGTAGAAGTGAGTTCCGCCCACGATGACCGGCACGCGGCCCCTGTGCCCGATATCGGCGATGGCGGAGTCCGCGTCGCGCACGAACGCGCCGGCAGAGTAGCGGGTGGCCGGGTCTGCGACGTCGATGAGGTGGTGCGGGACGCGGGCCCGGAGCTCGCGCGCGGGCTTCGCGGTGCCGATGTCGAGGCCGCGGTACACGGCGAACGCGTCCGCCGAGACCACCTCGCCGCCGAGCCTCTCCGCGAGCGCAGCTCCGAGCGACGTCTTCCCGGACGCGGTCGGTCCGACCAGCACGACGAGCCGGCTCACCGGGGGACCCTCCGCGACCTTGCGACCCACACGGCAGGATCCCCGCCCACGCCCAGGGGACCCGACCGCCGCCACCGGACCCACGCCTCTCCCCCACCTTGCGACACGAGCACCGCCGGTGTCGCGATCACCCGCGTGGCGACGGACGGATTGGGGTACGCGAAACGCGGCCGAACCCCGGTGGCGGCGATCGCCACCACCGGACGCACGGCGGCGATGAACGGTGGCGTGGAGGACGTACGCGACCCGTGGTGCGGCAGCTGGAGGAGCTCCGACTCGAGGTCCCCACCCTCGCGGAGCAGTGCGGCCTCACCGGGCGCTTCGATGTCTCCCGCGACCAGCAGTCTCGGCCCCCACATCGTGACCCGCGCCACGAGGCTCGCGTCGTTGTCGACGCCCTCCATCGTGCGCGGGGGCCACAGCACCTCCCACCCCGCGCCCCCGAACTCGTACCGTCCCCCGCGCTGCAGCGGCACCTCCTCGACGCCCCGGAGTCGGGCCAGGCGACGGAGGGGGACGATCTCCGCCCGCTCGCCGAGCGCCTCCGGGAACGCGAACCGCCGGACGCTCAGGCGGTCGAGGAGGAGCGCGGCGCCCCCGGTGTGGTCCGCGTCCGGGTGGGTCACGACCAGAGCGTCGAGCCGCCGCACGCGGTTCCTCGCGAGCTCCCGCCACGCCTCGACCGGAGACCTGCCCGCGTCGACGAGGACGGAGCCGTCGCCGCAGCGCAGCAGCAGCGCCATCCCCTCGCTGACGCCGAGCGTTCGGACCTCGCAGGCGGTGGCGCTCCGGCCTCCCGGGATCAGCATCCAGGCGGCGGTCCCGGCCGCGAGAGTGAGGCCGGCCGCCGCCGCCGCCCTGGTCCGGGTGACGGCAACGAGAGCGAGCGCCGCGAGCACCGCCGCCACGAGCGTCGACGGCGGCGGGAAAGGCCAGCTCGATCCGCCCCCGGCCGCCGAGGCGCCGTCGAGGAGCCGTTGCCCGACAGAGACCGCTTCCAGCGCCGCGGCGCCCAGCCGCGAGCCCACGGTCGAGACGACAAGTGCGAGGAGGCTTGCGCCCACGAGGAACAGCTCGAGCGGAGCGGCCAGCAGGCTCGCGACGACGCCGAGAGGCGGGATCACCGCGAAGTGCGTCCCCACCAGCGGCGCCGCGGCACCCTGCGCCACCAACGCGACAGACGCCGCCTGGGCGAGGCGTGTCGGCAGCCATCGCAGCAGGCGCGTCACCGGCTCGACCCATCGGACGAGCGCCAGCGTCACGAACGCGGAGAGCTGGAACCCCGCCTGAAGGAGGACCGAGGGCTCCAGCAGCGAGAGCGCTCCGACGATCCCCCAGACGACCGGGAGCGGCTCGAGCGGCCTTCCGAGCCGGCGCCCCACGAGGTACGCCACGCCCGCCGTCGCCGCCCGGCGGACCGGAGGGTTGCCGCCCGCGAGGAGGGCGAACCCGACGACCGCGAGCGCCACGATCCAGCGCCTCGGCCCGGGCCGGACCCCGACGGCGTTCAGGATCGCCCACACCATCATTCCGACGAGCCCGACGTGGAGGCCGGACACGGAGAGCAGGTGGACGAGACCCGACCGCCGCATGCTCGCGAACTCGCCCTCCTGGATCGACTCCAGCCGCTGGAGTGCGAGGGCCGACGCGAGCGCGGCGGCCCGCAGGCGCCTCGGGCTTGAGCCGGCGCTCCTCTCGAGCGCCCTCACTCCGGCCTCGCGGAGCCGGTCCACGACGGGTCCGTCGCCCGCCCGCCGCATCAGGAGCATCGACTTGACCCTCAGAAAGCCGGGCGCTAAGGGGTGGTCGCGGTCGAACACGAGCTCCCCCGCACCGGCCCATGTCGTCCCCGGCGCTGGAAGGTCCGCGACCCCGACCGGCGCCGCGATGTAGAGCTGCATCTCGCGCGGTCGGTCAGTCGCGCGGCCGGCCCATTCAACCTGCCGCAGGCGTACGCGTGTCCCCCACCCCCGCGCGCCGCTGACCCACCCGTCCCGCACCGAGACCTCGAACCTCACCGGCACGGCCTTCCCCGCCAACCCGGGCGGCGTCCTCGCGGCGGCGGCACACGCGGCGAGGCCGAGCGCGATACCGCACGGAACCCACCACAGCAGAGCGCGTCGCCGGACGAGTCCGCGCCACCCGCACAGCAGGGCGAGCGCGAGCAGCGGCCCAACCCACCCGCGCTCCGGCGGCGCGAGGTTCCCCGCCGCGACGCCGAGCACCGCGCTCGCCCCGAGCGCGATGAGGCCGGCGCCCGGGCTCTCAGCGGTCTGCCCTGCGAAAATGCGCCAGAACCTCGACATGGTGCGAACCCGCGAACATGTCCCACAGCTCCGTTGACACCAGCTCGTATCCGGCGGCCAGGAGACGCCCTCCGTCCCGCCCGAAGCGGGCGGCGTCGCAGGAGAGCAGCACGACCGCGCTTGGTCTCCAGCGCACGAGCGACTCGGCGGCTCGACGCGAGAGCCCCGTCCGCGGCGGGTCCACGATCGCGAGCGTCCCCGTCCCGGGACCCGGGTGGGCCAGGAACGCCTCTGCCGAGCCGGCGACGACGCGGGCCTCCGGGAGGTTCTGCGCGGCAGCGGACGCCGCGGCCCGGGAGGCCTCGACCACCGTGAGCGTGCGCGCTCCGGCGTGCAGCGCCGCGGCGCCGAGCAGGCCGACCCCGCCGTAGAGGTCGACGACCCGCTCGGGCGACTCGCCCCGGACGATCTCCGCGACGCGCTGGAACAGCCTCGGCGCGAGGTGGCGGTTGCCCTGGAAGAACGCGCCGACCGGCACCCACAACGGGAGCGGGAGGCTCATCGTGACGCCGGTTGGACCCCACCCGCCCGCCCGGACGCGGCCGTCTGGGGCGATGGCGTGAAACCCTCCGAGGCGGCCCGACGGCGGAGGAGGGACGCTCGCGCCGTGCCACCCGGCCACCGCTGTGATGGACTCGAGGTCCTCGAGCCACTCGAGCTCTCCGTCCGGCGCCGAGCACCCCGCGAGGGCGGCGACGACGCGCGGCAACGTCTCGAGGAGCAGGGGCGACACCACCCGGCACGGCGTGATCGCTATCACGTCGTGCGAGCGCGCCCGGCGAAAGCCGAGGACGGCCCGGGAGGCGTCCCAGTGCAGCCTGGCCCGCAGCCTCCACGCCATCGGGGAGAGCTCCACGCGGGCCGCGCGGACGGCGCCGCCCAGCTCGGGAGGTGCGTGCCGGAGAGCGCCGGATGCGACCGACCGGAGCATCTCGGCGGCAGCCGCACGGCGCACGTGGGCAAGGTCGCACCCTCCGCAGGCATCCGCGATCGGGCAGGGATCCGGGTCGCGCGTGCCGGCCGGCGCGATCACGCGGATTGCCCGCGCCTCGACGATGCCGGCGCGCTCGCGTTCGACCTCGGCCTCCACCACCTCGCCCGGAAGAGCACCGGCCACGAACCAGACCTTGCCGGCGGCCTTCGCCAGCCCCCGCCCCCCGCCCGCGACCGACTCGATCTCAATCCGCACCGGCGCCCAGCTCCAGGCGGGGCAGGCCGACGAGACGCCGGGCCGCCTTGATCGCGAGAGCCCTCCGGGTGCGCTCGAGCACGTCCCCCTCCGCCGCAAGCCCCACGAGGTCGCGGTCGATCTCCGACTCGAGCTCGGACCTCAGGCCCGGCGGGAGCGCGCAGCGCAGGGCGGCGAGCGTTCCGAACTCGAGGTCGGCGAGCGTCTCGTCCAGCGCCCCGGGCTCACCGTCGGGAGGGAGGGAGGCGACGGCCCGTTCCAGGTCCCTGAGGACGGCCGCGACCGCGGGCACCGCCTTCCAACGATCCGCCGCCTCGGCCACCTGCGCCGCCATCTCGCCGAGCGCGCGCCGGGCGTCGACGGTCGGCGCTTGCGCCGGGGCGCCGGCGTGCGCTCGCACGAGCCGCCGCGCGTGACGCCTCACGGCGTGCCTGCAGTAGCTCAGGGACGAGATCGGGTCGTCGCTGCGCTCACGGCGTCGCTCCCACGCCTCTCCGATCCCGGCGAGCACCGCGGCCAGCGGCACGCCCTCGGTCCACCACGTTCGGAGCAGGCTGAAGTCCTTGGGAGTGAACAGGAACGGTGTCCCTCGCAGCGCCGCGAAGTGGTCCTCGACGGCGCGGTAGTAGGCGAGCTCGTCGTCCTCCGGCCCGGTCATCCGCCGATTCCCCGTTACGCCTGCTCGGGCCGGTTGCGCTCCCAGAGCAGCCGGAGCCCCTTGAGCGTCAGGTCGTCGTCCACGGCGGTGAAGATCCGGGTGTGGCGGGCGATGACAGTCGCGAGCCCGCCCGTGGCGACCACCTTGCCGCCGCCCAGCTCCGCAAGGACGCGACTCGTCAGCCCTTCCGTCAGCCCCACGTACCCCAGCACGATCCCCGCCTGCATCGAGTCGACGGTCCCCTTCCCGATCACGCGCTCCGGGGCGGAGAGCTCGATCCGCGGCAGCTTGGCGGCGCGCCCGAAGAGCGCCTCGGCGGAGATCTCGAGCCCCGGCGCGATCACGCCCCCCAGGAACTCGCCCTTCGCCGAGACGACGTCCCACGTCGTGGCCGTGCCGAAGTCGACCACGACGCACGGCCCGCCGTACTCGGCGTACGCCGCGACGGCGTTGCACAGGCGGTCCGCGCCCAGCTCCAGGGGCGTGTCCACGCGCAGCGGCATCCCGGACCTGATACCCGGCGCCACGAACAGAGGTTCGGAGTGGAGGTACGTGCCGATTGCGGCGCGCAGCGCGCCGTCGATCGGCGGGACGACGGAGCCCACGATCACGCCGCTGATCGCGCGGGGCGAGATCTCGGCCCACTCGCACAGCTGCCGGAGGAAGATCCCGAGCTCGTCCACCGTCCGGTCGTGAACCGTCGTCAGGCGCCAGCGTCGCAGGATCTCGGCGCCCCGGAAGACCCCGATCGTCGTGTGCGTGTTGCCGACGTCAAGCGCCAGGAGCATCACGAACCCCCATCGCCGGCGAAGAGGACCTCTCCGACGGAGAACTTCCGTAGGCGACCCTCAACCTCGAGCTCCAGCAGGCCGTCGCGGTCGAATCCGACGAACCCGCCCTCGACCACCTCGTCGTGCAGACGCACCCGCAGCCGGTCGCCGCGGCGGTGGACCGTCCGGGCGAGCCAGCGACCGCGTGTGTCCTCGGCCCGGCCGAGCGCGCCGTGGACCTCGGCCAGGAACCCCTCCGCCAGGGCCCGAACACCCTCCGCAGCCGCGCCGCCCCACCCGAAGTCACGCAGGCACACGGCCCTGACATCGTCGCCGGGCGCCAGCGCCGGTGCGGTCGTCAGGTTGACGCCGATGCCGACCGAAACCCACATCGGGTCCCCCACTCCGCGGCTCTGGCACAGGATCCCCCCGAGCTTCCCTCCGCTCACCAGGAGATCGTTGGGCCACTTGAGCCCGACCTTGACGGTGGGCACGAGACGCTCGACGGCAGCCGCGAGCGCGACCCCGACGGCGAGCGGGAGGACGGAGAGGGCCCCGCCCGGCAGCCACGCGAGCCAGTTCGCGTACAGCCCGCCCGGCGGGGACTCCCACGAATGCTCCCCGCGACCGCGCCCCGCGTGCTGCCGTTCGGCGATCAGCAACGTCTCCGCAAGCGGGTCCTCGTCCGCCGCGACCCAGGCAGCCATCAACCTCTCGGCGAACGCGACCGTCGAGTCGAGGTCGTCGAGGAAGATGACGTTGGCGGGTGGCACTCGGCCCAACTGCACGCTCAGGGTTCCCTGCCAAGTGTAGCCGCAAGCAGGGAGGTTTTGTGTGTCAGCTCCTCGGCGCGCTGGCGGGCGCCCGCGACGACCTCGGCGGGAGCGCCTCCGGTGAACCCGGCGTCGGCCAGGCGAGCGGTCACCCTCGCGAGCTCGGCACGGGTCTGGGTGAGTTCCGCGGTGAGGCGTTGGGTCTCCGAGGGACCGAGGGCTCCGATCGGCAGCATGATCGCTACGTTGACGCCGCCAGCCAGGTCGCGGACGGCACCGGACGGGACCTCGGCCGGGTTCAGTTCGAGGGACGCCAGGCCGGCCATCCTCTGCATCTCCGGCGCCAGCCGCTGGAACGCCTCGAGCAACGCGGGGGCGAGCCCCGTCAGGTAGACGGACAGCTGTGCGCCCGGCGGGAGGCCGACCAGGTGCCGATACGACCGGGTCTCCTGCACGATCGCCTGGAACGCCGACATCACCGGGCCGGCGCCCGGATCCACCGCTCGCTCGCCCGCCGAGGGGTACGCCGTACCGATCAGCGGGCGCGCGGCGCCGAGGTGAGCGGCGATCTCCTCGGTGATGAACGGCATCACCGGGTGGAGGAGCTTGAGCGCCTCGATCAGCACGCCGCGGGCGACGGCCCTCACGTCGGCCGCCCGCCGTCCCTCCTGGTCCCCGCCCTGGAGGACGGGTTTGGCCATCTCCACGTACCAGTCGCAGTAGTCGTTCCAGACGAACTGGTACAGCTCCCTGCACGCCTCGTCGAATCGATACGCCTCCCACGAGCGGTTGACGACGGCGATCGTGCGGTCGAGCTCGGCCAGGATCCACGACTCGGGGAGCGCGAGCGAACCCGCGTCGACGTGCGTCAGCTCGGGCTCCGAACCGTGGAGGTGCATCTGAACGAACCTCGCGGCGTTCCAGATCTTCGTCCCGAATGCCCGGTACCCCTCCATCCGCTTGGAGTCGAGCGGGAGGTCGCGGCCGGGCGACGCGAGCGCCGCGAGGGTGAACCGCACGGCGTCCGCCCCGTACTCGTGGACGAGGTCGAGCGGGTCCATCACGTTCCCCTTGGTCTTCGACATCTTCTGGCCGCGGGCGTCACGCACCAGCCCCGTGAGATGGACCTCGCCGAACGGCGCCTTCCCCGTGAAGTGGCACCCCATCATGATCATCCGGGCGACCCAGAAGAAGAGGATGTCGAACCCGGTGATGAGCAGGCTGGTCGGGTAGAACGTCTTGAGGTCGGCGGTCTCATCCGGCCACCCCATCGTCGAGATCGGCCACAGCCCCGACGAGAACCACGTGTCGAGCACGTCCGGATCCTGCTCGACAGTCTTCCCGCACGTCGCGCAGGCGGTGACGTCTTCCTCGGAGACGGTCGTGTGGCCGTCGGCGCAGTAGAACGCCGGGATCCGATGCCCCCACCACAGCTGCCGGGAGATGCACCAGTCGAGGATGTTCCCGAGCCAGTTCTCGTAGGTGGCGACCCAAAACTCCGGGATCAGGCGCACCTCGCCGCCCCGCACCGCCGCGAGCGCCCGCTCCGCCATCGCACGCATCGAGCAGAACCACTGCAGCGAGAGGTACGGCTCGACGACCGTGTCGCAGCGTTGGCAGTGCCCGACCGCGTGGCGGTGGGTCTTCTCGCCCCGCCGCAGGTGCTTCTCCCCGAGCGCTGCGAGGACGCTCTTGCGAGCCGTGAAGCGGTCCTGCCCCGCGAACGGTCCACCGTTCTCGTTGATGTGCCCGTCGTCCGTCAGAATGTTGACCTTCTCCAGGCCGTGCCGCTCGCCGCAGGCGAAGTCGTTGGGGTCGTGCGCCGGCGTCACCTTGACCGCTCCCGTCCCGAACTTCGGGTCCACGAGGACCGGGTCGGCGATGACCGGGAACGTGCGGTCGAGCAGAGGGTGCCGGATCAGCCTCCCGACGAGGTGCCGGTAGCGCGGGTCGTCCGGGTGGACGGCGACCGCGGTGTCGCCGAGCATCGTCTCCGGCCGCGACGTCGAGACCACGATCTCGCCCCCGTCGGCGAGCGGGTACGCGAAGTCCCACATCCCTCCGTCGATCTCCTTGTGCACGACCTCGAGGTCGGAGAGCGCAGTAAGGCAGCGCGGGCACCAGTTGATCAGGCGGTGCGCGCGGTAGATGAGCCCCTCGCGGTGGAGCGACGCGAACGCGTGCCGCACCGCACGCGAGAGCATCGGGTCGAGGGTGAACCTCTCGCGCGTCCAGTCGCACGACGCCCCGAGAGCCTTCGCCTGGTGCGAGATGTTGTCCTTGTACCGTGCCTTCCACTGCCACATCCGCTCGAGGAACTTCTCCCGCCCGAGGTCGCGGCGGCTCGTCCCCTCCTTCGCGAGCTCGCGCTCGACCATGACCTGGGTAGCGATGCCGGCGTGGTCCGTGCCGGGAAGCCAGAGCGCGTTGTACCCCTGCATCCGGCGCCAGCGGATCACGAGATCCTGGAGCGTGAACTGGAGCGCGTGTCCGATGTGCAGCTTGCCGGTCACGTTCGGAGGCGGGATCAGGATCACGAACGGGCGCTTTCCGGACGGCATCTCCGGAGTGAACGCGCCCGACCGCTCCCAGGCGGCATACCACTTCTCCTCAAACGAGGCCGGGTCGAAACGAGTCGGCAACGGTTCAGGACGGCTCACACCACCCTCCACACGTCTCGTGGGCCGCGAGTCTAGCACCCCCTCGACAGCTGTCGGCCGTCCGGCCGGCGGCACTTCCCAGGGTGGGGAGCGCGCCCGCGCCTCTGCGGTTCAGATGAGGGTCGTGAACGGTCCCGCGGGCGGGAGCTCCTGGAGGAGCGCGTAGACGGCGGCCGCCTCGTCGTCGGTCACCGCGACGTCGAGGACGACGCCGCCCATCCGCGGGAGCACCCAGCCGACCCTGCCGCCGAGACGCTTCTTGTCGCGCTCGATGTACGGCGCCACCGCCTCCCACGCGATCCCCCGCAGGTCCGGGAGCGGCGCCAGCGCCTGGAGACGTTCGGCCCAGGTGACCGCCTCCGCCGTCGAGAGGAGGCCGCGGTCGCGCGCGAGACGAAGCTCGGCGAGCAGGCCCCACGTCACCGCCTCTCCATGCAGGAAGCGGCTGAAGTCGGTCGCGCCCTCCAGGCCGTGGGCGAGCGTGTGGCCGAGGTTGAGCGCTCGCCGCGGCCCGGCCTCCCTTTCGTCGACCGCGACGATCTCGCTCTTCACGCGGATGCACCCGACGACGAGCTCGATCGCCTGCATCGGGTCGCCCGCCGCCACCGGGCCCAGGTGGCTGTCGAGGATGTGCTCGAGGGTCGACGGCGCGATCATCGCCGACTTCACCACCTCAGCCAGTCCCGAGCGCAGCTGCCGGAGGTCCAGCGTCGCCAGCACGAGCGGGTCGGCGATCACCGCCCGCGGCGGCCAGAACGCCCCGACGAGGTTCTTCCCCACGTCCAGGTCGATTCCGGTCTTGCCGCCGAGCGCCGCGTCGACCATTCCGAGCAGCGTCGTGGGGACGGCCACCCACGGCATGCCGCGCAGGACGATCGCTGCGGCGAACCCGACCAGGTCGGTCACCACGCCGCCGCCGACGGCCACCAGGAGGCCGCCCCGCTCGACCTGGTTCGCGATCAACCAGCGCGCGACGCGCTCCACGGACTGCCAGCGCTTGTGCTCCTCGCCGGTCGGGAGCTCGAGGAGCGGGGCGTCAAGCTGCTCGGCGACGTCGATGCCGTAGAGCGGGCCGACCGTCGTGTCGGTCACGACGAAGGCCTGCCCCGCATCGGAGAACGGCCGTAGCAGCTCCGCGAGCTCGCCGAGCGTCCCCTCGCCCACGTGGCACGGCGATCTCCCGCCCGCCAGCTCGAGATCAATCGTGATCACAGCCCCTCCCCCCGGGATCGCAGGACCCGCACGGCCAAGAGGCCGGCTCCGAAGCCGTTGTCGATATTCACGACCGCCACGCCCGGGGCGCACGCGTTGAGCATCGCGAGCAGAGCGGCGAGGCCTCCGAACGCGGCGCCGTACCCGACCGACGTGGGAACGGCAACGACGGGTGCGGAAACGAGACCGGCGACGACCGAGGGGAGCGCGCCCTCCATCCCGGCCACGGCGATCACGACGCCGGCCCGGCGGAGTTCCTCCGCGCGGCTCAGGAGCCTGTGGAGTCCGGCGACGCCGGCGTCGTGGACCCGGCCGACGTGCGCCCCCAGCGACTCGGCCGTCACGGCCGCCTCCTCGGCGACGGGGAGGTCCGAGGTCCCTGCGCAGATCACGGCGACGTCGCCGCACACCGGCGGCGCTCCGGGCAGGACGACCATCCGCGCCAGGGGGTGGTGGACGGCCGACGGGACCGCCCCGACGATGGCTCGCGCATGGTCGTCCGACGCTCGCGTCGCCAGCACAGGACCGCCGGAGGACGAGAGCGCCAGGAATGCGGTGGCCGCCTGCTGGGGCGTTTTCCCCTCGCAGTACACGGCTTCGGCCTCCCCGGTGCGAAGGGGCCGGTGCGTGTCGACGACCACTTCGCCGCGCTCGACGAACGGGAGGTGGGCCAGCCTCTCTCCCGCCTCGGCCGGACTCAGCTCGCCGCGAGCGACGCGCTCCAGGAGCTCCCTCAGGGCGTCTCGGTGCATCGCCCCATGATAGCTACTCGCACTCGAGACGGGGCAACGAGGGCGACAGGCGCGCCAGGATCTCGTAGTTGATCGTGCCCGACTGCTCCGCGAGCTCCTCGGCGGAGACGCGTTCGTCCCCGTCGCTCCCGATCAGCGTCGCGACATCGCCCTCCGCGACCGACGGCACGTCGGTGACGTCCGCCAGGACGATGTCCATGCAGACGCGCCCCACCACCGGCGCGGGGCGTCCGCGGACGAGGATGCGGGCCCGGTTCGAGAGCGCACGCGGATAGCCGTCCGCGTACCCGACGGGGAGCACCGCGATGGTCGTGTCCCTCGTGGGCCGATGAGTGAGTCCGTACCCGATCGGCGCACCCGCCCGGACAGGCTTGAGCTGGCCGATCCGGGCCCTCCACGACAGCGCCGGCTGCAGCCTCACGCCGTCCCGGCCGTGGGCGAGCAGCCACGAGACGTACGTCTCCTTGGAGGGCCAGTGTCCGTAGAGCGAGATCCCGATGCGGACCATCGAGAAGTCCGCCTCGCGGAAGAGGAGCACGGCGGCCGAACACGCCGCGTGCACCCACCGCACGCGCCCGACCGCCGCCTCGACATCCGCGGCGGCGGTGCGGAACGCCTCCAGCTGGCGGAACGCGTAGGTGTGGTCCGTCGTGTCCTCGATGTTGGCGAAGTGCGTCGCGACGCCGGCGACCTCGAGGCCCATTCGCTTCGCCGCCGCGGCGAAAGGACCGGCGTCGCCCGGTTCGACCCCCTGCCTGTGCGTGCCGGTGTCCACCTTCACGTGAACCGGCACCGGGGTACCCAGGCGGCGCGCGTGGGCAGCGAGCGACTCGAGAACCGTGCGCGACGACGCGAGGACGTGGACGCTCCGGTCGACGACCTCGGCGACCTGTGACGGGGTCAGGTACCCCATTACCAGGATCGGAGTCGTGACGCCGGCCGCCCGCAGGCTCCGGACCTCGTCCGCCGAGTGGACGCCGAGCATCGCGACCCCTTCGGCGGCGCACATCCTGGCCACCGCCTCGAGGCCGTGGCCGTAGGCATTGGCCTTCACCACGGCGAGGACCGCTACCAGCGGATCGAGGAGACCGCGGAACAGCGAGAGGTTCCGGGAGATGGCTCCCCGCGACACCTCGATCCACGTCGTGAGGCCAGCCGTGCGTTCGCTCTCCACGCGCCGAAGTGTACCGGATCGCCCCCCGTCGCGCCCTCGCCGCCGCGCGGTGGACGGTCCGGGCTAGAATTCGGCCGCATGGAGTATGCGAAGCCGGCGTGGCGGGTGCGCCTCAACCGCACCGCAGACCTCGGCCGCCAGATGCGGCGGCGCTACGCCCGTACCTTCTGGATGGCGCACTCCGCCTGGGCGCTGATCAGCGGGGGGATCGTCCTCGTCCTCGCCCACAACCGCTACGGCTTCCTGCCGTGGGTCGTGCTGTTCCTCACGCTGACGTGGCTGTCCACGCTCTTCTTCTCCCGCATCTCGAGCGGGCTCGACTCGCCTCGCGCGAGGGCCGCGCACGGCTTCGTCTCGTACCTCACCCGCGTGATGTACCAGGAGACGCTGTTCTTCCTGCTCCCCTTCTACTTCTACTCCACCACGTTCCTTTCGTTGAACAGCGCCTACGTCGTCGTGCTGGCGCTTCTCGCCGTGCTGTCGTGCTTCGACCTGCCGTTCGACCGCCTCCTCCGCACGAACCGGTGGTTCGCCCAGGGGTTCTTCGCTTTCGTCACCTACTCCGCCCTGCAGTTCTTCCTCCCGCTGCTGCTCCACGTGAGAATCCACAACGGCGCCTACCTCGCCGCAGGACTCAGCTTCTTCGCCTCGCTCCCGCTGGCGTACTCGGCGCGCGACCTCAGGAACCGGAGGCGCCTCGCACTCATCGTCGTCGCCGTGGCTGCGATCGTCGGGGTGCTCAAGTTCGCCAGGGAGCTCATCCCGCCGGTCCCGCTCCGCATGACCGATCTCAGCTTCGGCACCGCCATCGACCCGAAGACGCTCGATCTCGTGAACGAGTTCCCCGAGGGGACGCCGGTCGCAGCGGCCACGCTCGCCGGTCAGCGGTTGATAGCGAGGGCCACGATCTTCTCGCCCGGCAGGCTGCCTCTGCGCGTCCAGTTCCGGTTCCTCAAGGGGGGCGTCGTCGTCAAGACCTCCCGCAACCTGGACGTCGTGGCTCACCGGCGCGGGTTCCGGGTGTGGGACGCCCTTCGGCCCGGCCCGGGCGGCCTCGGCCCCGGCAAGTACCGCGCCGAGGTCTGGACCAGCGAGGGTCAGCTCGTCGGGCGGCAGGATCTCCTGGTGATCTCCGGGTTCTTCCCGGAGGCGGGCAAGCCCACTACCGGAGCGCCTTGATGGCCGCCAGTGCGTCGTCGTAGTTCGGCTCGTGCGAGACCTCGGGAACGAGCTGCACGTACCGCAGGACCCCGTTTCCATCCACGGCCAGCACGCTGCGCGCCAGCAGCCTCAGCTCCTTGATGAGGAGCCCGTAGCCGGTGCCGAACCCTGCGTCGCGGTGGTCGGAGAGAGTCTCGAGGTTCGCGATCCCCTCGGTGGCGCAAAAGCGCTTCTGGGCGAACGGGAGGTCCATCGAGATCACGAGCACCTTCACGCCATCGCCCAGCGCCGCCGCCTCCTGGTTGAAGCGGCGCGTCTGCATCGCGCAGACGGAGGTGTCGAGCGACGGGACCGAGTTGATCACGACGACCTTCCCGGCGGCCTGCGACAGGGAGTACGGCGTCATGTCGCCGCGCAGCGCGGTGAACTCCGGAGCCTTGCTCCCGATCTGCGGTGGCTGGCCTACGAGGGTCATCGGGGTACCGAGGAAGGTCACGAAGCCGTGGCGCGCATGCATGCCGGTTGTCTCCTTCCGGACCGGGGACGGCCCGCCGATTTCTAGAAACGCCCAGCCCAGCGTATCATTCCGCCGCGTGACCGAACCTGGCGCGATCGTGCGGGTGAGCGAGTCCCGCGGACGGCTTCACCTCGAGGCCGTCGCGTGCCGCGCCGGTTCCGACCTCGCGGTCGTGCTCACCGGCGGCGATCGGCCTCACATCGGCTGCGTGGTCGTGGTGCGTCCCCATCCGGCGGCCGACGACCCCACACAGACGACGGTGACGACCTCGGTTCTCGCCCACCCTCCGCACCGCGAGGAGGCGCTCGCGCGCCCGCTGGCGGAATCACTGGCGAGGGCAACCGCCGGGACCGTCGTCGTGGCGGCCGGTGTCCACTCTGAGCGACTCACCCGCCGCGGAATCTCGACCTACCTGGAGCTCGGAGAGACGATCGCCCTGAGGCTCGCTCAGCTGGTCGGCTCGTGACCGGGGTCTACCCCAAGCCGCTCCCGCAGGAAGCGCACGATCTCCCTGGTGTCCGTTCCCGGGGGGAAGATCCGCTCGATCCCTTGCGCCTTCAGCTCAGCGGCATCGTCGTCCGGGATCACACCGCCTCCGAACACCAGCACCTCGCCGGCCCCGGCGCTCCGCAAAGCTTCGACGACGGCCGGGAACAGCTCGCGGTGCGCGCCGGAGAGGCTCGACAGACCGACGGCATCGACGTCCTCCTGCACCGCCGCCTGGGCGATCTGCGCCGGGGTCTGCCGCAGGCCCGTATAGATCACCTCGAACCCTGCGTCTCGGAGCGCTCGCGCTACGACCTTCGCGCCCCGGTCGTGACCGTCCAGGCCGGGCTTCGCAACCAGGATCCTCTTCGGTACCGTCACCCGCGCCGCCTCCACCCGTAGTATCCCGCGCCGGCGGACCCGCGACAAGGGGCGGGTCAGCGGCTTGATTTTTGAGGCGCGGCGCCCGTAAGCTCGCGCGCGTTGCGCCCCGGAGGGAACGCGCCAATGGAGACCGCCCACCGCACCCTACCCGCGAACGCCTACCGCAAACTGGAGCCCGGCGAAACGTACCAGCCGCCGGTCCCCGCCGCAGAGACGGTCCCCGAGTGGACGCCACGATCGGTCGTGCTCGGCCTCGTGATGGCGGTGGTGTTCTCCGCCGCCGCGGCGTTCCTGGGGCTCAAGGTCGGGCAGGTCTTCGAGGCTGCGATCCCGATCTCGATCCTGGCGGTGGGTTTCGGCGTCCTGTTCAAGCGGCGCTCGACGCTGCTCGAGAACGTGATCGTCCAGTCGATCGGTGCGGCGTCCGGCCTGGTCGTGGCGGGCTCGATCTTCACGCTTCCCGCGCTCTTCATCCTCGGGCTGGACGTCAACCTCGTGAAGCTCTTCCTCGCCGCGCTGCTGGGCGGGGCGCTCGGGATCCTGTTTCTGATCCCGCTGCGCCGCTACTTCGTGAAGGAGATGCACGGCGAGTTTCCGTTCCCCGAGGCCACCGCGACGACCGAGGTCCTCGTCGCGGGCGAGGCCGGCGGGAGGCAGGCCCGCGTCCTCGCGGCGGCTGCCGCGATCGGCGGCCTCTTCGACTTCACGATCATCCACTTCCAGGGTTGGGCCGAGGTGTTCACGACGCGGTCGGTCGGATTCCTCTCGGGCCTCGCGGAGAAGGCTAAGCTCGTGTTCCGGCTCGACGTTCTCTCGTCGATCCTGGGCCTGGGTTACATCATCGGCCTCAAGTACTCAGCGATCATCTGCGCGGGCTCGTTCCTCTCCTGGTTCCTGCTCGTCCCCCTCGTCGGGCACTTCGGCGCTCACCTCGGGGTCGCCGTGCCGCCGGTCAGCGACGGGACGCTGATCGGCTCCATGTCCGCGGAGCAGATCTTCCGCTCGTACGTGCGCCACATCGGAATCGGGGCGATCGCCGCCGCCGGGATCATGGGGATACTCCGGAGCTGGCGGATCATCGTCAAAGCGTTCTCGCTCGGCTTCAAGGAGCTGTTCGCCGGGAAGGCCGCCGCGAGCGGAGGGGAGCGCACCGACCGCGACGTGCCGATGTCGTGGGTGATCGGAGGGATCGCACTCGTCGCAGTCGCGATCTGGGCGTTCTTCCGTTTCGGCGTCGTGAGCGCGGAGGCTCGCCCGACGCCGCTCTCGCTCATCGCCCTCGGAGTCGTGGTGGTGATCTCGTTCCTCTTCACGACGGTCGCAGCGCGGGCGATCGCGATCGTCGGCACCAACCCGGTCTCGGGAATGACGTTGATGACCCTAATCCTCACCTCGGTGTTCATGGTGAAGGCCGGCCTCTCGGGCCCGAGCGGGATGCTCGCCGCGCTCCTCATCGGCGGGGTGGTCTGCACGGCGCTCTCGATGGCCGGAGGGTTCGTGACTGACCTCAAGGTCGGCTACTGGCTGGGAGCCACGCCGGCGGTGCAGGAACGTTCGAAGATGCTGGGGACGATCTTCGCGGCGCTCACGGTCGGATCCGTGATCCTGCTTCTCAACCAGTCGTACGGGTTCGCGCCGTCCGCACAGCATCCGGCCTCGGAGGTGCTCGTCGCTCCGCAGGCCAACGCCATGGCGGCCGTGATCAAGACCCTGATGTCGAACGAGCCGGTGCCGTGGCTCCTCTACGGCGTGGGCGTGCTCATCGCTCTCACCATGCAGATGATTGGCGTCCCCACGCTGGCGTTCGCGCTCGGGATGTACATCCCGCTCGAGCTCAACACGCCCCTCGTCGTCGGCGGGCTGGTGGCACACCTGGTGCAGCGGTCGGCGGGAGACAACCAGAAGCTCGCAGGCGCCCGGTCGAACCGGGGCACGCTGATCGCGTCGGGGTTCATCGCAGGCGGGGCGGTCATGGGCGTGATCGCCGCGCTGCTCAAGTTCCTGGCGCAGGGGTTCACCCTCCCGTGGGTCGCGTGGGTCGTTCGGGCTGATCTGGGCGTGAACCTCCTCCGCCACGGCGAGGGGAACGGCGCGGAGCTGGTGGCGCTCCTGTGCTACGTGGCTCTGGTGGCATACATGTTCTGGGATTCGCGGCGGGCCAGGACCGAACCGTAGCCCCGCCGTCAAGGGCCCGGGTGCGGCAGGTTACTTCGGCTCTCCGGACGGCGGCGGAACCTGAGGGGCCGCGCCGACCGTGTTCGGCGGCATCACCCCCATCACGTTGGTGGGGACCGAGTTCGGCGCAGGATACGCCGGCGTCGTGGCGGCGGTCTTCGGAGCCGACGTCGCCGCCGCGCCCGCCTGCGGCTTCGGCGCGACCGGCGTCGGTATCGGCTTGATCTCCTGCCAGTTGAGATCGACCGCGACCTGGGCCGGCTCCGCGTCCATCGTCACGCGCGCGGTGACCGTCCCCTGCTTCCCGGGCTCGAGCTTCCCCTGCAGCGTCCCAGAGCCCGAAGCCAGCGGCTTCCCGGTCTCGTCGAGGACGCGGACCATGGCACTCACGCCCTGCACGGAGGTCTTCCCCTGGTTCAGCACCGTGGCCGTGATGTCCCACAGCCCCTTCCCGACCGACTTCTTGTCGTAGCTGACCAGGACGACCTGCCCGCCCGAATCCGCCTGCTCGGTCTTCTCCTCGGGCTGCGCTTCCTCGTCGGGCGCTTCCAAGTGCTTGACGTCCGCGTCGGTCACGACAAGTGCACCGCCCTTCCCGCTGGCCTTCGCGCCCAGGAACGGGCTGTGCGGTCCGGCGTCGGCCGCCGGTGCGGGAGCCTGGGGCTTCTCTCCGTTGGCCGCCTTGGTGGCCTGGAGATCCACCGCGGTCACCGGGTACGACTCGCGGCGTCCGTTGGCGTACTGGACGGTCACGTAGCTGGCGTTGACGGTGAAGCTCGCAACATCCAGCCGCTTTCCGCCGGACAAGACGACAACCGCCGCATGCGCCTCGGCGGCGAGGAACAGCGCGGTGAGCAGCATCACGATTTTCTTCACCCCACACCTCCGACACCCGTCACCGATATGATAGTGCCACGACGGGGAATCGGCCACGGCCCGCCGCCGCCGGCGGGACCCATGCCCAAGAAGACAAGCGCCCCGGCCGGGTGCGACCGGGGCGCTCCGTCACGACGTTCGTGCGCGTCGACTCAGTAGAGAACGACGAGGGTCACCCGGCGGTTCTTCGCGCGGCCCTCAGCGGTCTTGTTGTCGGCGATCGGCTTGAACTTGCCGTACGACACGGCGTTCATGCGGTGCAGCGGGAAGCCCTGCTGCATGTTGAGGTAGCGCATGACCTCGTCGGCGCGCCACTGGCCGAGCGTCAGGTTGACCTTGTCGGAGCCGATGCTGTCGGTGTGGCCCTGGATCTCGATGTAGACGTTCTTGTTCTCGTCCTTGACGCGCTTCGCGAACGCGTCGAGCGCCGCCTTCGCGTCGGCCGACAGGTCGTGCTTGTTGAAGCCGAAGTGCACGGCCTCGTCGGTGAGCGTCACCTCAAACAGGAAGCTGTGGTTGGCCAGCTTGTTCGCCTCGTTGGCACGGTCCAGCGCTTCCTTCGCGGTGTCCGACAGCTTGGCGAGCTGGTCGTTCTGCGCCGCGTCGGACTTCTTGAGGTTCGTGACGTCCATCTGGGTCGCTTCGACCTGCTTCTGGACCTCACCGATCTTGGCGTCCTCGGCCTTGGTAGCGGCAGCCACCTGCTCCTGGACGTAGGTCTTGGTAGCGCAGCCGGTCACGCCGAGCGTGACGAGCAACCCCACCACAAGGACAACCCACAGCGACTTTCTCATGAGAATCCTCCCTTTGCTTCAGGTCTCCCGCGTTCCGAGTCACTCTTTCTGCTACTTGTACCTTATAGCACAGGGCTCCCTTTGCGTGTCAAGCCCTGGCAGCTCAGCTCACGGGAGCGTGCCCCGGTACCCCTGGCGCGCCGAGACGGCGTAGCCGCCATCGACCCGAACCTCCAGCTTCCGCCACTTGGCCGTCCCGAGCCCGGAGGGGTCGAACGTGATGATGTACCTCATTGTGAGTTCCTGTCGCAATTCCCGGGCGAACTGCGGGAGCTTCGCGGCCACTCCGACGCGCAGGTACCGCGCCCCCGAGGCCGCGCCGAAACGCGCGAGGAGCTCCTCGTAGCTGTCCGGCGGCCCCTCGTCGGCGGGCGGCGGCTCGATCCCGAAGACGTACAGCGGGTCGGAGAGGCTCTCGAGGATCTTCACCGCGTCGGCCGGCGTCACCGTGGACGCCGTGTCGACGCCGTCGGTGAACAGCAGCAGGACCCGCCGTATGTTGTGGGCCCCTTCCATCGCCTGGGGTGCGGCCGTGAGCATGTCGTACAGAGCGGTCGTTCCGTAGCCCCGAAGGCTCTCGAGGATCCTCGGCAACAGACCGGGATCCGTCCCGAACGCCAGACGCCTCTTGACCTCCCCGGCCCCGAATGTGATGAGGCACACCTCGTCGTCCGGTCTGAGCTGCCTCATGAACTCCATGATCGCCTCGCGGGTCATCGCGAGGCGCCGGCCGTTCATGGACCCGGAGACGTCGACGATGAACGAGTACGAGATCGGCAGCCCGCCTTCGCGCCAGAACGACTTGATCGGAAACTCGATGTCGTCGACGTACAGGTGGAAGCGCTTCTGCTCCAGCGTCGACACGAGCCGCCCCTTCGAGTCGGTGACGGTGACCGGCACGAGGATCGACGACACCTCGGCCGTCGCGCGGAACATCTCCTTCTCGGGCGCCTGGCCAGCGGCCGGACGCACGGCGCCGTAGAGGAGGAGGAACGCGGCGCACGCCAGCGCCCGACCGGATCGAGTCGCCGGCATCACTTGTCAGAACACGAAGGTCAGCCCCAGCCCGACCTCCGTGAAGGTGAGCCAGTTGCGGTCGTAGGAGCAGTCGCCCCACCAGTCGCAGTTGTGGCCGCGACTGTTGTCGATGTTGACGCTGTGGCCGCGCCAGTCGAACCGGAGGGCCACCTGCGGGTTGAAGAAGAGCTTGAGCCCCCCGCCGAAATCACCCAGGAAGCGGGTGTCGGCCGAGAGGTTGCTGGTCGCGCCCTGCCCGACGTCGATCGTCGGGTCGAGCCTCATTGCGCCGAACCCACCGACGATGAACGGGACCAACCGGCCGTGTCCGAAGGAGAACTCGAAGTTGGCCTCCGCCGCGGTCATATCCATCCGCCCGACCTTCGTCGCGCCGCCGAACAGTTCCCGGTGACCCGTGACGAGATTCGCGCGCTCCTGTGACAGAAACCCCTCGAGAGCGAAGTTCGGGGTGAACTTGTACGCGAGGCGGACGCCGTACGCCGGTGCGTCGTCAACGGTGACGTCGAAATCGACGCCGTTGATGGTCCCCCGGGAGATCGTGTCCCCGAACCAGTACCCGGCGGTGGGCGTCAGCTCGATGGTGTTCGCTGTGCCCTGCGCGCCCGCCCACGTTGCCGCGACGACGAGACACACCACCACAAGCACCGTTCTGCGCATGTCACTTTCCTCCCTGTCCGGAAGCTTCGGCCAGGACCCCGGCCACCTGCTTGCGGAGGTCGGCGACCCCCGCCGCCGAGTAGCCAGGGTAGAGACGCACAACCCTCCCCTCGCGATCGAGAAGAACCGTCAACGGAATCTGTTCCAGTCCAAGCCCCGAAAGCTCCGCGAGCGTTCTGCCATCGACAACGTACACCGGCAGCGTGACACCCAGTGCCCCCAGCACGCTGTCGATCCGCGGTTTCGCCAGCGTGAGCAGCTCGGCGATACCGCCCTCCTCCGAGGGCACCATGTCGACGTCGACCGCGAGCAGCACCAGCCCCTTGCCGCCCATCTGGTTGTAGAGCTTCTGGAGTTCGGGCAGCTCCATGCGGCACGGCCCGCACCAGGTGGCCCAGAAGTTGATGACGGTTGCGTGGCCGAGCAGGCTCTTGAGCTCCATCGGCTGCCCGCTCAGGTCGCTCAGCTGGATCGACGGGAACGGCGGACGCTCGGGCTCCGTAGCGGCCCCGGCCACGCCGGCGAACGCCCCGGTCATCGCGAGGATCGGCAACCATCGCATCGGCGCAATGCTACCACGCCGTGCCGCATCGGCCGCGCCCGGCGCCCCTCTTCGCGCGGCGTCGAGGGCGGGCGCCCTCTCGCGGTGCCGTCACACGTGCCTGAAGGTGTCGTCATCGTCTTCGCCGCCGCGATCGCCGAACTGCCGCTCGAGCACCCGCCGCGCCACGTCGCGGCCCCCGAACCCGAACGCGATCGCGAGGCCGAGCATCACCGCACCGAAGGCGATGATGAACGCCGCGAGGACGATCGACTTCGCGATCTCGAGCTGCTCGAGCGCCATTGCGAACGCGAGCACGGCGATGAGGAACTTCACGACCAGGCCGATGATGCGCGGCGAGGGGACGTGCGCGTTGACCGCCGAGAGGAGCGCGGCCCGCGAAAGGAAGTTGGCGAGCAGGAATCCCACGAGGAGGATACCGAGGGCGGAGAGCACCCGGGGCAGGTAGAGGAACGACTCGGCGATCAGGCGATTGATCACGTCGACGCGGAGCGCGCTCGCCCCCGCCATGAGGGAACTTGCGAGGATGAGCCAGAACAGCAGCGATGCGACGAGCGCCGAAGGCGTCGCGCGGACGTCGGCCCGGCTCAGGATCGTGGTCAGGCCGGCCGACTCGCAGAACCGATCGAATCGTGCGACCACCAGGGCGCGGCGCGCCACGGCCTTCACGACCCAGCCGGCGAGAACGCCGACCGTGATGATAAGCAAACCGGCAAGCAGCCCCGGCAGGAAACGCATGACGCCTTCGAAGAACACGTCGAGGGCGCCCAGCAGGCGTTCCGAGAATGTCGCTCCCATCTCACACCTCCCAGCGCTCGATGAGGTACGGCTTGAGGCGTTCGTACTCCTTGCAGAGCCCCTCCACGACGGCTTCGACCTCGCCGGCCCCGGCGTCCGAGGTCTCGAGGACGAACGACGCGGTTCTGCCGAGGTAGAGGGGCGTCAGCGATCGCAGCAGGTGGTCGCGGGTGATCGCCTTGCGATGGTGGGCGAGCGCGAACTCGTACACCGCCTTCACCCAGAGCTCCGCCGGGAACCGGAACGCGGACTGGGGCGCCTCGGCGAGCGACCGCACGCTGGCGAGCGTGCCGGGCTCGAGCACTCGCTCCCACACCGGCACGAGCTCCCGGGCCGCCGTGCCGAAGATCCCCAGCATCCGCTCCACGTTGACACGCACCGGCTCCAGCCCGACGGCGTACTCGAAACCGAGCTCCCGCACCGGAGCGCTCCCCGTCGCATTCCGCCAGGCGTTCACGTGGGACTCCATGAGGAGGAACACCGTCCCCACGACCTGCGTCAGCATCACCGCGAGGTCCACTCCGGGGTCCTTGGCGTCGTGGATCTTGGCTCCGAGGAAAGACTGGCAGATGCGAAAGCCGTCAGTGATGGCCGTCGTCGTCATCCAGATGTCGATGCCGAAGCTCGCCACCTCCGTCTCCCACACAGGCTGGTCCAGCAGGTGGGCCAGGAGCGCTGTCGAGAGGCCGAATTCGCCGCCGATGGGCTGGCGGACACGCAGCCCGTAGAGCGCGCGCGTCAACGGGTACACGATGCCGTTGGTGATCGTGCCGTCGTACTTGTGGCGGCTGTAGAGCGGCGCAACGAAGTCGTACCCGAGGCGGAGCACGGGAGAGACGAGGAGATCGATCCACTCCGGCGTGATGCTGCGCAGGTCGGCGTCGACGACGGCACACGCCCTCGCGTTGACCTCGCGTGCGGCAGCGAACACGGTCCGGAGAGCGCTCCCCTTCCCCGGGAGGCCGTGGTACGGCGTCACGATCCGGTGGACCACCTTCTGCGGCTCCGCCACCAGCACGGTCGCGAGGTCGGCGACCGAGGCGGTCTGGACGACCTCCGGCGTGCCGTCGGACGAGCCGCCGTCGGAGTTCACGAGCAGCGTGCGCTGAGCGGGGAAGTACTTCGCGAACCCTGCCTGGACGGCGCGCACCACGTGACCGATCGTGGACGCGTTGTTGAAGCTCGGGATGCCGACCACGACGTCGACCTCCCCCACCTCCGCGAGCCGGGTGCGCAGATCCTCTGGGAGGGGTGTCGACGCGCTCACGACGAGGCCGTGGGGACGCGCGACGGGCCGGCGGCCCCCGGCGGGCCCGGCAGCTCCCGCACGGCGAGGAGAGCTCCGACCGCCGCCGCCCATCCCCGCCCATGGGCGGCCGCCGCCACTCGTGCCCGCGGGACAAGGGCGAGCAGCTCGGGGTTGGGGCCCGCAAGCCCCGGCACGATGACGGCGATCTCCGCGAACTCGAGCAGGTCGGCGTCGTTCGGCGCGTCGCCCAGCGCGACCATGACTCCGCCCGGGCCTCCCACGCGTTCCGCGATGCGCCTGGCAGCCGTCGCCTTGGTGTGCTGCCCCTGCATGTGGAGGAACCGGTTGCCCCGCAGCAGCAGGATGCCAGGCGCCGACGGGAGCGCGGCCCGCAGGCGGTCGTCCCACTCGCGGTCCACCACCAGCGGGAGCGTCGTCTGGCGGCAACGCGCAGCCGAGAGCTCCGTCCCTCGCAGACCCGTGAGCGCGCCCAGCTCGCGGTCGTCGAGCTCCAGGAGAGTCCGGGCGGGGGCGCCGGTCCGGCGTCGCACCTCGGCGAAGATCGCGAGGAGGTCCGCGAGCGGCACCGCCCCCTCGAGGATCTCCATGCGCCCGTCCCGCTGGCGGACGCCGCCGCCGTTCTCGAACCCGGCCGGGCCGGCGAGCCGGAGGCGGGCCATGATCGGGCCCAGCTCCGCCGCGGTCTTGCTCGTGATCGGGCATACCGGCACTGACGCCTCCGCCAACGCGGCGAGGGCATCGGCGGCCTCGGGCGCGAGTGACCCGTCGGGCTCGAGCAGGGTGCCGTCGAGGTCCGTGAGCACCGCGCGGATCCTCACGGCTCGAGGACCCCTCCGAGGTCCGACACGGCGGCGATGAGGCGCGGCCCGACCTCCGGGTACGCCGAGATCACCCTCGCCCAATTGGGCAACGCGGGCGCGCCGAGAGGGTCCTCCTGAAACTGCTGACACCCCTCGGCCAGGGCCCGGCTGAACGTCTCGAGCGTCTCCTCCTCGGCGTGCCGGTCGAACTCGAGCCCGTTGAACGTGGCGACCGCAAACGCATCCGACACGGCGTCCTCTGCGTAGCGCTGGTACGCGACCCGGAGCCCCTTGAACAGTCCCTCGTCGAGCATCACGCCCGACGCGGCGAGCGTCCTCAGGACGTGCTTGACGATGTCCACCGCCATCCGGTGGAGACCCCTGGTCGCGTCGTCGGGAGAGAGCTCCTGGTGCTTGTGCTCGAACGTGTCGGCCACGTTCGACTGGCAGATGCGGCGCGCCGATCGGTGGCGCAACACCTCGAACAGGAGCCCCACCTCGAGCCCCCAGTCGCCCGGGATGCGCAGGAGGCGGAGCAGGTCGGCGTTCATCGCGATCTCGCCCGCGAGCGGGTAACGGAACGCCGCCAGGTAGCTGAGGAAGGGATGGCGGCCGACCACGTCGCCGAGCGCCTGCAGAAGCGGTCGCACCAGCAGTCTGGTCGCCCGCCCGTGCAGCTGCCTCCTCACCCGTGCGTAGTACCCCTTGCAGAAGTCGAACTCGAGCGAGGGGTGGAGGATCGGGTACACGAGGTTGGCGAGCAGGGAGCGGTCGTAGCCAACCACGTCGGCGTCGTGGAGCGCGACGGCGCGCGCCTTTCCTTCCGCGAGCACGTAGCCGAACGCCATCCACACCGCGCGTCCCTTGCCGGGCTCCGAGAGTCTCGTGCCGCGGCTCTCGATCTCGTCCCGGATCTGCTTGATCGCGGGGCCGTCGTTCCACAACACCACCACCCGGTGGTCGAGCGCCCGGAAGTACTTGCGGGCCCGTTGATATCCGTCGGCATCGGCCTGGTCGAGGGACACCACTGCGCTCGAGAGGTACGGGGCCCGAGCGAGCTCCTCCACCATCCCGGCGAGCGCCGGCTGCTCGAGCTCCGACACCAGGCACGGGATCACCAGCGTCAGGGGATTGCGCCGGGCGAAGAACGCAAGCTCCCTCTCCACCGCGTCGGTGTCCCGGCCCGCCAACCGCGGGAGCGTCGTGATCGGTCCCCGTTGGTGGAAGTCGCTCACGAAGCCCTCCCGGAAAGTGATTCGCGCCTGCTAACGCGGCACCGGCCTCGGGAATTCTCTCGGCGGTCGGAAACGGGCCCCGGGACCGGTGATCGCCGACACATCAGGGCCGGCGGCGCAAGTCGATCCTCTTGAGCGCTTCGAGCTCCGATTCGACACGGTGCAGCCTCTCCCGGCTTTCGGTCAGGCTGGCGCGTGCACGAGCCAGCTCCTCGTCCTTCGCCTGCAGCGCCGCGTCGCTCTCGTGCAGGCGCGCGGCCGACGCGTCCACGGTGGACTGGAGCGCGGTGGCGCACGCGCTTTCCTCCTCGAGCGTCTCCTGGAGCTCGCCGATTCGCTGCACGAGCGGCAGCACGAGCCGAGCCTCCGCGCCGTAGAGCCCCGAGGGGAAGCGCGCGATGACCTCGCCGAGCAGCTCCTCGGCGCGCGCCGCGTCGCACAGCGGGCTGGAGGGGAGCGCGTGGACGAGCGCGAGCCGGAACAGCGCCCGGTCCGCCCCTTCCCCGGATCGGCTCCGGCCGAGCACACTCCGATACCCGGCAGCCGCACGCGCGTAGTCGCCCGACTCGAAGGCACGGTCGGCAGTCCGGAACGCCGACGCGCACCCCGCCAGCAGCGCCGCCGCGATGCACCGGGAGAGGAGCGCCCGCGTCACGCGGTCCTCCCCTGCTCCGCCGCTTCCCGCGGAGCCGGCTGGCGGCACGGGATCAGAACGTGGGCCGAGCACCCTCCCCCCGGAGTGTCGGCCATCCAGATCGCCCCTCCGTGGGCCCGCACGATCTCACGGCAGATGGCGAGGCCCAGTCCCACGCCGCCCGGCCGTCGGCGCCCCGCTCGAAGGCGGTGGAACCGCTCGAACACCGCGTCCTTCTCGGCGTCCGGGATCCCCGGCCCACGGTCGGCGACGATCAGCTCGACGCAGGCCGGCGACGCGCGCGGCCCGGCTCTGGGTCCGGCGTCCCCGCCGGCCGCCGCAACCGTGAGCGAAACGGCACTTTCCGGCGGGGCGACCTTCACCGCGTTGTCGAGCAGGTTGTGGAGGACCTGCAAGGCCCGGCCGGCGTCACACTCCGCCGTGACTCCTCCCGCCGGCCGGCGCACCTCGATCGCGACTAGGCGCTCGCCCGCGAGCGCCTCGAAGTCGGCGGCCGCGCGCTCCGCCAGGGCGCCGAGGTCGTGGTCGGCAAACGAGTACGTCATCGCCCCGGCCTCGGCGCTCGAGAGGTCGAGGAGGTTGGCGATCGTCCCGGCGAGCCGCTCCGCGCCCTGGAGGTTCAGCGTGAGCAGGCGCCGCTGCCGCTCCGTGAGAGGGCCGGGCGTCCCCTCGAGCAGCAGCCGATTGGTCTCCTGCATCGCCACGAGCGGCGTCTTGAGCTCGTGGGATACGTGCGATACGAACTGCCTCTTCATCGCGTCGAGCTCGCCGAGCCGGTCCACCATCGTGTTGAAGTCGGCGGACATCTGCGCGAATTCGTCGCCGCGGCTCCCTTCAAGATGCTGCGAGAAGTCCCCCTTTGCCACCCGGCGCGTGGCCTCCGCCAGGCGCTGGAGCGGCGTGTTGATCGATCGAACCGTCGCGAAGACGATCGCCGCGCCGAGCACCAGGGCAGCGCCCATCACACCGACGGAGAGGCGTTCGGCGTTGTCTGCGGCCCGGGCCGTACTCGCCACCCCCGCCTCGATCGCAGCCTGTATCGTGCCCGCGACGACCCACACCTGCTTCCGGAGCTCCGCGATCGGCCCCGAAAGCTCCCGTTCGACGTCGGAGGGGTCGACACGTTCGAGCTCTCCCGCGAGCGCCTCGGGGGAGATCCCGGTCAGAGGAAATCGCCGCCACGCACGCTCGAGCCGGAGCGTCTCGGAGATCTCGGCGTCGGCCGAGACGGATGCCCCCAGCTCGGAGAGGTCGCGGGTGAACGCCGCGCGCGTCTCGCCCACGCGCTCGGCGTACGCCGGATCGCGCGTCACGATGAACTTGCGAGCGTACTCGTCGAACTCGTCGAGACGACGGGCGAGGTCGAGTGCGGCCTGCGTCGCGCGAAAGCGCCTCGACACGAGGTCGCGGTTGGCCCGCGCCAACTGCTGCATGAGCCAAAGCTGATACGCCAGGACCCCTCCGAGGAGCGCCACCAGCAGGCCCGATCCGGTGACGAGCCGCGTCGAGACCCTCAACGCTCGCCCCCTTCGCGGCCCCACGCCCGGAGCTTGTTCCGGATGGTCTTGACGTCGAGACCGAGGCGGCGGGCTGCCTCGGCCTTGTTGTTGCCCGCCTGCTCGAGAGTCGCCAGGATCAGGATTCGTTCGGCCTCGGCGGCTGAGGAGCCGACGGGGATCGGGATCGTCGGGTCGGCCGGGCGCGCCGGGCGCTGCAGGAACGGGGGGAGGTGAACCGTGTCGACGAACCCCCGCCGCGCGAGGATCACTGCGCGCTCGATCACGTTTCGCAGCTCCCTGACGTTGCCGGGCCAGGCGTACGACTCCAGCCGCCCGGCGGCCGCGTTGGCGACGCCCTCCACGGCCATCCCGTGCTTGCGGTTGAACTCGTCGATGAAGTGCTGCGCCAGGAAAGCGACGTCGCCCTCGCGCTCCCTCAGCGGCGGCAGCGGCACGGTGAACACGTTGAGGCGGTAGTAAAGGTCGCGGCGCAGGAGGCCGTGCTCGACCGCCTCGTCGGGATCGCGATTTGTGGCGGCGATCACACGCACGTCGAACGGCACCTCACGGACTCCCCCAAGGCGCCGCACCCGGCCCTCCTCGAGCACCCGCAGGAGCTTGGGCTGGAGCGCCACCGGCATTTCCGCGATCTCGTCCAGGAACAACGTGCCGCCGCCGGCCTGCTCGAAGCAGCCGGCGCGCGCACCGACCGCGCCCGTGAACGCCCCCTTCTCGTGACCGAAGAGCTCGCTCTCGAGCAGGCCTTCCGGGATTGCGGCTGCGTTGATGGCGACGAACGGGCCGGCGTGCCTCCGGCTCCCCTCGTGGATCGTCCTGGCCGCGAGCTCCTTCCCCGTGCCGCTCTCGCCGGTGAGGATCACTGACGCGTCGCTCGCCCCGACCGTCTCGAGCAACGCGCGGAGTCCGACGATCGCCGGGCTCGTGCCGACCAGCGCGTGGTGCGGCGCGCTCTCCGCGAGCGCGGAGCGCAGGGTGTGTGCCCGCCGCCGCACGGACGCCTCCTCGCCGAGCGCGACGAGGGCGGCGTGGAGCTTCTCGTAGTCCAGCGGCTTGGTGAAGAAATCGCGGGCGCCCGCCTTCATGGCCTCGACGGCCTCGTCGACCCCGCCGTACGCGGTGATCAACAGCACCGGCCGGTCGGGGTCGCCGGCTTGCAGGGAGCGCAGGAGGTCGAGGCCCGTCATCCCCGGCAGCACGATGTCCGACACGACCACGTCGGGACGCCGGGAGTTGGCGAGCGTACGGCCCTCCTCGGCGTCGGCCGCCGCAAGCACCGTGTAGCCCCACCCGGAAAGGCGGGCTTCGAGCACCTCCCGCATCGCAGCCTCGTCGTCGACGACGAGCACTGTCAGCGGGTTCTGAGCGCGGCCCGCTTCATCCGCCGCGTGAGGGGCTGCTTCGGACCGGCTTCGCACGGCCCGGCGGTCGCCGTCCCCGCTCGAATCCGTCTCCCGATCGCTCATGGTGCCGTGCACCTCCCAACCCGACCGAACAACCGACCTGTCCAAGAAATCCGCGCCGCCAGGGAAGAATTCCCTGCCGGCGGGTACCACTTCAGGTTCCGGCGACGAGCTATCCGACACCGACAGTCTAACCCAGGTACCACTTCAGGAAGCCGAGAGGCACTTCAGAACTTCTTTCTGGTCACTGAACTAGCGGAGCCGCGCAAGCGTCGCCTGCGAGCCCTGGCCGAGCCGCCCCGGGCCGGTGGCATCCCGGTTGCTTTCCGACAGGACCGTCCGGTCGCCGGTTGGCCTGGATGGCCCGCCGCTGCCGATGTGACGGCCTCACGACTCCGGCGTCCGGAGGGAAAGGAGAGTGCACCATGAGAACGAAACTGCTCGCAGTGATCGCGGTCGGCCTGGCCCTGGCGGCCTCGCCGTTGCTGGCTCAGGAGACGAGCCCGACCACGCAGTCGCCTCCCCAGGTGAGCCAGTCCGGTCAGAGCAACACGTCGCCGGCCAGCCAAGGCGAATCCCAGGAGGCCACGGGCACGATCAGCTCGATCGCGAGCGACCGGCTCGAGCTCAAGGTGGATTCGGCGAACGGCATGACGGCCGGGGCCTCCTCGACCCTCGTCGGCAAGACGGTGTCGTTCGCGCTGGACGCCAGCACCGACATGCCGGCGGGACTCCGCGCTGGCGATCGCGTGACCGTGTGGTTCAACCGCCAGGGAAGCAACCGGCAGGCGGCCCGCGTGGCGCTTGCCGCGACATCGGGGTCGGAGTCCGAGCAGCCCGGCGCCGGCTCCACCGCCGAGTCAGGCTCCTCCGCGGGTGGGACCATGACCTCCGCCTCGGCCTCGTCGGCGGCGCCTGCCACCGGGACGAGTTCCACTTCCACCTCCGTTCCGACAAGCTCGCCCAGCTCGACACAGCCGGCATCCTCGGACGGCCACTCCAAGACGCTGCCCAAGACCGCGAGCCCGCTGCCGCTGCTCGGGCTCATCGGCATAGTCGCACTGGTCGCCGCAGCCGCGCTTGCCTTTGTCCTGAAGGCCACCTGAGGCCTCTGGGGCATGAGACCCCGGCGCCGACCTCCTGGCGGCGCCGGGGTCCTTTTCCTCCGCGCCACACATGCGCCGCCTCGCGATCCTCCTGCGCCGCGCCCTCGCCGTTGTGGGCGTCGCCTTCACCGGCACCTGGGGAGCCGTCACGCTCCTCGCCCACACGGCGAACTTCCGTAACGCCGAGGCGTTGGACCGCCTCATCCGTGAAGGTGGCGGTGCAGCCGGCGCCGCCCGTTCCGCCGATCTCAAGGTCACCGAGGGCGCGTTGCTGGGGCGCATCGACGTCCCGCGCGTCGGCGTCTCGACGGTCATCCTCGAGGGCACGTCCGAGCGCGTCCTCGAACAGGCC
>DATKLI010000024.1:0-11504 GCA_035542455.1 Thermoanaerobaculaceae bacterium
GCGTACTCGCCGAACGCCAGCGCCGATTTCCACCTCTTCTACGTCGGACGCGACGACGTCCACGACATCCTCAAGCACGTCCTCTCGCGGGTGAGCGTCTCGCTCTACCTGAACATGTTCGGGTACGACGACGACGAGCTCAACGACATCATCATCGCGAAGGCGATGGACCCGAACGTCACGGTGCTGATCACGCTCGACCAGAGCCAGGCGGGCGGTGTCCACGAGAAGAAGCTGCTCGCCTCCGACGTCGCGAAGGACCCGTCCGCGTTCAACACGCACATCGTGACCGGGGCGCAGATGGCGAGGTTCGTGATCGGACAGTCCGCGACCCGCCAGATCAGCCACACGAAGGGGTTCGCTGCGGACGGCCGCGTCGGCGGCGAGGGCTCGACGAACTGGTCGGCATCCGGCGAGGGCACGTTCGTCGTGACCGGCGCCGCGGGCGGACCGGGGTACAAGGCGCAGAACAACACCCAGACGATATTCACGGACCCCGACACGATCAGCCGCTTCCAGGCCGAGCTGATCGCGGAGCACATGGCCGCGTCCGCGCACGCCGCCGCGCCGGCGCCGCCGGGTGCGCCCCCCGCGAAGAAGCCGGCCCCGAAGAAGCGCGGCGGCTGACGCGCGGCCGGGGGGCTCGCCGCGCGCCGCGACCGCCCGCCTACTTGCGCGGGAACACGTACTCCCCCGACGGGTCGCGCTGTTTGAGCGCCTTGACCTGGCCGTTCTCCATCACGAACTCCACCGTCAGGTCGGAGAACTCCTTGACGTGGAACTGGAGCCCCTTGTACGGGAGCAGCCGCGTCTCAGGCTGGCCCGGGAGGAGGAGCGCGAGCGATCCGTCGTCCTTGATCACGACCTGGAACTTCGCGCCACTCGGGGTCTCGTAGGTGCCCGCCAGCTTCCTGACAGTCGCGGCGTCGAGCGTCTCGGGCCGTCGGGTGAACGTCGCCTCCGCCTCGTCGAGCGACATGACGGCCCTGTCCACGTCTCCCTGGGGGTTGGTGAGGAAGTTGACCGAGAACCGGCCGTACTGCTCGTCGTCGGGAGTGTCGAATCGGTCGTAGTGGTAGTGCGTCAGCGGGAACGCCATCGTGTGAAAGTCGAACTGCAGGCCCCCGTCCTTCATCGCGATCTTGAGCACGCCGTACGCCGGGTGCTGGTACTCGCCGGCGTAGTCCGCGAGCGGGTGCGACGGCGTGGTGTTCTTGACTTGGTCGAGGCCCGACTTCGCGCGCGCCTCCGTCCCCGCCTTCTTCGCCTTCAGGCGCGCCGCCAGGAACCGGTCGCTCCACGGCGTCGGGTCCATCCCGAGGAGGCGCTCGTAGACGTTGTACGTGACGATGTTGTACAGCGGCGCGCAGTGGTCGCCGATCACCAGGACGACGACTCCGATCCCGTCCTGCGGCGCGATCGAGACCTGGGAGTGGAACCCGTTGATGTCGCCGCCGTGGTACGCGACCTCGTGGCCCCGGTACGACGCCGTCCACCGCCCCATCCCGTACACGGGGTTCAGGAGCTCCCAGAACCCCCTTGTCTCGCCCAGCGTGTTCGGGAGGGCGATCGCGGGCGCGAGCGTGGCCTTCAGGACGTCCGCCGGCAGCACCTGCCTGCCCCCGTACCTGCCGTCGTTCATGAGGGCGACGAGCCAGTGCGACATCTCCTCGATGTTGGAGACGATGGCGCCGGCCGGCGCGACGCCGGCGGTCTCCTCGTAGTACGGGATCTCGTAGATCTCGCTGGTGTCGCGCTTCTCGGTGTACGGCACGCCGTGGTCCGGCCGCGTCTTCATCTCCTCGATCGAGTACCCCGTTTCGCTCATGCCGAGCGGGTCCAGGATCCGCTCGCGGACGAACTGCTCCCACGGCTTGCCGGACTGCAGCTCGATGATGTACCCGGCGGCCGCGTACATCATGTTGTTGTAGAGGAACACCTCGCGCATCGGCTGGGTGGGCTCGAGGTACCTGAGCCTCTCGAACAGCTCCTTGCGGGTGAAGTCGGACTTGTACCAGATCGTGTCGTGCCTCGTGATCCCGGTTCGGTGCGAGAGCATGTCCCGAAGCGTGATCGAGTTGTTGAGCTCGTCGTCGTAGAAGCGGATCGACGGGACGGAGCCGCGCACCGGCCTGTCCCACGTCAGCTTCCCCTCGTCCACCAGGATCCCCGCCGCCACCGCGGTGAACAGCTTGGTGTTGGACGCGATCGGGCACAGCGTGGCCGGCGTGAACGGCAGCTTCTTCCCGACGTCGCGGTATCTGTACCCCTTGGCGAAGACGAGCTTGTCGCCGACGACCACGCCGACGCCGACCGCCGGCGCGTTCCAGTCCTTGAGCACCTTCTCCATGTACGCGTCGAACCCCTGCAACCTGGCCGTCACGTCCGCCGCCCGTGCGCTCGCCGCGGTGACCGCCAGGGCGACCGCGACAGCGAGCACGCCGGACCGCATCAACACGTTCACCGCTCCGCGTTGGACCCTCTCGCGCATGCTCCCCTCCTTTGAATTGAATGACGCCACGCCCCCTAGTACGAGGGCCGTGCTGCGGCGGTTCACACCGTCGGGCTCGCTGGCGCGGCGACGGCGGTGGCCGGCCGCATCGGAGGCGGATACTCGATCTCACATTTCGCGCGCCGCTCGCCGGTCCGCGAGGCGTCGGAGTCTCGCGCGGCGGACACGGTGTCTCCCGCAGGTGTTGCCGGGCTCGGACGGCGCTGTGGCGCGAGACGATGTGAACGCTCCCGCAAGTGGCAGGGCGTTTGCTTTTCGGTTACGGTGGAGAGGGGCCGGACGTGTCGCTCTACCTGCCGGCCCGGAGGCGGATATGCGATCCGGGGTGCTCGCACCTGTCCTGATCGCGGGTTTGCTGGCTCTCGCGCTCCCCTTCTCGAGTGAGGCGCGGGGCGCGGACCACGGGAGCGGAGGCCGCTCGTTCGGAGGCGGGCACTCCGGCTCCGGCGGCGCACCCGGACACGGCGGTCGCGGTGGCCCGGGCGTCCACGGGGGGCACGGCGGCCCCGGAGGGCCGGGCGGTCACGGCGGCCACGGGGGTCCCGGCGGTCGCCCCGGCTACCACGGGTACTACGGCTACCACGGGTACGGCGGCTTCCCCGCCTGGGGGCTGTACCTCAGCTTCCCGCTGTGGTGGAACGCCTACTACTGGTGGGGGTGGCCGTACTGGAACTACGGGTACGTCCCGTACGACGTGTACGAGGACCCGGGCGCCGTGATCCCGCCCGCGGCGGCCGAGCCGGGCGCGACCGGCGAATCGCCGGCGGCTGCGGGCGCCGTCGTCCCGGGGACGTCGCCGGTGGACCTCGAGGTGACGCCGCCGAGCGCGCTCGTCTACCTCAACGGAGTCCTCATCGGCTCCGTGGACGAGTTCGGTCTCTCCTCAGACCTGCTCTACCTCGAGGCCGGCGAGTACGCGCTCGAGTTCCGCGCGCCGGGGTTCCGTTCGCGCCTGCTCCGCGTGACCGTGAGCGGCGGCAACAGGACTCTGATCAGCCTCGACCTCCAGGCCGATCCGACGGCCACGGACCGCACGGCGGCGCCTTCCCCCGGGCTGCCGCACGGACGCAGGTTCGGCCCGACGTTCGGTCCGGCGACGGCCGAGGCCAGCGCTCCCGCCGCTCCCGCCGCACCGGGGGCGCAACCGGCGTCAGCGACGCTCATGCTCCAGGTGTCGCCGCCCGACGCCGCCGTGTACCTGGACGGGGCGCTCCTCGGCACGGCCGATCACCTCGTCGACCTCGGGCAGGGGATCGCCGTCGCGCCGGGAGCGCACCGCATCGACGCCGTGGCGCCCGGCCACGCGGGCAAGACGGTCCAGGTCAACGTTGAGGCCGGAAAGACCGTGGAGGTGGCGGTCTCTCTCGACTGAAGCACCGGAACGGGACCGACTCATGAGGGGCGGGGCCGATCCCCGCCCTTGTGTTGGAGGAGGTCGTGGGGCCGGGAGGTACGTCCTTGACGGCGTCCCGCCGCTGGACCTAGGTTGACAGCAGGAGTCGCGAGAAAGAGAGGCCCTCGATGGACTGGCAGGCGTGGTCGGGGAAGCTGACGCGGGAGCTGAATCTGGCGAACGAGCCGGTGGCCGTGACGTTCACGGGACGTGCGGCGCCGGGCCACCCTCCCGCCCACGAGAAGGTGTCCGTGTGCCAGGCGCTGAAGCGGGCGGCCGGCGGCGAGTTCGTCACGCTCACGGTCGAGACGTGCGGGTGCCCCGGCGGCCTCGTGAGCCTGGGGCTCGGGCAGACGCCGGCGTCGGGGAAGGAGCGGCTGGTGGACTTCCTCGTCAACAAGGAAAGGGTGTTCTGCTCGCGCGTCGCGATGCACAGGGGGCAGCAGACCGTGGCGGCGCCGGTCGGGGTGGCGAGCCACGTCGTGTTCTGCCCGCTCTCGCAGGCGGAGATCCTCCCGGACCTCGTCGTCTTCATCGGCGACCCGGGAACGCTGCACCAGGTCCTCAGCCTCGCCAACTACTGGGACGGCGGCTCGATGAAGGCCGAGCTCGCGGGCCCCGCGTGCAGAACGGGCCTCGCCTACCCCGCCGTCACCGGCGAGATCGGCCTGTCGCTGCTCGACTTCGGCGCGCGGCGGCTGGCGCGCTTCGCCCAGGACCAGCTCCTCGTCTCGGTCCCACTCCACCGCATGATCGGAGTGATGGAGGCGCTCGAGCGGGGCGTCGGCGGTGAGCGCGACGCGGGACTCCAGGCGGCGGAGCGCCAGATCGACGAGCTCGGAAGGGTCGACGCGGTCTGAGGCCGCTGCTCCCCCGTCGCGGACGGCGCGCCGCGGGCGGCCGCCCGAGAACTTGAGACAAGGGATAGGAACCCGCTCGGGACGCGCGCGTCTCAGTTGACACCCCGGTCCGAAGTGCTACGTTGTACCGAAACCAGCGGAGGTCCTTATGGACGTCACGAGACGAGGCTTCGTCAAGCTCTCGGCGACGGCTGTCGGCGCCTCGAGCCTCACGGCTCTCGGTTTCTCCCCGAAGGAGGCGCTCGCCGAGGTCCGCGCGTTCAAGCTCGCCCGAACGACCGAGACCCGCAACACGTGCCCCTACTGCTCGGTGGGGTGCGGGGTGATCATGTACGGGCTCGGCGACCGGGCGAAGAACGCGCGGACGGAGATCGTCCACATCGAGGGCGACCCCGACCACCCGGTCAACCGCGGCACGCTCTGCCCCAAGGGCGCGTCGCTGGTGGACTTCGTCCACTCGCCGCAGCGCTCGATCTTCCCCGAGTGGCGAAAGGCGGGCGCCGACAAGTTCGAGCGCGTGAGCTGGGAGTTCGCGCTCGACCGGATCGCCCGGCTGATGAAGGACGACCGCGACAAGAACTTCGTCGCGAAGAACGCCAAGGGGGCGACGGTCAACCGCTGGACGACGTTCGGGATGCTCGCCGCGTCGGCCTCGTCCAACGAGACCGGGTACCTGACGCACAAGGTCTTCCGCGCACTCGGAGGTGTGTGCTTCGACAACCAGGCACGTGTTTGACACGGCCCAACGGTGGCCGGTCTGGCCCCCTCGTTCGGTCGTGGCGCAATGACAAACAACTGGGTGGACATCAAGAACGCCAACGTCGTCCTGGTGATGGGCGGCAACCCGGCGGAGGCCCACCCCTGCGGGTTCAAGTGGGTCGTCGAGGCCAAGGTCAAGAACAGGGCGAAGCTGATCGTGGTGGACCCCCGCTTCACGCGGACCGCTGCGCTCGCGGACGTCTACGCGCCGATCCGCCCCGGGACCGACATCGCGTTCCTCGGCGGGGTGATCAACTACCTCCTGCAGCACGACGCGATCCAGCACGAGTACGTCCGGCAGTACACCAACGCGCCGCTCCTCGTCCGCGAGGACTACGCGTTCGCGGACGGGCTGTTCTCGGGGTACAACCGGGACAAGCGGTCGTACGACAAGACGACGTGGGCGTACGAGCTCGACAAGGACGGGTACGCGAAGAGCGACCTGACGCTCGCCCACCCCCGCTGCGTCTTCCAGCTCCTGAAGAAGCACTACGAGCGGTACACGCCGGAGAAGGTCGCCGAGATCACCGGCACGCCGCGCGAGCTGTTCCTCGAGATCTGCGCCGCGATCGCGTCCACCGCCCCTCCCGAGCGCACGATGACGAGCCTGTACGCCCTGGGGTGGACCCAGCACTCGGTCGGCTCGCAGAACATCCGGGCGATCGCGATGGTCCAGCTCCTCCTCGGCAACATCGGGATGCCGGGTGGCGGCGTCAACGCGCTGCGCGGCCACTCCAACATCCAGGGCCTCACCGACCTGGGCCTCCTCTCCAACCTGCTCCCTGGGTACCTGACGATGCCGATGGACGACGACCCGGACCTCGCGACGTACCTCGGCAAGCGCACCCCGAAGCCGCTGCGCCCCAACCAGATGAACTACTGGCAGAACTACCCGAAGTTCTTCGTGTCGCTGCAGAAGGCGTGGTACGGCGCGGCGGCAACGAAGGAGAACGACTGGGCGTACGAGTTCCTGCCGAAGCTCGACAAGGTCTACGACGTGCTCGCGGTGTTCGAGCTGATGGCGCAGGGGAAGCTCAACGGCTACGTGTGCCAGGGGTTCAACCCGCTGGCGTCGTTCCCGGACAAGGCCAAGATCACCACGGCCCTCTCGAAGCTCAAGTACCTGGTGATCATCGACCCGCTCAAGACCGAGACGTCGGTGTTCTGGGAGGACCGCGGCGACCTCAACAAGGTGGACACGGGGGCGATCGCGACCGAGGTGTTCCGGCTCCCGTCCACCTGCTTCGCGGAGGAAGACGGCTCCCTCGTCAACAGCGGGCGCTGGCTGCAGTGGCACTGGAAGGGCGCCGACCCGCCGGGCGAGGCGAAGGCCGACACCGAGATCGTGGGCGAGCTGTTCGGGCGTCTCCGTACCCTCTACCAGAAGGAAGGCGGAGCGTTCCCCGACCCCATCCTCAAGCTCACGTGGCCGTACAAGATCACGAGCGCGCCCGCCCCCGACGAGCTCGCCCGCGAGTACAACGGGTGGGCGATCAGCGACGTCCCCGACCCGAAGCAGGCGGGGGCGTTCCTGGCGCGCGAGGGGGAGCAGGTGCCGGGGTTCGCGGTGCTGCAGGCGGACGGCTCGACCGCGTGCGGGTGCTGGATCTTCGCGGGGAGCTGGACGCAGGCGGGCAACCAGATGGCTCGCCGCGACGCCTCCGACCCGACCGGCATGGGCGCCACGCTCAACTGGGCGTGGTCGTGGCCGGCGAACCGCCGCATCCTGTACAACCGCGCGTCGAGCGACCCCTCGGGCAAGCCGTGGGATCCGAACCGGCGCTACCTCTCCTGGACCGGCAAGAAATGGGCCGGCGCCGACGTCCCGGACATGAGGCCCGACGCCGCGCCCGACGAGGGGGTGGGTCCGTTCATCATGAACGCCGAGGGGCTGGCGCGCCTGTGGGCCCCGCCGATGGCGGAGGGACCTTTCCCGGAGCACTACGAGCCGTTCGAGACGCCGCTCGACACCAACCCGATGCACCCCGCCGTCGTCTCCAACCCGGCCGCCCGCGTCTACCCCGGCGACCGCGACCGCTTCGGTACCGCCAAGGAGTTCCCCTACGTCGCGACGACGTACCGGCTGACGGAGCACTTCCACTTCTGGACGAAGCACACAGAGATCGAGGCGGTGCTGCAGCCCGAGGCGTTCGTCGAGATATCGGAGAGCCTCGCGCGGAAGAAAGGGATCCGCAACGGCGACCGCGTCGCCGTGAGCTCGAAACGCGGGCGGATCGTGGTCAAGGCCCTGGTCACCCGGCGGATCCCCACGCTCGAGGTGGCGGGGAAGGAGATCGAGACGGTCGGCATCCCGCTGCACTGGGGGTTCGAGGGGATGTCGAAGCCGTCGTACCTCGTGAACACGCTGACGCCGTCGGTCGGCGACGCCAACGTCCAGACGCCGGAGTTCAAGGCGTTCCTCGTCAACATCGAGAAGGCCTGAGGAGGACGCCATGGCATACCAGTCACTCGACGTGGTCCGTCAGTCGGCCGAGATGGCGGCGCCGCCGTCCGCCCGCCGCACGATGCCCGTCGGCAAGCTCATCGACGTCTCGCGCTGCATCGGATGCAAGGCGTGTCAGGCCGCGTGTATGGAGTGGAACGACCTGCGCGACCGGGTCGGGGTCAACGAGGGCGGCTACACCAACCCGCCCGATCTCTCCGACCAGAGCTGGTGCCTGATGCGCTTCCGCGAGGCGGAGATCGACGGCCGGCTGCGCTGGCTCATCCTCAAGGACGGGTGCCTGCACTGCAGCGACCCGGGGTGCCTGCGCGCGTGCCCCGCCCCCGGCGCGATCGTCCAGTACTCGAACGGGATCGTGGACTTCCACGAGGAGAACTGCATCGGGTGCGGGTACTGCATCTCGGCGTGCCCGTTCAACATCCCGCGGCTCCGCAAGGCGGACTCGCGGGTGTACAAGTGCACGCTGTGCTCCGACCGGGTGTCGGTCGGGCTCGAGCCGGCGTGCATCAAGACGTGCCCGACGCAGGCGCTCTCGTTCGGCTCGAAGGAGGACATGCTCGAGCTCGCGCACCACCGGCTCGCGGACCTCCGCGAGCGCGGGTTCGCGCACGCCGCGGTGTACGACCCGCCCGGCGTGGACGGCACGCACGTGTTCTTCGTGCTGCCGCACGGCGACCGCCCGGAGGCGTACGGCCTCCCGAGGAACCCGCGCGTCAGCCCGGTGGTGGACCTGTGGCGGAGCTCGTTCGCCCGCAGCGTCGGCGTTTTCACGATGTTCTCGGTGCTCGTCGCCGGGATCCTGCACTACATGCGCCACGGCCCGCTCGAAGTGCCGGACGAGAAGAAGGAGCAATAGCCATGGCCGACATCAACGACGACCTCATCCTGCGGTACCCCGTGGGGGAGAGGATCGCGCACTGGGCGATCGCCATCGCGTTCGTCTTCCTCTTCCTCTCCGGCCTGGCGATGTTCCACCCGTTCTTCTTCTGGACCTCGTTCCTGTTCGGCGGCGGCCAGTTCATGCGCTTCATCCACCCGATCGCCGGCGTTGCGCTCGTGGTCCTCTTCTACCCGTACGCGGCGCGGGAGTGGCGGAACAACCGCTGGCTCCCCGTGGACAGCGAGTGGGTCCGGAAGATGTTCTCGTACATGCGCAAGGAGCACCCGGCGCTCGACAACCACAAGTACAACGGCGGCCAGAAGCTGATGTTCTGGTCGATGGTGCCGATCATCGCGGTGCTGTTCCTCAGCGGCATCGTGACGTGGCAGCCGTGGTTCGCCCCGGCGTTTTCGCCGGCCGTGCGGAGGATCGCCGGGCTGATCCACGCGACCGCCGCGTTCATCATGTTCGTGGGGATCGGGATCCATTGGTACGCGGCGTACTGGACGAAGGGCGCCGTGCGCGCCATGGTCCGCGGCACCGTGACCCGGGCGTGGGCACGCTTCCACCACCCGGCGTGGTACCGCGAGGTGACGGCCCGGGAAGGCCGGTGAGCCCGCTCCCGCCGCCCTCGGGCGGAGGCGAGCTCGGCGAGATCCCCTACCTCCGCCCGCATCCGGGGGCGGCGCTATTCGAGGCGCGGGCGGCCCGCTTCGCCGCCCTTGCCGCCGGCCACTCGCTCGGCGAGTTCCTGGAGTTCTGCGGGCGGCTGGCCGCGGCGCAGGCCGCCGCGGCCACGAGCCTCGATGTGCCGGAGGGGGCCGGCGAGCGGCCGGCCGGCCGGCCCCTCGACCCGGCCGCCGGGCCCGGCGATGGATGGCTCGGCGCTTTGAGCGCGATCGCCGGTGAGCTCGAGGACGCGCCGATGCCCGCGGCGGCCCGCGACGGGCTCGGGCGCGTCGCGGGGCTCAAGCGGCCGGAGCTCGCCGCGCTCGCCCGAGCGCTTCTGTCCTTCGACTTCGCCGGCCTCGACCTCGCCGCCGCACCGTTCGCGGCCGCCGCGCTGCAGGTGGAGTTCGCGGTCCGCGCCGCGCGGATCCCGCCCGCGAGCGTCGCGCGGTCGCAGCGCGGCTGCCCGCTGTGCGGCTCGCCGCCGGTCGCCGCTGTGGTGCTCGGGGACGACAAGCTCCGCTACCTCGCGTGCGCGCTGTGCGGCTCGCAGTGGCACCTCACCCGGATCACGTGCTCGCACTGCGGGTCCAACGCGGGGATCTCGTACCTCGCGCTCGAGGGCGACCCGGGAGGCGTGAAGGCGGAGACCTGCGACGGGTGCCGGAGGTACCTCAAGGTGCTCTACCTCGAGCACCGCCCGGCGTCGGAGCCCGAGGCCGACGACACGGCGACGTTGGCACTCGACGAGCTGGTCGCCGAGCAGGGGTACGCCAGGGCGGGCGTCAACCTCCTCCTCCTGCCCTGAGCCCCGCCGAGCTGAACGGCTGGCCTGCGCTCCTCTTCCTCTGGGCCTCGTGGCGCGCCTGTGCGCGCCGACGCGGCCCACCCGGGAGGCGCTCTCGGAGCGCATTGAGGCGCTCCTGGCCGAGGCGCCGTGACGGCGGAGGACGCAGCGGCGCGACCGAGGCGAGACGGCGGCCGGGGACTTCAGCCGGCCACGCGCGACTCGATGCGGCGGTCCGGGACGAGCCACATCGCGGCCACGACGACGTAGAGCGCGTCCGAGATCCACTGGTCGACGAACGCGAGGGCGATCGCCGCCGCGTACAGCGCGAGCGAGAGCTTCCCCTTCGCGTCCGAGCCGATCGCCGCGGCGAGGCGCGAGCCCTCGCCCTGGCCCGCGATGATCGCCCTCTGCAGGATGGTGTAGGCGACCGCGGCCATCAGCAGCACCGCGCCGTACGCCGCCGCCGGCACCGAGGCGAAGTGGTTCGCGCCCATCCACCCGGTCACGAACGGCACGAGGGAGAGCCAGAACAGGAGGTGCAGGTTCGCCCACAGCACCTTCCCGTTGATCCGGTCGGCGAGGTGCAGCATGTGGTGATGGTTGTTCCAGTAGATACCGAGGAACACGAAGCTCAGCACGTAGGTGAGGAACACCGGGAGGAGCGGGCGGAGCGCCTCCCAGCCGGAGCCCTGCGGCACCCTGAGCTCCAGCACGAGGATGGTGATCAGGATCGCGACGACGCCGTCGCTGAAAGCCTCGAGACGACCCTTGCTCATCTGCAACCTCCGCTCGTCGAACGGCCCGGCGCGCGCGCGACGGTCGAGCCGTGTGCGCCCCGCCGTTGACCGTTCGCACTGCACTCCAACGGCGGCGCCGCCACCCGAATTCTCGCGCCCGGGCGTGGGAGGCCAGAGGCCGTACAATCCCGCGGACACAGGGGGGACACGATGGTTCCTGACAGGCAGCCGGCGACGGTGCTTGCTCTCGGCGTGTGCGTCGGTCTGATCGGCGGGGCGGTCATCCTGGGCGTTCGCTGCAGGAGATCCGGACGGGCGAGCGGTACGTGACCGTGAAGGGCGTGGCCGAGAGGGACGCGAAAGCCGACCTCGCGGTGTGGGCGATCAAGCTCCGCGTCGCGGGCGCAGACCTCGCCGAGTCGGGGCGCGCGATGGACGCC
>DATKLI010000025.1:0-30617 GCA_035542455.1 Thermoanaerobaculaceae bacterium
GCGCGCCGTCAGACCCGGAGGAGCGCAAGAGAGATTCCGGCGAAGGGATCAGTGAGGAGGGTATCCCGGCCGACCTCGTTGATCGCGTGTACCGCATTGACAAGAAGATGGTGTCGCTCCGGGTACTGCCAAAGGGCCAGAGAGTAGCGGCGGATACGATCATCTTGCTGCTGTACGGCTACCAGAAGCTCAAGGGCATGCAAGAGGTCGTGTCTGGGGTTCTGTTGGCCTCCGCCAAGCAATCCGGGACCACTCTCGACCGGATCGATCGGACCATCGCAGTTCACACCGACAAGGTCCACTCGGGCGGCCAGAAGCGTGGAAAGCGCTACATGCTCAACAACCAGGGGTTACTCTACGCCGAGGGGCTCTTGAGGGAGATGTTCAAATGAGGAGGAAGAACGGGGCCACTCGTGTCCAGGCGAGTGGCCCCAGGGGCGAAGACGCTCGAACTGAGCGCCAATCTTACGTTCATATTATGGCCCGTCCACCACCATCTGTCAAGAACAAAGCGCTTAGGTGGGCCCTCTCCCAAGTGCATCACGGTCCACCTAAGCGCCGCGTTCTTGTGGGGCCAGCTTGGTGCCGCCGGGGGCCTCTGGAACCTGCCGGCGGGGAGTTCGACCCTCCCTGGCTCCACCACCTGCAAATCTACAGCCCAGATTCGAATTTGCCAAACTGACTTGACAAGCGTAGGCGTGTACGCTATATTGTCAGTATGAACAAGCTCTCCACGGCCAAGAGGGTTCGGGTGGTGGCGGCCCTCGTTGAGGGCAACTCGATCCTGGCCACCGTTCGGATGACAGGCGCGGCCAAGAACACCGTCGTCAAGCTCCTGGCAGAGCTTGGCGAGGCATGCACTCGGTACCAGGATGAGAAGCTGCGGGATCTGCCGTGCAAGCGGATTCAGGCCGACGAGATCTGGTCGTTCTGCTACGCCAAGGCCAAGAACGTCCCGGCACAGCACCGGGGCGAGTTTGGGTTTGGCGACGTGTGGACCTTCACCGCGATCGAGGCCGACACCAAGCTCGTGCCGGCGTGGATGATCGGGCCGCGTGATCTCGACACCGCGACCGCCTTCATGCGCGACCTTGTTGCGCGTCTCCGGCATCGTGTTCAACTCACAACGGACGGACTGAACGTGTACCTCGACGCGGTTGACGATGCGTTCGGCTGTGACGTGGACTTCGCACAGCTCCAGAAGCTCTATGGCACAGCCCCAGAAGCGGAGACGCGCTACAGCCCAGCGAAGTGCATCGGTACCAGCACCCAGGTGGTGCAGGGCAACCCGAAGGAAGAGCACATCTCCACGAGCTACGTGGAGCGCCAGAACCTCACGATGCGGATGAGCATGCGACGGTTCACGCGGCTGACCAACGGCTTCTCGAAGAAGCTCACTAACCACATGGCGGCGGTTAGCCTCTACTTCATGCACTACAACTTCTGCCGGAAGCACCAGACGCTCAGGGGCAAGACGCCCGCGATGGCCGCGGGCGTCGCAGATCACGTCTGGTCGATCGAAGAGCTTGTGGCACTCTTGGATTCAAACTGACCCACTACCGCGCGCGGCCGGGTCTTGTCAACACGGCCGGGGGTGGAGCATCGTAGGGGAGACTCGGCGATCCGATCGCCGGCGCGGAAGGCAGGACGAGACGATGACGACTCCCAGGAACGGCTGGACGGCGGTGGCGGCCGTGGTGACGTTCCTCGCCACGCTCCCGGTACTCGGACAGGAGAACAACTTCACGGCCGGCCGGTGGGCGCAGCGCGGCGACCCGATGCAGACGGCGATCGCCAGGCTGACCCTGACCCCGGAGCAGCGGGGAAAGGTGAAGACGATCTCCGACGACGAGACGGCCAAGATCGCTGCGCTGCGCGACAAGGTCCGACCGGCGCACGAGGCGCTCGACGCCGCGGCGCACGCCACGGCACCAGACCCCGCGACGGTCGGGAACGCGTACCTGACGGTCTTGGCGGCCGAGAACGCGGTCAAGCTCGAGAACGCGAAGTTCCACGACGCCGTCGCGGCCGTCCTCACCCCCGAGCAGAGGACGCAGTTCGACGCCTACCTCAACTCGGCGCAGGACAACCGCGCGCGGTGGAGCGGCCAGCGCGGCCGCGGACCGCGATCGTACTGAGCGGTCCCGGCGCTCGTCCTCCGCTTCCCCGGAGCCGAGGCCGCCATGCGTCCGTGGCTCTGCGCGTCGACCGACGCTGCGCGACCGATCGGGGGCGCACCGACCGTCAGTGTGCGCCGCTCGGGGACCTGCCGGTCTCTCCCGAGAGCATCAGGATGAACGGGAGGAAGAGCACGAACGCGAGCGTCAGCATCCAGAACACGTCCACGTATGCCTTGACGAGAGCCTGCTGGACGATCTGCCCGTAGAGCATCCGCGTGGACAGAGCCTGGGTCGTCGTCGGGTCGAGCCCCGCGACGGGGAACAGTCCGCGGGCCGCGGCCGCGAGCCGCTCCTGGACGACCGGCGCGTACGGGGTGACGTGGTCCATGAGCCGCGCCTGGTGCAGCTGCGCGTGGCGCGCGAGCACGGTCGCGGAGAGCGCGATCCCCGTCGAGCCGCCCTCGTTCCGCAGGAGGTTGAACAGGCCGGTCGCCTGGCCGATCTGCTCGGGGGGGAGGTGCGAGAACGCCGCCGTCGAGATCGGCACGAACAGGAAGCCGAGGCCGAACCCCTGGACCAGGCGCGAGAGCATCACGTACCCGAAGCTCACGTCCAGGTCCACCGACTGCAGGAGCCAGATCGCCGTGATGTTGAGGATGCCGCCGAGGAGCACGAGCAGGCGCGTGTCGACCTTCCCGATGAGGGCGGCCACGACGACCATCGCGACCAGCGACGCCACGCCGCCGGGCGAGATCACGAGGCCGGCCCAGGTGGCGGTGTACCGCATCAGGCTCTGGACGTAGAGGGGGAGCATCGTGAACGAGCCGAACAGGCCGAACCCGAGCAGGAACATCAGCACGGTCGCGGAGGCGAACGACCTGTTCTTGAACACCCGCAGGTCCACGAGCGGGTTCTCGGCCGTGAGCGACCGCCAGATGAACAGCGCGACCCCCGCCACGGCCGTGAGCCCGAAGAACTTGATGAAGTTGCTGTCGAACCAGTCGAAGCGCTGCCCCCGGTTGAGGAACACCTCCAGGCTGCCGAGCCCCGCGCAGATGAAGAGGAAGCTCAGGACGTCGACCTTCCCCTCCCGGCGCCGCAGGTACGGGGGGTCGGTGATGTGCATCAGCCCGAGGAGGAGCCCCAGCATCCCGACGGGGATGTTGATGTAGAACACCCACCGCCACCCCCACGTGTCGGTGATCCACCCCCCGAGCGTGGGTCCGATGATCGGGCCAAACACCACGCCGACGCCGAACAGCGCCATCGCCTTGCCGCGCTCCTCCCTCGGGAACGAGTCGAGCAGGATCGCCTGAGACATCGGCACCATCGCGCCGCCGGCGAGCCCCTGGATTACCCGCATCACCACGAGGAACGGGAGCGTCGGCGCCGCGCCCGACCCCAGCGACGCGATCGTGAACAGCGTCAGGCACGAGAGGTAGAAGCGCTTGCGCCCGAAGTGGTTCGCGAGCCACCCGGTGATCGGGAGGACGACCGCGTTCGCGACGAGGTACGACGTGATCACCCACGTGATCTCGTCCACGCCGGCCGAGAACGTCCCCTGCATGTGAGGGAGGGAGACGTTGGCGACGGACGTGTCCACCACCTCCATCAGCGTCCCGAGCATGGAGGTGAACGCCATCAGGTAGCGGTGGGCGGGGTGGTCTTTCTCCATGTCCCGTGGGTCCTACTGTGCGGCGGCCGCCTTCGCCGTCTCCGCCGGCAGGCGCGGCTGCGCCAGCGTGTCCACCTCGACGCTCACCGACAGTCCCAGCCGGAGTGAGTGGTCCGCGTTGGAGGCCGGGTCGATCGCGATCCTCACGGGCAGGCGCTGGACGATCTTGACCCAGTTCCCGGTCGCGTTCTCGGGCGGGAGCAAGGAGAACGCGGCGCCGGTTCCGGCCGACAGGCTCTCGACCCAACCGCGGTACTCGCGCGCGGGGTCCACATCGGTGTGGAACGTGGCGGGGAGGCCGGGCCGGATTCTGCGCAGCTCGGTCTCCTTGAAGTTGGCCTCGACCCAGATGTGGTCGCCCGCGAGCGGCACGACCGCGCACAAGGGTTGGCCCGGCGCGACGACCTGCCCGACCTCGGCGCTCTTCCTGCTCACGACGCCGTCGATCGGCGAGACGATGGTGCAGTACGAGCGTGTGAGCTCGGCGTTGGCGAGGCGGGTCTCCTGGAGCTTGACGCGCCGCTCGGCGACGGCGAGGTTTGCCTCCACGGCGGCGAGGGCCTTCTGCGACGCCGCCGCGTCGGCTGCGGCGACCTGCTCCGCGGTGACGGCGTCGTCGTAGCGCTGCTTGGGCGCCGAGTTGCGCTTGTACAGCTCCGAGAACCGGTCGAGGTTAAGGTGCGCGAGCGTGAGCTTGCTCGCGTCCGCGTCGGCCTTCGCCTTGGCCTGCTCGATCTGCGCCCGGTTGGTCGCGAGGGCGGTGCGCGCCTCGTCGAGCGCCGCGCTGGCCTGCTCCACCTGCGCGTCGTAGTCGCGCGGGTCGAGCGTGGCGATCACCTGCCCGCGCTTGACATCCTGGTTCGCGGTCACCTCGACCGTCGTCAGAGTGCCGGGGATGCGCGAGGAGATCGAGAAGACGTCACCGGACACGTACGCGTCGTCGGTGTTCGGATGGACCTGTGCGTGGCGGAAGTAGCGATAGCCGGCGACCGTGATCGCCGCAAGCACGAGGAGGATGACCGCGAAGCTGACCCACTTTTTCACCATCTCACTGCTCCTGTCCCCGGCTGCCGACCGCGGCGAAGAACGTCGGCAGATCCTCGCCGGCGGCGGTGAGCAGCACGCCCTGCTTCAGGTACGCGTCGTAGTGCTGGTTCACGAGCGAGAAACGGCTCTCCGCGAGAACCGACTCGGCGTCGAGCACGTCGGTGGTCCGGACGAGGCCCGCCTTGTACTGGTCCTCTTCGATCCGGAGGTTCTCCTCGGCCGCCCTCACGTTGGTCTCGGCGGTCGCGGCTTCCCTGACGGCCTGGCTGTAGTCGCGGTACGCCTGGTCGATCTGGATCGCGAGCTGACGCTTCAGATCGGCGATCTCCTCCCGGGTCCGGGCCGCCGCGAACTCGGCCTCGCGCACGCTCGCCTCGCGCGCGCCGCCGTCGTACGCCTGCCACGACACCCCGAGGAAAACGAGGTTGGCGTTCGGGTAGACGAGGTACCGGTTCTGCTGGTACGTGTGCGATGCCTCCGCGAAGACGGTCGGGGCGCTGTCGCTCTTCCGGAGCGTCACCACGTCTTCCTCGGCCTTCAGGCGGGCGGCGAGGGCGAGCAGCTGCGGGTTGGTGTCCGCAGCCCGCCTCTCGAGCTCGACCACGACGGCCGGGAGCGGAGGCGGCGAGGGCAGGCGCTCGGGAAGGACGAGCGGCCGTGCCGGGTCGCGCCCCATAAGGCGGTTGAGCGACTCGGCGGCGACCGCCTCGCCGTTGTCGACCTGCCCGGACTGGTCCTCGACGAGGCGCAGTCTGACCTCGGTCTCGAGCAGGTCGTTGCGCGCCACGACGCCCTGGTCGAACATGTCCTGGACCTGCCGCAGGTGGTCCTTGAGCGCCGCCGCACGCTGCGCCAGGACCTGCCGCTGCGCCTTGAACGTCAGCACGCGCAGGTACGCGGCCAGCCCGTCGAGCTGGGTCGACCTCACGTCGGCGCTCCCCCTCTGCGCGGTCGCGGCCTCGAGGCTCCTGGAGCTCGAGATCGCGGACTGCCGCCGGCCGCCATCCCAGAGCAGGTAGGAGAGGTCGAGCTCCCCGGTCAGGAAGTCCTGCTCGGCCTCGGGCGCCCGGAGCGTCCCGAACTTCGCGACGATATTGTGGTCCCGCGCCTGGTAGCCGCCCGTGAGCGACAGCGTCGGGTGGAGCGACGCCTGGGCCCGGCGCGTCCCCTCCGCCGCAGCGTGGAGGTCGAGCCCCGAGGTCGCCGCGGCCGTCGAGTGCGAGGCGATCTCCCTCAACGCCGCGTCGAGAGTCAGCACGGCCCCGGGCTGTGACAGCTGCCCGGCTGCCGCCGCCGCGACCAGAACGGGCGCGAGCGCGGCGGCCGCCGCGCGGAGGAGCGCCGGCGTCGGCGGCCGGCGAGTGTCGTGGTGATTGGTTCGAGGCATCTGCCGTCTCCTCGTCGTCTACCTGTTTCCGCTGCGGGTCCGCTTCGCACGGGCGGAAGGGTCCGGCGCTGCCGTAGGCGGCGCCGAGAGCTGGCGGAGCGCCTCCTGGATGACCGCCGCGAGCCTCCGCCGCAACGCCGGGCTCAGGCGCCCGGCCGCGTGGTCGAGGCCGCGGCTCTTCGCGTCGATCAGCCGGGTCACGAGGCGGTCGCCCCGCGGCGTTATCGCGAGCCGCTTGCGGCGGCGGTCGCCGGGATCCTCGGTGCGGTCGACCAGCCCTTCCTCCACGAGCCGGTCGATCAGCTGGCTCGTGGCGGGCTGCGAGAGGTGCAGAACCCCCGCGAGCGACGACACGCACTGCGGGCTCGAGTCGTGCAGGCGGTAGAGCGTCAGCATCTGAGGCAGCGTGAGGCCAGTCTCGGCCATGATCGCAAGGTCCTCACCCAGCGACGCTTCCGCCATCAGCATCCACCACGAGCGGATCGCGTTGCCGAGCCCCCGCCGTGCAGGGCTGCTCTCCTTGGCTCTATTCAGGGTCGCCATAGTTCCACCACCCAAACAATTCCGAGCCCGGAAATTTAATTCCGACGGGGCCGGCCGTCAAGGCGCGGTCCGAGTTGCGGCGGTCCCCGGCGGCCGCGCGGCGCCGTGGGCCTCACCGTCCGGGCGGAGCCGCTTCCGGCGCGCGCAGGCGCCACAGCGAGGCCTGCTCCAGGCCCCCGACCCGGACCCAGGCGCCCGGCCACCGCCGCTCGAACTCGAGCCGGTCGTTCCGGAAGAGAAGTGCGAACGGCTCGACCCCGCTGTCGCGGGCGTCGGCGAGGAAGCGGGTGTAGGTGGGCTCGTCCATCAGGTCGTAGCGGACGATCGGCGAGCGGCCGTAGAAGTAGACGGCGCCGCTCGTCTGCATCGCGAGGAGGGCGGAGCCGGGCGGGAGCTGGCTCTCCGCCCAGGCCACGCAGCGCGGGTACTCCGCTTCGTTCCTCCCCTCCCGCCAGACCCGCCGCGTGACGACCCAGTACCCGGAGGCCGCCAGCGCCCAGCCGAGCGTGCCGGCGAGCGCCCCCGCCGTCAGGCGCCGGAGAAGCGGGCTCGGCCGAGCCCGGAGGGCGAGGTCGCGCCCGGCGAGCACGGCGCTCGCGAGGAGCGCAGGCAGCGCGGGGAGGATGAACCTGAGCCGCCACCACCCGTAGACGGACTGCTCGTAGGCGGCGTAGAACGCCAGCAGGGCGCCGGCCCACGTGAGCAGCATGGCCTGACGCCGGTCGCCGCGGAAGGCGCCGCAGATCCCCCACGCGACCAGGGCGAACGCCGGAGCGCCCAGGAACGTCACGAGCCACCGCCCGAAGTGGAGCAGCCCCGACGGCGCGTTCGCGAGCGAGACGAGCGGGGCGATCCCGGTGTACCCGGTCGTGAGCACGCGGCCGTACTCGGCCAGGTTGTAGAGGCCGAGACCGGCGAGCGCGGGCGCGGCGCCGGCCGCCGCGGCCAGCAGGGTTCGGGGGGCCGGGCCGAGCGCGAGAGCGAGCGCCGGCGCGAGGAGTGCGTCCGTCGGGCGCACCAGCACCGCGACCCCGAAACCCACACCGGCGGCCGCGGCGTACTCCGGCCGCGTCCGTCCCTTGAGCGACCACAGGGCGGCGGCGGAGCACCAGGCGGTCGCGAGCACGTCGCTCATGACACGGACGGACTGGAGGACTGTCAGCGGGAAGAGCGCGAACACGACGGCCGCCGCGGCGCACCAGCCGTGCGGTGCCGCGAGACGGCGGGCGAGGCGGTAGACGAGCACGACCGCGGCGATCCAGGCGGCGACGTTCACGACGACCGGCGCGCGGTCGAGCCCCACGAGCAGCGACGCCGCCGCGAGGTGGAGGGGGAGGCCGGGCGGGTACGTCGGGACCGCCGTGTGCGGCACCGGACCCGGGCGCATCCCAAGCGGGACGAACGCGCCCGGAGGGTAGCGGTCCGGGTCGACGCCGGGCACCCGCCGCACGGCCTCGCGCAGGCGAAGGCTCGCGAACAGGCGCGCGCTGTTGAGGTACCCGGACGAGTCGGCGCCGCCGGCGACGGTCCCGGAGAAGCGGGCGACCAGGGCGGCCCCCGCGATCAGCGCGGCCGCCGCGGCGGCCGTGAAGGCGCGCGATCGCATCGCGGGGATTCTCGACCAGATCGGCGAGTTCGGCAAACGCGGCGGGGCGGACGACGAGAGCGCCGGCGGCGCTCTGGTCCTACCCGACAGGCGTGTGGGCGCCGTGCCACCGCCGGCCGAGCATGCTCTCGACCAGGGCTGCGACGAGCTCCGTGGCGGTCTCGAGACCGACGGTGCTCGTGTCGACGCAGAGGTCGAACAGCCTGGCGTCGTTGCGGTCCTTGCCGGTGTAGCTCTTGATGAACTGCGTTCTCTGCCGGTCCGAGCGCTCGACCAGGCGCTCCGCCTCCCGCTCGCTCTCGATCCCGTACAGCTCCATCACGCGACGCACGCGGAACTCGCTCGCCGCGTGGACCATCACGTTCGCGAGGTTCGAACGCCCCGCCAGCACGTGGAACCCCGCCCGGCCGACGATCACGGTGTCGAAGCGGTCCGCGATCTCCCGGATGATCAGGCTCTCGAGCTTGAACAGGTCGGCCGAGTACACGGGTGGCAGCGCGGGCGGCACGAACGCCGCATCGGGTGCGCCGAGGGAGAACGAGTGCAGGAGCGACTCCCAGAACGTCGCGGCCTTCTCCTCGCTCACGACGAGGTCGCCCTCGCGCAGCCCGACCGTCTCGGCGGCCTGCTTGAGGATCTCGCGGTCGGCGTAGCGCATCCCGAACCGGCTCGCGACCGCCTGGCCGATGAAGGAGCCGCCGCTGCCCAGCTGCCTCGAGATCGTGAGAACGACCGTGGGCTTCTCGCGCATGACGGCCTCCCGGGCGCCCGCCCGCGCCCCGGGTGTCCACTTCCCCTGCGTCCTACCGTGAATGCTACCCCGTTCTGCCCGCGCCGGGGGCCGGCGGAGGGGCGGCTCCGGGTGGGACCCCGTGAAAGTGGGGGCGGCAGGCGAGAGCCGGGCGGAAGTGCCTGAGTGCGTTTCGGGAACCGCCCTTTCTTGGTAGACTTGCCGTGCGTGGGCACGTGGGTGCGTTCGGTCGCTGCGGCACTGAGGCGGTCGGGCCGTCGGCGCCCGCCGGAAGAGGATCTCCGGGTATGAGGCATGTCCCGGACGTGCGCCCCGAGGATGCGATCCCCGACCTCCTCCACCGCCTGCGCAACCCCATGGCCGCCCTCAAGTCCGGGATCTCGCTTGTGATGCACGTCGCCCGCCCGAGCGGCGAGGCGAGGGACCTGCTCGACCAGATGGTCGGCGAGGTCGGGAGACTGGACGCCACGACGCGGGAGACGCAGCGGTACTTCCGGCTCAGCGCCGGGCGGCCGGCGAAGGTGCGCGTGGCGGACGCCGCGCGCGACGCGGCGGCGGCGGTCCGGGACGCGGCGGCGCACGCCGGTGTCGAGATCGTGGTCGGGCGGGGCGGGGACGAGGAGGTGGTCATCGACCACGACCAGTTCCTCTTCTCGCTCACCGAGCTGCTGGCAAACGCGTGCCGCCACTCGCCGCCCGGCGGCACGGTGAGGGTATCGTGGCGCCGCACCCGGAAGGGGCCGCTTGCCGTCGATGTCGTCGATTCGGGCGCGGGCGTCCCTGCCGCCCACTCGGACCGGATCGGGGCGCCGTACTTCACGACCTCGCCGGAGCGCACCGGTCTCGGCGTGGCGACGGTCGCCAAGATCTGCACCCTGGCCGGAGGGTCGCTCCGGTGGGGCAACCTCGCCGGCGGGGGGTGCCGGTTCTCGATGGAGCTGCCGATCGGATGACCCGATGATCCGAGTCCTCGTCGCCGACGATCACGCGCTCGTGCGGGCCGGGCTGAAGCACATCCTGGGCCAGACCGGTGAGATCAACGTCGTGGGCGAGGCGTGCAACGGCCAGGAGGTCATGGTCGAAGCCCGCCGGACCCCGTGCGACGTCGTCCTCCTCGACATCGGGATGCCGGGGCGCAGCGGACTCGACGTGCTCAAGCAGCTCCGGGCCGAGCACCCCGCGCTCCCCGTGCTCATCCTGACGATGTACCCGGAGGAGCAGTACGCCGTGCGCGCGCTGAGGGCCGGAGCGGCCGGCTACCTGACCAAGGACAGCGGGCCCGAGGAGCTCGTCAACGCGGTGCGGAAGGTCGCCGCCGGCGGGCGGTACGTCAGCATGCGCGCCGCGGAGAGCCTGGCGTTCGAGGTGCAGGGGCGTTTCCGGCAGGCGCCGCACGAGGCGCTCTCCGACCGCGAGCTGCAGGTCCTCTGCATGATCGCGCGCGGCAAGACCGTGAACGAGATCGCGGGCGAGCTCACGCTGAGCCCCAAGACGGTCAGCACCTACCGCTCGCGCGTCCTGGCCAAGCTCAACCTCCGCAACAACAGCGAGATCGCGTACTACGCCGTCAAGGAAGGCCTGGTCGACTGAACGCCCGCCGCCGGCGTGCCCGCCGGGTCGTCGGGCGGGCTCCGGACGGCCCTCGCGTGTCCGAACGGCGCTGACGCACCCTCGGCGGCGACCCTACACGCCCAACGGCGGCGGCGCCTGCAACACAGGCAGCACCGGTCCGATACCCGGGGGCCCGTGCGGGTCTACCATGGGCGCGTGGGAGCCCGGCCCCCGTGGGGGAGACCGTGACGCGCGCCGCCGCGGAAGGCGGGAGCAGGCCAGCCGCCCGGAACGGCGGAGACGACTCCGTGCGCGGACCCGTGTTTCCGTCGGAAGCGTGGGACCGGCTCGTCCAGTTCGAGACGCACCTCAAGGCGATCGAGCGCTACTTCAACCTGGAGAACCACCCCGCACGGTCGGGCGGGCCGATCGGCTTCCAGGACAACCTCGCGACCGAGGTCGCGCTCGCCGAACGCCAGTTCAGACACCTCGTCCAGCTCGGGCGAGGGATCATGGACGAGTCGGACGCCAACCTGCTCGCGTTCCGGAGCTACGTCGAGAGCGAGTGGGCGGGCGACGCGGCCCGCGACGCCCTCCTCGCCGAGTACTCGGACCAGAAGACGTGGCGCGACAGCCTCTACCTGCTGCTCGAGGGGCTCCAGAGCCTCGCCGTGCTGGCGTCCGGTCTCCGGGTCGCGAACTCGGTGAACCTGGCCACGTTCCGGGCGCTCGGCCAGCAGTTCCGGTCGCTTATGGTCCACAACCGGTTCTTCAGCCCCGTGCGCGCGCGCCCGGTGTTCCTGTTCGCCGAGCGGCTCTCCCACCCCGTGCTGCGCCGGGCGGTCGTCGAGTGCCCCTCGGAGCGGCTCCGCCGCGCAATGGCGCTCGTCGTCTCGATCCTGAGCCGGCACCTCCGGGTGCTGAGCTGGGTCGAAGTCGGCAGCGACCGGCGCGAGGAGCTGCTCGACGCCCTCCCGCTCCTGACCCTGCTCCGGAGCGACTTCGTGATCCTGAGGCCGTTCCTCGAGAAGGCGTTCCCGAAGCGGTTCTTCTCGCAGGACAAGGCCACGCGGGTCGAGGACGAGCTCCGCGCCCGGATCGACAGCTTCTGCTTCGAGCTCCAGGTCGAGGCGCGGAAGGCGTTCGAGGCGTTCCTGCTCGACTTCACCCAGACCTCGAGCGTCAAGAAGATGAGAGGGTCGCTCGAGGCCGCCCACGGCCTGCTCACGGCGCTGCTCGAGCAGGCGGTGGTCGCCGTCGTCGGGGTCACGCTGCCGGGGACCGCCGACAAGGACATCTTCCCGAGCTGCGTGATGCGTCGCCAGCAGTCGCTCCGCCTGCGCGAGGACCTCTGGCTATTCGGCGAGGTCCTCGGCCACGTGATCGAGTTCTTGATGTCCCAGGCGGACCCCGAGGCCAAGCGCCTCGCGTACAGGGGCCTGCTGGACTTCCTGACCTACTTCGAGAACCTCAGCATGCAGTTCGTGCGCTACTCCGACCGCGAGCCCTTCGAGCACTTCTGCCGAGAGATGCGCGCGCTCCGCGACGAACGCTTCAGCGACCCCCTGCGGTGCGAGGACATCGCCAGCAACTTCGACTGCTTCAGGGTGTTCATCCAGACGATCCTGGGCCTCGTGAACCTGCGCGCCGACCTGCACGCGACGTCGCTCGACGAGGTGCGCGCCAGGCGTGCCCTGATCCAGTTCGTTCGCGTGGCGTGACCGCGGCGCCGGCCGGCGCCCGCCGGCCACCTACGGCGTGGCGACGAGCTCCTTGAGAAAGTGGAGAAGGCCGTCCTTGGTGAACGGCTTCTTGAGGTAGGACCTCGCACCCAGCCTGGCGCACTCGTTGACGACGTCGTCGCCCGTGAGCGAGCTGATCATCGCCACCGTCGCCCCGGGGTTGATCGCCAGGATCTGCTTGAGCGTCTCCGGGCCGCCCTGCTCGGGCATCACGATATCGAGCAGGACGATGTCCGGCTTGAGCTTGGTGTACTTGTCGACGGCGCTCCTGCCGTCGCGGGCCGATCCCGCGAACACGAACTCGGAGCCCTGGAGGTAGGTGCCGATGAGCGTGAGCACCCCGACCGAATCGTCCACCGCCAGGATCCTGTACGTTCGCACGTTCCAGCCCCCACCGCACCGTTCCGAGCGATGGTAGCCACGGCGCCCGTGGGAATCAAGGCGGGCGCGCGTCGGGGCTCGGGCCGGGCGGGCGAGGATTTGTAGGACTCGCTCCCATAGCCGCGCGGGCGGTTTTCTCGACACGCGCGGTGGCGGGGGACCCACACCAGGGCAAGGCGGGTGCCGATTACACGGGCCCCGGCGCACCGCTACAAATGAAGCACGGAGGGAAGGGCTCGGGCGATGGACGAAGCGGTTCAGGCCTTCTTGCTCGAAAGTCACGAGAACCTTCAGCAGATGGAGAAGGAGCTCGTGCAGCTCGAACAGCACCCCGACGACCGTGAGCTGATCGCGAGCATCTTCCGCACCGTTCACACGGTCAAGGGCACGTGCGGGTTCTTCGCGTTCTCTCGGCTCGAGGCGCTCAGCCACGCCGGGGAGAGCCTCCTGAGCCGCCTGCGGAGCGGGGAGATCAGGGTCACCCCCGAGATCGCGGACGCCCTCCTGGCTCTGGTCGATGCGATCGAGGAGAAGCTCGTGAGCATCGAGACCCGGGGCGACGAGGGGACGAACGACAACGCCGCGCTGATCGGGAGGCTGACGGCGCTCGCGCGGCCGGGCGGCACGCCGCCGCCGTCCCCGCCGCGGGGCGGAGGCCGGCGTCCCCGGAAGCGTCCCGGCGCGCCCGCCCGCAGCGCCGCATCGGGGTCGCGGCGCCCGCCCGCGAAGGGCCGCAAACCGGCGAAGCCGAAGGCGACCGCGGCGCGGCCCGCTCCGGTCGCGGAAGTCGGCGGCACGGGCGACGTCCGGCAGGCCGTGCAGGCGGCGACGGTGACGGAGAGCGCGGTCCGCGTCGACGTCCGCCTCCTCGACCGGCTGATGGACCTCGTGGGAGAGCTCGTCCTGGTGCGCAACCGGATCGTGCAGCTCGCGAACGGCGACGCCGCACCCGAGCTCGGCGGGGCCGCCCAGTTCCTGCACCGCATCACCGACCAGCTCCAGGACGACGTGACGAGGACCCGCCTGCAGCCGCTCAACACGCTGTTCAACCGGTTCCCGCGGCTGGTGCGCGACCTCGCGGCCGCGTGCGGGAAGCAGGTCGCGATCGAGATGAACGGCGGGGAGACCGAGCTGGACCGCAGCATCATCGAGTCCGTCAAGGACCCGCTCGTGCACCTGATCCGGAACGCGGTCGACCACGGCGTCGAGGTGCCGGAAACCCGCGCGGCCGCCGGGAAGGCCGCCCAGGGGCTGATCACGCTGAAGGCGTTCAACGAGGGCGGACAGGTGGTGATCGAGCTGCGCGACGACGGCGCCGGGATGGACACCGCTCAGCTCCGGCGCCGCGCCGTGGAACAGGGGCTGGTGGCCGCCGACGAGGCCGCGCAGCTCTCTGATCGCGAGGCGCTCCGCCTCGTCTTCCTGCGCGGCTTCTCCACCGCCCGCAAGGTGACGAGCTTCTCGGGCCGCGGCGTCGGGATGGACGTCGTCAAGAACAACGTCGAGAGCATCGGCGGCACGGTCGAGCTCAACAGCGACCTCGGGCGCGGGACCACAACCAGGATCAAGATCCCGCTCACGCTCGCGATCATCCCGGCGCTCATCGTCCGGAACGGCACCGAGCGCTACGCCATCCCGCAGAACAACCTTCTCGAGCTGGTGCGCCTCGAAGGACAACAGGCGCGGGGCGGTATCGAGCGGTTCCAGGGCGCGCCCGTGTTCCGGCTGCGCGGCAAGCTCCTCCCGGTCGTGCACCTCAAGCACGAGCTCGCCGGCGGCGCCCCGGGGGAGTTCGAGATCCGGGCGCTGGCGCGCGAGGCCGTGACGAACATCATCGTGCTCCAGGCCGACGGCCGCCAGTTCGGCCTCGTCGTGGACGGGGTGGACGTCACCGAGGACATCGTCGTCAAGCCGCTGGGGCAGCTCCTCAAGGGCGCGCCGTTGTACGCCGGCGCGACGATCCTCGGCGACGGGAGCGTCGCGCTCATCCTCGACATCGTCGGCCTCGCGCAGAGGGCCCACGTCCTCACCGAGGCTGCGCCGCGCGTCACGGCGGCGCGCGCCGTGGTCACCGAGGAGGGGATCGAGGCGCGGCAGGTCCTGCTGTTCCGCGGGCCGGAGAGCGGGCGGATGGTCATACCGCTCGAGAAGGTCGCGCGCCTGGAGACGTTCCCGATCGCGGAGGTCGAGCGGATCGGGGGACGCGAGGTGGTCCAGTACCGGGGCGGGATCCTGCCGCTCGTGCGGGTCCCGACGCCGTTCGCCGGTGAGCGCGACAGAACGCGGCTCGGGGCGACGGCGGAGCCGCAGGAGCTCCTCCACGTCGTGGTGTTCACCGAGGAGGGGCGGCAGCTCGGCCTGGTCGTCGACGAGATCCTCGACATCGTCGAGGAGCGGTTCGCGGTCGAGGGAGTGGGCGTCCGCGAGGGTGTCCTGGGGAGCGCGATCGTGAAGGGCCGAGTCACGGAGCTCCTCGACGTGACGCGGATCATCGGCGACGCGCAGGCGCGTCGGCGCGGCTCCGGCGACGGAAGGTAGGCGGGGAGGAATGCGCCGGCTCTGCACCTTCTACCTCGACGGTATGCTGTTCGGGATCGACGTGGACGCCGTCCAGGAGGTACTCCGCTACCAGGCGATGACGCCGGTCCCGCTCGCGCCCCGGGTCGTCGCCGGGCTGATCAACCTGCGCGGCCAGATCGTCACGGCGCTCGACCTGCGCCGGCGGTTGGAGCTCCCCGAGAGACCTGCCGAGCTCCTTCCTACGAACGTCGTGCTGCGCAGCAGCGCCGTGGGCGCGAGCCTTCTCGTCGACTCGATCGGCGAAGTGGTCGACGTGGAGGACGACGCGTTCGAGCCGCCGCCCGAGACGATCAGAGGTGCGGCACGCGAGCTCATCCTCGGGGCGTACAAGCTCCCGGCCCGGCTCCTGCTGCTGCTCGACTTGAAGAAGACTCTGGAGATCGGGAGCGAGGTGCAGACGTGAACTTCGGCTCGGCGTTGCGGCCGGCGGAAGCTGCGGCGGGTGCCGGCGGGCGTCGAGCCTGGCGCCGCCGCCGGGGGGACGTTCGCCCGGGCGGCGGTACGGTCCGTGAATCGAAGCAAGGGGGACTCATGCGTAGGTTCTGGTTCTCTGTTGTGGCGTTGGGGATCGTCCTGGCGGTCGGTGGGGCCGCCTCGGGCGACGCCGGGGGGTTCGCGGTGATCGTCAACTCGTCGAATCCCATTCAGTCGCTGTCGCGGGCGGAGCTCTCCAAGATCTTCCTGAAGGAGCAGTCCGTCTGGTCCGACGGGCAGGTGATCGTGCCCGTGGACCAGGCGGAGGACTCGCCGGTTCGGGCGGAGTTCTCCCAGGCCGTCCTCGGGAGGCCCGTCGCGGCCGTGAAGAGCTTCTGGCAGAAGCAGATCTTCTCCGGCACGGCGGTCCCGCCGGTCGAGAAGCCCACGAGCGCGGACGTCGCGACGTACGTCGCCACCCTGCGCGGGGCGGTGGGCTACGTCGCGGTGGTGCGGCAGCTGGGCGACGGCCGGGCCGTCGTGAGCCTGCCGCCGGGCGTCAAGGTCGTTCGGATGATTGACTGATCTTCGGAAGCGGCCGGCGCGTCGGGCTGCCGGCAGGGGTGGGGGCGACGATGCTCAAGAACATGAGGTTCCTCTACAAGGTCTGGGCGATGCCGGCGCTCGCCGGGCTCGGCACCGCGATCGTGTTCGTCTCGGTGGTCTTCGGGATGGTGGGCGGTGCCCGGCTGATCCGGCGCACGGAGAACGGGTTCGTCCCGGCGCTCGAGCTCGCGCGCGACCTCGACGAGGCGCTCCGCACGGTCCAGCGCGGGATGCAGGACGCCGTCGCGGCGGCCGACACCGGACTCCTCAAGGAGCCGGACAAGGCCCGGGACCTGTTCCTCTCCCGCATCGCCGACGGCGCCAAGAACGAGACGCTCGACGGCCGGGAGCTCCAGGGGATAGGCGAGGCGTTCAAGAGCTACTACGCCGGCGCGCGCGACGTCAGCACGCGGCTGATCGGAAGGGAGAGCGGCGAGGGGATCAGCGCGGCGCTCGAGCGCATGAGGAGCGACTACCTCGCGCTCAGCGGCCGGGTCAACGCGCTGCGTGCCCGCTCCAAGGAGGACATGACGCGCGGGTTCGCCGACATGATCCAGGCGCTGCGCTCGCTCGCCTGGGTCCTCGCGGGCGTGATCATCGTCAGCGCGGGCATCTTCCTCGCGCTCACCCTCTCCGTCGTGCGCTCCATCACGGCCCCGCTCGCCGGGGTCACGGAGGTCGCGGCCGGGCTCGCCAACGGCGAGGTGACGAAACGGGTCCACGTCGAGTCCACCGACGAGATCGGGGCGATGGGGACCGCGCTCAACGGCGCGCTCGACAAGGTCGCGGGCACGATCCGAACGATCGCCGAGAACGCCAACGGCCTCGGCACCGCCTCCGAGGAGCTGACCGCGGTGAGCCAGGAGATGACGGGGAGCGCCGAGCAGACCGCGACGCAGGCCAACGCGGTCTCGGCGGCCGCCGACCAGGTCAGCAAGAACGTCCACACGGTGGCGACCGCCGTGGAGGAGATGACGGCCAGCATCCGAGAGATCGCGCGCAACGCCCACGAGGCCGCACGCGTCGCGACCGACGCCGTCCGCGTCGCGGACAGCACGAACACCACGATCACGAAGCTCGGCGAGAGCAGCTCGCAGATCAGCAACGTGGTCAAGGTCATCACCTCGATCGCCGAGCAGACGAACCTGCTCGCGCTGAACGCGACCATCGAGGCCGCGCGTGCCGGGGAGGCGGGCAAGGGATTCGCGGTGGTGGCCAACGAGGTGAAGGAGCTCGCCAAGGCGACGGCGAGCGCGACCGAGGACATCGGCCGCAAGATCGCCACGATCCAGGCCGACACCACGGGGTCGGTCGAGGCGATCGGGAGGATCGGCGCGATCATCAAGCAGATTTACGACATTCAGAACACCATCGCGAGCGCCGTCGAGGAGCAGACCGCCACCACCAACGAGATCGCCCGCAACGTCTCGGAGGCGGCGCGCGGCAGCAGCGACATCGCCCAGAACATCACGGGCGTCGCGCACGCGGCGCACGGGACGTCGTCCGGCGCGGCCGCCACGCAGGAGGCGGCTCGCGAGCTCGCGGGGATGGCCGATACGCTGCTCAGGCTGGTCGCGCAGTTCCGGGTGTGAGGGGAGGAGAGAATGCGTGCGCTGATACTCGACGATTCGCGGGCGATGCGGACGATCCTGAAGGGGATCCTGGCCGAAGTCGGCTTCGAGGTGCAGGAGGCCGCGACGGTGCGCGACGCGCTGTCGGTCCTCGGGAAGGACGCCGGCTTCGACCTCGCCCTCGTGGACTGGAACCTCCCCGACGTGGAGGGGATCGAGTTCGTGCGCCAGGTCCGGTCGCAGCGGAAGTACGACCGGGTCAAGCTGATGATGGTGACGACCGAGACCGAGACGGCCCAGGTCGCGAGCGCGATCCGCGCCGGCGCCAACGAGTACATCATGAAGCCGTTCTCCAAGCAGGCGGTGGCCGAGAAGCTCGTCCTCATGGGGTTCGAGGTCGGCCAGGGTGAGGGGCGTGCGTAAGGTCCGCGTCCTGGTCGTCGACGACGCCGCCGCGGTGCGGCGCGTCGTGTCCGAGGCGCTCGCCAGCGACCCCGCCATCGAGGTCGCGGGCGTCGCGCCGACGGGCAGGCTCGCGCTCGCGAAGCTCCCGCAGCTCTCCCCCGACCTCGTGACGCTCGACGTCGAGATGCCGGGGATGAGCGGCCTGGAGACGCTCGCGGAGATCCGGACGTACTACCCCGATCTGCCGGTGATCATGTTGAGCGCACACACGGAGCAGGGCGCCGCCGTGACGCTGGAGGCGCTGTCGCTCGGGGCGAGCGATTACCTCGCGAAGCCGACGGGTCTCTCGAGCAGCGAGGAGGCGCAGAGCTACCTGCGCGAGAACCTGATTCCCAAGGTCAAGGCGCTGTGCGCGGCGAGGATCGGGCACGCCGTGTCGCCCCTGGTGGCGCAACCGGGGTCGCGCCCAGCCCGGGCGGCGGGTCCGCGCCCGCGGGCGGAGCGGATCGACGTCGTCGGCATCGGCGTCTCGACCGGGGGGCCGAACGCGCTCGCGACCGTGCTGTCCGGGATCGGTCGCGACTTCCCGGTCCCGATCGTGGTGGTCCAGCACATGCCCCCCGTGTTCACGCGGCTCCTCGCGGAGCGGCTGTGCGACAGCACGCCTCTGCGCGTGCGCGAGGCGCTTCCGGGAGGGGCGCTCGAGCCAGGCGTGGTGTGGCTCGCGCGCGGCGACTTCCACCTCGTCCTGGAGAAGGACGACGGGAAGGTCCGGTTGAACCTCAACCAGGGGCCGCGCGAGAACTCCTGCCGGCCTTCGGTCGACGTGCTGTTCCGGTCGCTGTCGCAGGTGTTCGGCGCCCGGGCGCTTGCGGTCGTGCTGACCGGAATGGGGCGCGACGGGCTTCGGGGGTGCCAGGAGATCCGCGACGCCGGCGGCCAGGTCGTGGTGCAGGACGAGGCCACCAGCGTCGTCTGGGGGATGCCGGGGTTCGTCGCCAACGCGGGCCTCGCGCAGGCTGTCGTACCGATCGGCCAGGTCGCGGGCGAGATCGAGAGGCGGGCGTGGACGAGACGGAGCCGGGCGCTGGCGGCCGCCGCCGCGGAGGGCGACTCGGGTGGGTGACGCATGCCACTAGGGCCGAACGACTTCGAGCTCGTCCGCCAGATCGTGCGCGAGCACGTCGGAATCCTGCTCGACACCTGGAAGGGGAGCCTGGTGGAGACGCGCCTCGGGGCGATCGCACGGGAGGAGCGTCTGGGCGCTGTGGAGGACCTCATGAGGCAGCTGCGCTCGCGGCCGCGGGGGCCGCTCGCGACACGGGTCGTCGAATCGCTCCTGACGACCGAGACCTCGTTCTTCCGGGACGTGCACCCGTTCGAGGCGCTCCGCCAGTTCATCCTGCCCGACCTCGTGAGCCAGCGGCAGGCGAGGCGCCGGCTGACGATCTGGTCGGCGGGGTGCGCCTCGGGTCAGGAGATCTACAGTGTCGCGATGCTGATCCGCGAGCACTTCCCGTCGCTGCTCGACTGGTCGCTCGAGTTGGTTGGCACGGACGTCTCCTCCGCCATGCTCGGCAAGGCCGCGAAGGGCCGGTACACGGAGCTGGAGATCAACCGCGGGCTCCCCGCGGCGGCGCTCGTGAAGTACTTCGAGCAGCACGGCCTCGAGTGGCAGATCAAGCTCGAGGTGCGCGCGATGGTCGAGTTCCTGGAGATGAACCTGGCGGGAAGCTGGCGCGCGCTGCCCAAGATGGATATCATCTTCCTGCGCAACGTCCTCGTCTATTTCGACGTGGAGAAGAAGCGTGAGATCCTGGCCAAGGTGAGGCGTCAACTGCACCCTGACGGGTTCCTCTTTCTCGGCGGTGCCGAGTCGACGATCAACCTGGACGACGACTTCCAGCCGACGTACTTCGGGCCGGCGGTCGTCTACAGGCTACGCGCGCGCGTTGGAGAGGCTGCATGAACGAGATCGAAGAGGCAATCGTCAGCATCACTCAGAACATCTGGGAGTCGATCCTCGGACTCCAGGTCGAGCGCGCGCGCGACGTCGCGCAGCTCACGCAGGCGACTCGGGAGAAGAGCCTCACCGGGTGCGTCCAGCTCGCAGGCGCATGGGAGGGGAGCGTCTTCCTCTACTGCACGGCGGCGCTCGCGGGCGAGGTCGCCGCGACGATGTTCGGGACCACCACCGCGAGCCTGCGCAACGGCGACGTCGAGGACGCACTCGGGGAGCTCACGAACATGGTGGCGGGCAACCTCAAGATCGTGTTGCCGCGGCCGTGCCAGCTCTCGCTCCCGGCCGTGGTCGAGGGGATCGACTACCGGGTGATCGTCCCCGGCACGAAGATCGCCGGCCAGGTGCTGTTCGAGTCCAGCTCCCAGCCGCTCCTGGTCACGGTGCTGGAGGGCGGGTCGATGGGCGCGAAGCGGGGGAGCGCCGGCTCCCAGGGGACCGGGCCGAAGGAGTCCTGAGCGATGGGGTTCATGGGCCGGCTCGGCGACATGCCGTTCGAGGACATCGTCCAGATGCTGTCGATGTCCCAGCGCACCGGCAGGCTGACGCTGACCCACGCCGCCTCGAAGGCGGTGATCCTGTTCAAGCACGGTGAGATCGTCGGAGCCTCGTGCGACGCGGTCAACGACTCGCTCGGTCAGGCGTTGCTGGCCCGCAAGGCGGTCAGCGAGTCGGCGCTCGCCGTCGCCCTCGAGGTGCAGCAGCGGGCCGTGCCGGCGCGCCTGCTGGGGTCGATCCTGGTGGAGATGAACGCGGTCCGGCCCGAAACCGTCGAGGAGGTCGTCCGGAAGCAGGTGCAGAAGGTCATCGACGAGATCGTGAGATGGACCGACGGGGCGTTCCGATTCGAGCGCCTCGAGCACCCGGAGTACCTCGCCGCGGGGTTCGCCGACAGCGAGATGCTCCTCCGGTCGGGGCTGCGGGCCGACCAGGTGATGCTCGACGCCGCACGGCGGCTCGACGAGATCGAGCCGGGAGAAGAGCGGGAGCCGCCGCCGATCCTGTCGTTCCCGCACCGCGCGAAGAGCGTCCCGGCGTCCGCCTCGAAGCGGGTCACGGTCGACATGGGCGACACGCTGACCGCCAACCAGATCATCGCCGCGCTCACGGAGGGCGATGCGGGCGAGGAACCCGCAGCCGAGGCGCCGGCGGTGGAGGCGACAGCGGCGATCGGGTCGGAGGTCTCGTTCCTCAAGTCGATCATCGATGAGACCCGCTCGTCGGATTTCGTCGGCGAGATCGGGCTGATGATCATGAGGTGCGGGGCGAGGCTCGTCCGGCGCGGCGTCCTCTTCTCGGTCAGCCACGGCCAGGTTCGCGGTATCGGGGAGTTCGGCCTCGAGCTCTCGGGTCCGAGGGCGTACGAGAAGGTCCGGAAGATGCGGATCCCGCTCGTCGACCCGTCGGTTTTCCGCACGGTCGTCGAGAGCGGCCGGAGCTCCCGCGGCCGGCTGGCGAAGACGTTCTGGGACGAGTACCTGGTCAGGCAGCTCGGCGGCGAGGAGCCGGACGAGGTGATCGCCGTGCCGATGTCGGTGGGCGGCAACGTCGTCTCGATCTTCTACGGGGACAACGTCCCGGCCAAGGGCGGGATCGGGTCGATCGAGATGATCGAGCTCCTGATGCTGTACGCCTCCCTCGGGATGGAGCGGATGCTGCGGGCGGCCAAGACCGGCCGGTAGCTCCGGGCCGCACGGCACCCTGGAGTCGGGTCACCTCGCGCCGTCAGTCGTCGGGTTCCGCGAGGTGTCGCAGCTGGCTGGCGAGCTGATCGAGGTCGAACGGCTTCGGCAAGAGGCGCCAGCGACCGTCGAGCACGCCGGCCCGGACCTCCTCGCGGTCCGCATCGCCGGACATGATCACCGCCTTGAGGGCGGGCCACCGCTCACGCAGCCGGCGGACGACCTCGTGACCCGGGGTGCCCGGGAGGCGGAGGTCGGCGACCACCGCCTCGAAAGGCTGCCCGTCCGGCAGGCGCCCCGCCTCGTCCCCGCTGCCCACGGCCGCCGCGGTGTGGCCGAGGTACTCGAGCATCCGGACGACGGTGTTCCGCACGCCCGGGTCGTCCTCGACGACGAGGATCCGCACGTCTCACGCCCCGATCCCGGCCTCCGCCCGGCCGGGCAAACGCTGCGCGGAGGGCCGCTCCTCGATCATACGCCCGCCGGGCGCGTCGGGGCGGCCGCGTAGCCGACCGGTCGCACGGACGCGCCGGCAGTGTCATCGGAGATCGGTCAGGAGAGGGAAGTGGAGCGGGAAACGGGATTTGAACCCGCGACTTCGACCTTGGCAAGGTCGCACTCTACCACTGAGTTATTCCCGCTCGCGGTCCGCCACGATGGGCGGAGGGGAAACATACCAGCGTCGCCCCCGAGCGTCAAGACGCGGAGACGGCCGGCCGCCCCGAGCCAGCGTCCGAGCCGGCGAGGTCATGCCTCGTTCTGGGCACCGCCCGCGCAGAACATCGCCTCGAACTCCTCGAGGTGCTCGCGCACCCCCAGGACCACCAGCACGTCGCCTTCGTGCAGCGCGAGGTTCGGCTCGGGGTTGGGGAACAGCGTGGGCCCGCGCTGGACCGCGACCACTCCGACGCCGCAGCGCCGCCGGAGGTCCGCCTCGGCGAGCGTCACGCCGACGAGGGAGCTCGTCGGCGCGAGGCGCACCTGCTCGAGTTCGAGCCCGGGCATCTTCCCCGCTCCCATCGAGAAGTCGAGGAAGTCCACCACCGTCGGCTTCACGACCAGCTGGGCGAGGCGCGCGCCGCCGTGCTGATACGGGTTGACCACGCGGTTCGCCCCCGCGCGCTGCAGCCTCGTCTCGGCTCCCTCCTCGCCCGCACGCGCCACGATGAAAAGCTTCGGGTTGAGCGAGCGCGCCGTGAGGACCGTGTAGACGTTGTGCGCGTCGTCGTTGAGGCACGACACCAGCCCGCGCGCCCGCGAGATGCCGGCGGCGCGGAGCGTCGTCTCGCTCGTGGCGTCGCCGTGGACCACGGGGATCTCGGCGGCCCGCAGGCGCCCCACCTTCTCCGGCTTGTGCTCGACCACGACCACGTCCCGGCGGGCGCGGCGGAGCTCGTCCACGACGGCCTGGCCCATCCGCCCCCACCCGCACACGATCTCGTGATCCGAGAGGCTCTCGATCATGCGTGACCTCCGCACCTGCCCCAGGACCTCGCGCAGCTCACCCTCGATCACGGAGCGACCCAGCTCGGTGGCGACGAGGAGGATCACGCCGAGGCCGCCGAACAGCAGGAACACGGTCAGGAACTGACCGCCGCGCGTGAGCGACGAGATCTCGTTGAACCCGACGGTCGTGAGCGTCAGCACCGTCATGTAGAAGGCGTCCCACCACGGCACCCGCTCCGTGAGACGGTACCCGAGCGTTCCCGACAGGAGGATCCCGGCCAGGAGCATCGCCGACTTGGCGAGCCTGGTTCGCATGGCGACACTCTACCGCAGGGACGCCAAGACCGTTCGCAGGTTCGCACGTTCGAAGGTTCAAGAGGAGGGGGATACGGGAAGACTTTGAACGTCAACCGAGAGAGACGGAACAGCCTGCTGCCCGTCGTCCCTTTGCCCTTTTCCCGTTCCCCTCTTCCTTGCCCTTCGAACATTCGAACATTCGAACGGCTCTAGCTGGGCGGGAATCCGGGGGCGGCCATGATCGCCTCGATCTGAGCGAGGTGGCGGCGCTCGTGGGCGCCCGCGAGGTCGACCCAGCGGAACACGTTGAGCTCGAACCCGAGCGGGTGCTGCATCCGCAGCGCGTCGAGGTCGAGCCCCGCGAGCGCGGGGATCTGGCCCTGGACCGCGAGGTGCGTGGCCTCGAGCTCGCGGCGGAGATCGTCGACCGGGAGCCCGGCGGTCGGCGTCGCGGAGTCGGGGTTCTTCACCGGCCCCGACGCCGAGGCGTCGGAGAGCCACCGCGATCGCGGCCACGACCTCCTGCTCCCCGGCGCGGGGACCAGCCCTTCTCGGTGGCCCTTCTGGGTCAGCTTCCTCGCCACCACCGCGAACAGCCGGTTGGAGATCGCCAGGTGGTGGAGCACCTCGCCCACGGACCACCGGTCGGGTGCGGGCCGCCAATCCGCCTGCGCCTGAGTGAGACGCGAGACGGCGCCGAGCACGGCGGCGAGGTCGCCGGCGAGCCGGTCGGCCAGCTCGGCGAGCTCGGGCTCGAGCGCCTCCTCGCCGTTCCCGCCGGTGGATTGGTCGTAACCGCTCATGGGGATGGATTGTACCCGCCGCCACAGCGTAGGCCGCGTCGGGGGCGGAGGTGTCGAGGGGCGGAGGAGCGGAAACGGTTCACGGGTTCACAAATTTGAAGGTTCGAACGTTCGACAGCCCCGGAGCCGTGCCACAGGCGGAGAACGTGCGAGGTGGGTCGCGTCTGTCTCCTCTGCTCCTCTGCACCTCGGCTCCTCCGGCTGTTGTGAACCTGGGTACCTTCGGACATTCGAACCTTCGAACGCGGCGATCAGGTGGAGAGGAACTCGACGACCTCCGCCAGGAGCGCCGCGCCGCCCTCCGCCAGCACCGAGTGGGCCGCGCCCGGCACCTCGCGGTAGCGCGCCTCGGGGATCGCGGCGGCGAGCTCGCGGGTCGCGGCGGCGGGAACGATCGGGTCGAGCTCGCCCGCCAGCACGAGCGTGGGGCAGCCGATCGTCGCGAGCTCGGCGCGGACGTCCCACCCCGCCCCGAGGTGGTGGAGTTGCGCGAGCGCGCCGGGCCGGTCCTCGGGATCGAGCGTCCACAGGCGCGCGGCCTGGTCGACGAACCCGGGGAAACGATCCGCGAACGCGCTCCCGAACGCGAACGCCATGAACGCCTCGGCGGCCTCCGCCGGTTCGAGGCGCGTGAACGCGAGCTCGAAGAAGCGCATGACGCGGCGGTGCGACGGCGTCAGGCGGGCCGCGCACGAGGCGACGGCGAGGCGGTGGACGGCGTCCGGGTGACGAACTGCGAGCCGGCACGCGACGAGTCCGCCCATCGAGACCCCGAGGACGCCCGCCGCCCCGAGGCCGGCGTCGGCGACCACGAGCGCCGCGTCGTCGGCCGCGCCGTCGAGAGTAAACGGCGCACCGCCGCGAGAGCCTCCCACGCCGCGGTTGTCGGGGGCGAGCACGGTGAACCGGTCGGAGAGGACGCGGGGAAGCTCGCCCCACAAGCGGGCGCGTGAGCCGAGCCCGGCGAGCAGGAGCACCGGCGCGCCGGAACCGGTGCGCTGGTACGCAACCGGGCCCCGAGGGCCCTCCACCGTCCGCACCACCTCGGGGCTCGCCGTGCCGGTCGCGGTCACGGGCGCTCCCCGCCGGCCGCGCCCCTCGTCACCCATCACGCCCTCACACACACCGCGCGGTGCGCCGTCACAGGAGGGCGTTCAGCTTCTCCTTGAGGACCTTCTTGTCCACCGCGCCGATGACGCGGTCCACCAGCTTGCCCTCCTTGAAGAACAGCACGGTGGGGATGGACTGGATGCCGAACTTGATCGCCGTCTGGCGGTTGGAATCGACGTCCAGCTTCGCGACGACGGCCTTGCCGGCGAACTCCGAGGCGAGCGCCTCGACGTGCGGGGCGATGAGCCTGCACGGACCGCACCACGTGGCCCAGAAATCCACCATCGCCGGCTTCCCGCTGTTGACGACGCTGGCATCGAAGGTGGCATCGGTGACCTGACTCACGTTTCCTGACATTGCTGCCTTCCTCTCTCCAGGGGCGGTACCGCGTCTCCCCGATCCCGCACGGGTGAAATCGCGCCGCCCCGGGTGCAAATTCCTGCTCGGCCTCCCCGCCTCGCGCCGCGGCCGTGCCCGGCCGACCCGGATCGGCGTATTGTAGGGACGACGCGACGGGGGTGGCAACCGTGCGGACGCGGCGGCAGAGGCTCGGGCAGCACTTCCTTCGCGACGCCGGGACGGCACGTACCATCGTCGCCGCGCTTGCCGGCGAGCCGCCCAGGGTGCTCGAGATCGGCCCTGGCCGGGGGGCGCTCACCGGGCCGCTGCTCGCGCGGTTCTCCTGGGTGCGCGTGGTCGAGCTCGACGGCACTCTGGCGGCCGGCCTCGCGGCGCGCCTCGGGTGCCCGCCCGGACTCGAGGTGCTCCACGCTGACGCGCTTGCCGACGACCTCGAGGTGCTAGCGGCCGGCGGCCCGTGGCAGGTCGCGGCGAACCTCCCCTACAGCGTGGGGACGCCGATCGTGCGCCGGCTGCTGCCGCGCCGGGACCTGTTCGTCCGCCTGGTGGTCATGGTCCAGCTCGAGGTCGCGCGCAGGCTCGTCGCGCCGGCCGGCGCGGGCGAGCGCGGGCTGTTGTCGCTGGAGTCGGAGGCGTACGCGCGGGGCGAGCTCCTCTTCACGGTTCCGCCGGGGCGGTTCTCGCCCCCGCCGGCCGTGACGTCGGGCGTGGTGCGGTTGGAGCTGCGGCCCGCGCCGGCCGGCCCGGAGGTGCTCGCGAGAGCGCTCGAGCTCGCCGCTACCGCGTTCACTCACCGGCGGAAGAAGCTCGCCAACGCCCTCGGCGCGCATGCGGCGGGCGCCGCGGCGGCGTGCGAGGCCGCGGGTGTGGCGCCCGGGTCCAGGCCGCAGGACCTGGAGCTCTCGTCGTGGCTCTCGCTGGCGCGCGAGATGCCCGCCGCTCCCCGCCCCGGGGCGGAGTGATGGCGAAGATCGTCGCGCTCGGCGGGCTCGGCGAGTTCGGCGCGAACTCCCTCCTCCTCGACGACGAGCGCGGCGGGGGGCTGCTGGTGGACGCGGGCGCCGCGTTCTCAGACCTCGCCGCGTTCGGGGTCGGGTACGAGGTTCCGGACTTCGGGGCGCTCGGCGTGCGCACGCCGGGCGCGGTGGTCGTGACGCACGCCCACGACGACCACATCAAGGGGCTCGCGTTCCTCGGCGAGGCGAGGCGGGATCTGGAGGTGCTCGCCAGCAGGACGACGCTCGCGTGGGCGCGCCGCGCCGCCGGAAACGGCCAGCGTCTGGCGATGCGCGAGCTCAAGGGTGATGCGCCGGCTCGCGCCGCGGGGTTCGCGATCGGCGCGCTCCCGGTCTCGCACTCGATCCCCGGCACGATGACGCTGCGGCTGGAGGGGGACGACGGCGTCCTCGTCCTCGCGACCGACCTGCGGCTCGCGCCGTCGGCGCTCGGTGAGACGACGCCCCAGGACGTCCTCGCCCGCTGGGGCGACGTCGGCGTCGGCGTGCTCCTCCTCGACTCGACGAACGCGCTGGTCGAGGCCGACCCGCCCTCCGAGGAGGTCGTGGCGGCCGCGATCGAGGAGCAGGTGCGCAAGGCCCGCGGCGCCGTGATCGCGGTGTCGTTCGCCTCGCAGCTCGGGCGCTTCCGCCAGCTCGCCCGCGCGGCTGCCGAGACCGGCCGGCTCGTCGTTCCGGTCGGCCGCGGGCTCGTCGAGTCGCTCGAGGTGAACGGCCAACTCGGCGGCCTCGACCTGCCGCCTGGCCTCGTCCGCCCGGCGCGCGAGCTGCCCAAGCTGGCACACGACCGCGTCGTCGTGGTCGCGACGGGGTCGCAGGGCGAGCCCGGTTCGGCGTTCTCGCGGCTGGCCGTCGACCTCCTCCCCGGGCTGCGGCTGAGGGCCGGCGACACGGTGCTCCACGCCGCCCGCATGATCCCCGGGAACGAGCGGCGCCTGGCCCAGCTGTTCGACCACTGCGTGCGTCGCGGGGCGCGCGTCGTCACCGCCGCCGAGGCGCCGATCCACGCCTCCGGCCACCCCCACCGTGCGGAGCTTCTCCGCATCCTCGACCTGCTTCGCCCGCGCGTGGTGATCCCGGTGCACGGCCGCCGGCGCCACCTCGAGGCGACCGCGGAGCTCGCGCGGAGCCGGGGGCTCGCCACGTTGGTCGTCGAGAACGGCGAGGAGATCTCGTGGACCGGAGCCGGCGCCTCGACGACGGGGGAGCTGCGCCAGGTCGGACGGATCCTGCTCGACGACGTCGGCGAGGAGGTGCTGGACCCCGCGATTCTCCGGCACCGCCGGTCGCTCGCGCGCGAGGGGCTGGTCGTGGCGGTGCTCCCGAGCTCGCCCGGAGGCCAGAGCCCGAGCGCGGGCGTGCAGCTCCACGTGTCCGGCCTGCCCCTCCCGGCAACCGTCCACGATCACCTCGTCGCCGGCCTCGCGTCAGAGCTCGCGCGCGCCGGTCCAGTAGTGCGGCGCGACCCGGACTGGCTGCGCAGTACAATGACGCGGTGGCTCCAGAGTGAGCTGCGCCGGCGCACGCGCCGCCGTCCGGTGGTGGTCGTGCTGGTGGTGGAGTTGTAGATGACCTTCGTGAACGCCGTGGTGCTGGGGATCGTGCAGGGTGTGACCGAGTTTCTACCGGTGTCCTCGCGCGGGCATCTCGCCCTCGTCCAGGCGCTGATGCCGGGGTTCTCGCAACCCGGCCTCGTCTTCGACGTCGCGCTCCACCTGGGGACGGTGCTCGCGATCTTCGCGCTGGAGTGGCGTCGGATCGTGGAGGTCGTCCGGCAGCGGTACGTCGTCCGGCTCGGAGCACAGCTCGTGCTCGCGATGGCCGCGACGTCGGTCATCGCCCTGCCGCTCCGCCGTTGGGCCGAGGAGGCGGTCCGCTACCCGCTCCTGGTCGCGGCGGGGTTCGCTGTGACGGCCGTGATCCTGCTTGCGGTGCGCCGGTGCGCCGGACGGATCGAGGGAGCCGGCATGACGTGGGGCGCATCTGCGATCGTCGGGGCCGCGCAGGGGATCGTCGTGCTGCTGCCCGGGATGTCGCGCTCCGGCACGACGATCTGCGCCGGCCTCGGCGTGGGCCTCGAGCGCAAGTGGGCGGCGGACTTCTCGTTCCTGCTGTCGATCCCGGCGATCGTGGGAGCGGCCGTGGTCGAGGGCTGGGCGCACCGCGCCGAACTCGCGACCGAGCGGGGCCTCCTGGCCCCCGCGGCGGTCGGAACGGTGACGGCGGCCGTCGTCGGGTTCGGGGCGCTCGTGCTGGTCCGCCGACTCGTCGAGCGCGGGCGCCTGCACATGTTCGCGTGGTACCTGCTGCCGGCGGCGGCACTGACGGCGATCCTGGCCGTCGTGGGCGTGTGGTGATGCCGAGGACGAGAGAGGAGCTCAGCCGAGAGATCGCAGGGTACCTCCTGGCCGTCCTCGGCGTGCTCGTGCTGCTCGCCGTCGTGAGCTACCACCCGCTCGACCCCTCGCTGTTCTCCGCGGGCAGCGACGTCGTGCACAACCTCCTCTCGTACGGCGGCTCCGCGATCGCGGGCATCCTCGTCGGCCTGCTCGGGCTGCCGGCTCTCGTCGTGCCGGCGATCATGGCGGTGGTGGGGTGGCACTGGCTCCGCGGGAGGCAGCTCGAGTCGCCGCGGATCCAGGGGACCGCGTGGGCGGTCGCCACCGTCGGGGGCGACGGTCTCCTGGCCGTCCTGATCGGGCGCACGCCGTACCGCGGCGGGGAGATCGAGTGGGGCGGTGAGATGGGCCGCCTCGTGGCGCGCGGCCTCAACGAGTCTCTCGGGCCGCTGGCGACGCTCGTGCTGTGCGCGGCGGCGCTCCTCGCGGGCGTCGTCTTCGGGTTCCGGGGCTCGCTCGTGCTTGTGATCTCCGCCGTCGGCGACCTCTTCACCCGCAAGCGCTCCGAGATGGCCGCCCGGTGGGCCCGGGGGCGCGAGGACCGCCGGCGCGATGAGATGCGGCGCGAGCTCCTGCGCCGCCACCAGGAGCGCCACCCGGGCGCCCCGGGGCCCCCGCTCGTGGCGCGCGAGCGTGTCGGCGAGGCCTCGTTCCGGATCCGGCGCCTACACCGCGTGGCGACGATCTGGGAGGAGCCCCCGCAGCGCCGCGGCCAGGCCGCCGACCGCCCGGAGCTCCCGGAACGGCCGGCAGCCAGGGAAGAGCCGCCAGCGCGCCGGCAGCGCGGGTCCGCGCGGCGGGTCGAGGCGCTGCCGGTCCAGGAGGAGTTCGACTTCCCGGAGGCGCCGATCTCGCCGCTGCCGGAGAAGACGATGCTGATGCCGGCGCCGCCGGCGCCGGAGCTCGACCCCAGGCAGCTCTCCGCGATGCGCGAGCACGTGGAGGCCAAGTGCCAGGAGTTCCGGGTTGACGGCAAGGTCGAGGACGTGCTCCCCGGGCCGATCATCACCACCTACGAGTTCCGCCCGGCGGCCGGGGTGAAGTACGCCCAGGTCGTGCGCCTCGAGGAGGACCTCGCGCTCGGCCTGCAGGTAGAGGCGGTGCG
>DATKLI010000026.1:0-28315 GCA_035542455.1 Thermoanaerobaculaceae bacterium
AGAACTCGCACTCGCCGCACCACAATCCGGGGTTCACCACGACCTCGTCGCCGCTCGTCCACCCGGTCACGCCGGCGCCGACCTCGGCCACGATCCCCGCCGCGTCGGCTCCGCCTACGTGCGGCAACGAGATACGGATCCCCGGCATCCCGCGAAGGACGAAGAGATCGAGGTGGTTGAGCGCCGCGGCGACGACGCGGACCGTGACCTCGCCGGGCGCCGGGTGCGGGTCCGGCCGCTCCCCGAAGCCGACGTTGTCGGTCCCGCCGTGCTCTGAGAAATACACCGCGCGCATCCGGCCCACCTCCCGGGTGGGTGATCGTAACGTGAACAGCTCCAAAAGAAAACCGCCCCGGCCGAAGCCGGGGCGGAGACGGATCGGTCGGCCCGCCGCTACGGGCGGTTCAGGTTGTCGAAGATCATCGGGCGCTGCACCCAGAAGTTGTCGTAACCGTTCCAGGCGATCGCCTCGATCACCAACTGGTGCACGCCATCGACGTACTTCGTGGTGTCCAGCGAGTACTGGAACCCGCTGTACCGCGCGGACGGGAACGGGAGCCACGGGTACAGGGTGTAGACGTCGTCGCGGATCATGTTGAGGTGCGAGTCCGGATACGCCAGGCTTCCGTCGAGCACTCCGTCCACCCAGAAGTTCAGCCGCTTCACCCCGGCCGGGATCTGGAACACCCAGCCGCTCACCACGTACGTCCCCTGCATCGGCTCGTCGGCGATCGGGTGCTCGAGCAGACCCATCGCCGGGAAGATCCCGTTGGTCGGGCAATCGACGATCACGGGGATCTGGTCGATCACCGCGGCCGGCCGGATCGGGTCTTTGGTACGCGCCTGGATCGTGACGATGTTGAGCCCGAGGTGGAGCTGCCCGCTGCGCAGCCAGTAGTCGGTGTCGAACGCGAAGAAGTAGCCGGAGTCCTTGGCGTCCATCCCGAACATCGGGTACTGGTACATGATGTCCTTGCGCTCGAGGCCGTAGCAGTTCGCGGTGGCGGTCACGCCGGTGCCCATGTTCACCGGGCCGCAATCCGTGGCGGTGTCGCGGATCTGCACGCCGTTGAAGAGCAGCTGCACCGAGACGATCCCCTCCAGGTTCACCTGGTCGTTCTGGTCGATCACCCACCCGGTGACCCAGTCGATGTGGTCGCCGGGCGTGAACTCGATCCCCGACGGCGGCACGATGCTGTAGCAGCCGGCGGAGTAGAAGTGCGCGTCGTTCATCGGCCAGTCGATCGCCCCGAACGGGGCCAGCGTGGCGTAGCCGTTGTTGAACCAGACGTCCCTCGACCCGACCACCGTGGAGAGCCCGTCGGTGTTCCAGACGCGGACGGAGATCGTGTGCTCGCCGTCCGTGAACTTGCTGCTGTCGAGCGCGAGCTGGTACCCGGAGTTGAAGGCGCCCGCGATGTCCGGGTGGGCGTTCGCGACGTCCGGCCGCGGCAGCGGGTAGTTCGCCTGCCCGACGACCTGGCCGTCCAGCATCACCTCGATGTCGGCGAGCACGTGGCAGGTCGAGTCGGTGGCGGGGTTGCACCCGGTGGGGCTCACGGTCTGGCGGATCCCGCCCGCGTCGAGCGCCCATCCCACGACCGGGAAGACGCCGGCGATGTAGTCCTGGTACCCGTAGACGGCCGGGTCACGCGGGCTGTCGATCGCCCCGATCGGCGCCTGGGTGATGGTGCTGTCGACGGTGAACGTGCGGGTGCCCAGGTCCTCGACCTCGCTGTCGGAGTAGGTCACCCTGATGCCGAGGGAGTGGCTTCCGTCGGTGTAGTTCGACGCCAGGAACGACGTGACGAACCCCGGGTTGTCCGGGAAGTCCTCGCCGACGAAGCGCCGGTACCGCCGACGGACGTCGTCGCGGGGCTGGTTGATGTCCGCGTCGTGGACCGGCGCGCCATCGATCAAAAGTGTGATGCGCGACACACCGCGGACGTCCAGGACGTACCCCCGGACCTCCACGATCCCGAAAACAGTGGCGTTGGCGAGCGGCGTGTCGATGCCGAATGCCGTGTTCAGAACGGGTTGCCCTGCTCCGCGCCCCGTGATGCCGCCCGCAACCGCTACGCCGGCCACGAGCATGCACAGCGCGAGGACCACCAAACTCCCTAGTGTTTTGCGCATCGCCTGGCCTCCAGTGGGCTCCTCACGTCACGCCTTTGTATCTAAACATAGAGACGGCTCGTGAAAAAGTCAAGAGGGAACGGCCCCGTTGAGGCCTATGAGGAAGGTTCGCACCGATCGCGTCAGCGCTTCCAGGGCATAGCCTCCCTCCAACACCGCCAGTAGCGGGCTCTTCCCGGCACCCTGGCTCAGCAGCTCGCCGATCGCCCCGAACCCGGCGTCGGTCACGGCCATCCCGCCGAGCGGGTCCTCGCGGTGGGCATCGAACCCGGCGGAGACCACCCATACCGCCGGCGTGACGGCGGCGAGCACGTCCTCGAGACCCGACGCCAAGGCGCCCGTGTACGTGGCGTCGTCCGCACCCGCGGCGAGCGGGTAGTTGCGGGTGAAGCCGCGGCCGCGGCCCGACCCGACCTCGTCCCCTGCTCCGGTCCCGGGGAACGCCGGGTACCGGTGAACCGACAGGTAGAACACGTCGCTGCGCTCCCAAAAGTGCGCCTGCGTGGCGTTGCCGTGGTGCACGTCGAAGTCCACGATCGCGACCGGCCCGATCCCGCGCGCCGTCAGCTCCTCCGCCGCGATCGCCGCGTTGTTGAAGAAGCAGAACCCCATGGCACGGTCGCGGAGGGCGTGGTGGCCCGGCGGGCGCACCGGCACCCACACCCTCTCCGCGCCGCGCGCGCCGATCTCCTCCACGCCCGCCAGCGCGGCAGCCACCGCCGCGAGCGCGGAGCGGTACGTCCCCTCGCTGATCGGGTTGTCGTCGGAATCGAAGACGGCCGGGGCGGAGAGGCACGCCTCCTCGAGGCGCGCGGCGAGCGCACCGTCGTGGACCCTCTCGATCGCCGCGAGCACGGCGGGCTCGTCGAGGCGTACGGCGACCCGACGGGCTGCGAGCCCCTCCGCGCCCGAGAGCGCGGCGCGCAGCCGCTCCGGGCGCTCGGGGTGGCCATGGAACGGAGTGTGCTGCGCGCACTCCTCGTGCGTCGCGATCGAGAGCGTCGCTGTTGCTCTCATGCCCGGGTAATACTACCCTTGCCGCGTGAAGAGCGTGGGCAGCGGCCACTTCTGGAAGGTGTTCGCGAGCGTGATGCTCGCGGCGGTCCTGTTCGGGGTGTTCCTGTGGACCGCGCCGCTCGGCGACGTCGGCAGGACGCTCGCGCGCATCAAGCTGGGATGGGTGGTCGCCTCCGTTGCGGTGGCGCTCGGGACGTACGCGCTCCGCGCTTTGCGGTGGGGCCTCATCCTCCGCCCGGTCGGGCGCGCCGGCACGGCGAACGTAATGGGGTGCACGGCCGCCGGCTTCGCGACGTCGACGATCCTGCCCGCGCGCGCCGGCGAGATCGTGCGCCCGCTGCTCCTCACCGCCCGCACCGGAATGCCCGCCGCAGCGACGCTCGCGTCGATCCTGACGGAGCGACTGCTCGACGGTGCGACGGTGCTCGTCCTGTTCGGGGCCGGAGTGGTGTTCGTGGGAGGCGGGCTCAACGCCGCCACCCTGCCGCTCCTCCGCGACACGGCGCTCCTGACCACCCTTGGTCTCGCCGCCGCGGTGACGCTGGTCTGGTTCCTGCTCCGCCGCCGCGAGGGCACGGTGCGCCGGGTCGCCTCGTGGTTTCCGGCACGCTTCCGCGACCGCGCGATCAGCTTCCTCCACCACCTCCTCGACGGGCTCGAGGTGCTGCGGAGCCCGCGCCGGCTGCTCGAGATCGCGGCCTGGAGCCTCGGCCTCTGGATCGTGATCGGCTGGCAGCTCGTCCTCCTCGGCAAGGCGTTTGACCTCGACCTCAGCCTCGGCCAGGCGTTCGTGGTCGTGGCGGTCAGCGTGATCGGCCTCGCGGTGCCCGCGCCCGCCGGGGTCGGCGGCTTTCACTGGGCGATCCGCTTCGGACTCACGCAGCTCCTGGGAGTCGAGGTCTCGACATCCACGGCGTACGCCCTGATCCACCACGCGATCTGCTTCTTCCCGATCACCGTTCTCGGGCTCGCCTACCTGGCCGTGGTCGGGGTGTCCCTCGGCAAGGTCCGGGCGCTCGAAACCCAGGCGGGCGCCGCACCGGAAGGCCCGGCCACGTGAGGTGTCCCTTCTGCGGCCACGTCGAGGATCGCGTGGTGGACTCCCGCGAAATCGGGGACGGCAGCCAGGTCCGCAGGCGCCGCGAGTGCATCTCGTGCCAGCGCCGGTACACGACCTACGAGCGCATCGAGGAGGTCCCCGCGCTCGTCATCAAGCGCGACGGCCAGCGAGAGCCGTACGACCGCGGGAAGATCCTCGGCGGGCTCGTGCGTGCGTGCGAGAAGCGCCCGGTGACGCTGCGGCAACTCGAGGAGATGGCCGACGCCGTGGAGGCCGCGGTGAACCGGAAGGACGAGCGCGAGATCCGGTCGGACGAGATCGGCCAGATCCTGATGGCGAGGTTGCGCGACCTCGACCAGATCGCGTACGTCCGGTTCGCGAGCGTCTACAGGAGGTTCGAGGACATCGAGCAGTTCCTCATGGAGCTGGAGAGGCTCCGGCGGGAGCGCGAGGTCGAGGCGTGAGGAGGCGGATCACCACGGGGCTCGAGCTGGAGCTCGTGCAGCGCCACCTTGAGGAGCTTCTCGGCCTACTCGCGGCCCACCCGCAGGCGCCCGAGTCGGGGTTCTCGCCCGCAGTGGACCTGCGCGAGGCCAAGGACCGATACGTCGTCCTCGTGGACCTGCCCGGTGTGCCGGCTGCGGCGGTCACGGTCACGCTGCGCGGCCGGGAGCTGAAGATCGCCGGCCGCAAGCCGCCGCGGAGCGATCACTCCCACCGGCTCCACTGCCACCACATGGAGCGGGGGTTCGGGAGCTTCGCCGTGGAGGTCGTCCTGCCGGGTCCGGTCCACCCCGAGTCGGTAAAGGCCACGCTCGCTGCCGGGGTCCTCGCGATCACCCTGCCGAGGCTCTCCGAGCGGCGGAACACGGAGCACACGATCGCCGTCCATGAAGGGGACTCATGAACGACTTGACCCCACCCCCCGCGGAGCACCGCGAGGATGCCGTCTCGATCCCGGACGTCCTGCCGGCGATGGCCCTCAAGGACGCCATCCTGTTCCCGTTCGTGATGGTGCCTCTCTCGATCGGCCGCGACCGGTCCGTCGCGGCCGTGGACCAGGCGCTCGCGGAGAGCCGCCTCGTCCTGCTGCTTGCCCAGCGCGACCCGAACGAGGACAACCCGGCCGGCAAGGACCTCCAGCAGGTCGGGACCGTCGCCGGGATCATGAGGATGATCAAGCTCCCCGACAACCGCATCCGCATCCTCGTGCAGGGGCTCGCGCGGGCCCGGGTCGAGTACTTCCTCCAGGAGGAGCCGTACCTGCGCGCCAAGATCACGCGGCTCGAGGAGCCGACCGCGAAGCAGGGCGACCTCGAGCTCGAGGCGTTCGTCCGCACGGTGCGGTCGAACCTCGAGAAGGTCGTGGAGCTCGGGAAGTCGGTCTCGCCCGAGGTGATGCTGATCGCGTCGTCGCTCGAAGACGGCGCCCGGCTGGCGGACCTCGTCGCGTCGAACCTCAGCCTCAAGCCGGAGGAAGCGCAGCGCGTCCTCGAGGCGATGGACCTCAAGGACCGGCTCAGGATCGTCAACGAGCTCCTCGAGCACGAGACGGCACTCCTCGAGGTGCAGAGGCAGATAAGCTCGCAGGTCCAGGGCGAGCTCGACAAGTCCCAGCGCGAGTACCTCCTCCGCCAGCAGCTCAAGCAGATCCAGAAGGAGCTCGGCGAGACCGACGACATCGACCAGGAGATCCAGAGGTACCGCGAGCTGATCGAGGCCAAGAAGCTCCCCGACGAGGCCAGGACCGAGGGCGAGAAGCAGCTCAAGCGCCTGCGGACCACCCACCCGGACTCGGCGGAAGCGTCGGTGATCCGGACGTACCTGGACTGGCTCACGGGGCTCCCGTGGGCGACGTTCTCGACCGACAACCTCGACCTCGCCCACGCGCGCACGATCCTCGACGAGGATCACTACGACCTCGAGAAGATCAAGCAGCGCATCGTCGAGTTCCTCGCCGTGCGGAAGCTGAAGGCCGACAGCAAGGGCCCGATCCTCTGCCTCGTCGGCCCTCCGGGGGTCGGAAAGACCTCGCTGGGGCGGTCGATCGCACGCGCCCTCGAGCGCAGGTTCATCCGCATCTCGCTCGGCGGCGTCCACGACGAGGCCGAGGTCAGGGGCCACCGCCGGACGTACGTCGGCGCCCTCCCGGGGCGCATCGTGCAGGGCATCAACCAGGCGGGAACCTCGAACCCGGTGTTCATGCTTGACGAGATCGACAAGATCGGCGCCGACTTCCGGGGCGACCCCTCGGCGGCGCTCCTCGAAGTCCTCGACCCCGAGCAGAACTTCTCGTTCCGGGATCACTACCTCGACGTCGCGTACGACCTCTCGAAAGTGCTCTTCATCGCCACCGCCAACGTGACGGAGACGATCCACCCCGCGTTCCTCGACCGCATGGAGGTGATCGAGCTCTCCGGATACACCGAGGAGGAGAAGGTCCAGATCGCGCGGCGACACCTCATCCCGAAGCAGGTGCGGGAGAACGGGCTCAAGCCCGGCCAGGTCCGGTTCTTCGACGCTGGGCTCAGGTTCCTCATCGACCGCTACACCCGCGAGGCCGGGCTCCGCAACCTCGAGCGCGAGATCGGCGCGGTCTGCCGGAAGGTCGCCGTGCGGGTCGCCGAGGGCACGACCGGGCGCGTGACGGTCACGCCGAAGGCCGTCGAGCGCTTCATCGGGCCGGTGAAGTTCCTTCCCGACGAGCAGCTCGCGCTCGACCGCGTCGGCGTCGCGACGGGCCTGGCGTGGACCCCCGTGGGCGGCGACATCCTGCACGTCGAGGCGCTGGCGCTTCCCGGGAAGGGAGAGCTCCGCCTGACCGGCCACCTCGGCGACGTGATGAAGGAGTCCGCGCAGGCGGCGCTGTCGTACCTCCGCGCCAACGCCGGCGAGTACGGGATCGCGCCCGAGTTCTTCGACGGGCATTCGTTCCACGTCCACGTTCCCGCGGGCGCCATCCCGAAGGACGGACCCTCGGCGGGAGTGACGATGCTCGCGGCCCTGGCGTCGTCGGCGGTGGGAAGACCGGTGCGGCGCGACCTGGCGATGACCGGCGAGATCACGCTCCGCGGCGAGGTCCTTCCGGTCGGCGGCATCAAAGAGAAGGCGCTCGCCGCCCTGCGCGCGGGGATCCACGAGATCTGCCTGCCGAGGGAGAACCAGCGCGACCTGGCCGAGCTGCCCGCGTCGGCACGCGCCCAGGCCCGCTTCCACCTCCTCGAGCGCGCCGAGGACGTGCTGCGCCTGGCGCTCGTGCCGGCCCATGCGTCCCCGGCGGCGGTCGCATCGTGAAGGCGCTGCTCGAAAAGGCGCGCTCCCGCTTCCAGGAGGTCGTCGGGGTGCACGAGCCGCCGGAGCGGCTCGCGGCGGCGTGGGCGCTGGGGATCGCGCTCGGCCTCTCGCCCCTCCTCGGCCTCCACACCGTCATCGCCCTCCTGCTCGCGCTCGCGCTGCGCCTGAACAAGGTGGACGTGCTGCTCGGGACCCTGATCGTCAACCCGTGGACGCTGCCGGTCTACTTCCCTGCGGCCGTGTTCGTGGGCCGCCGGATCACGGGCGTGCACGTGCCCCGTTTCCTGATCCCCCGCCCCGAGGAGATCCTGCACGCGGCGATGTGGCGCGACCGCGCGCCGTGGCTCCGCTCGTTCCTGATCGTGTGGGGGGTCGGCGCGTCGGTGCTCGCTCTCCTCGGCGGCCTGACCACGTACCTCGTGCTGAAGCGGCTGATCGTGTTCCACCGCGTTCGCCACGCCGCCAAGATCGCAGCGGAGCGCAAGGGCTGACCGCACGCCACGCCAGCGCCACAGTTGAGAGTTAAGAGTCGAGAGTGAAGAGTTAGGGGTTCAACGACAAGAACCCGAGTGGGGCTTGGGCGTCTCGTCTTTCAACTCTTCACTCTTAACTCTAACTCCTCACTTCCTTGTGCGAGCGGAAGTACTCGATGGTCCGCCGCAGCCCTTCCTCGAGAGAGACCTTCGGCTCCCATCCGAGGTACGCGCGGGCGACGGAGATGTCGGGCTGGCGGACCTTGGGGTCGTCGACCGGGAGAGGCTTGTACTCGATCGGCACCTTGTTCCCGACCAGGTGCCGGATCGTCTCGGCGAACCGCAGTACCGTCATCTCCGCCGGGTTCCCGATGTTGACCGGCTCGTCGATCTCGGAGAACAGGACGCGGATGATCCCCTCGATCTCGTCGTCGACGTAGCAGAACGAGCGAGTCTGGCTCCCGTCCCCGAACACCGTCAGCGGTTGGCCCGCGAGCGCCTGCGAGACGAAGGCGGGCACCACGCGCCCGTCGTGTGCCCGCATCCGCGGTCCGAACGTGTTGAAGATCCGCACGATCCGGGTGGACACGCCGTGGTAGCGCCGGTACGCCATTGTCATCGCCTCGGCGAACCGCTTCGCCTCGTCGTAGACGCCGCGGGGCCCGACGGGGTTGACGTTCCCCCAGTAGCTCTCCGGCTGCGGGTGGACGAGGGGATCGCCGTACACCTCCGACGTCGAGGCGAGGAGGAACCGCGCGCCCTTGGCTTTCGCGAGGCCGAGCGCCTTGTGGGTGCCGAGCGAGCCGACCTTCAGCGTCTGGATCGGCAGCTCGAGGTAGTCGATCGGCGAGGCCGGCGAGGCGAAGTGGAGGACGAAGTCGGTCCTGCCGGGCACGTGGATGTAGTTCGTCACGTCGTACTTCTCGAACGTGAAACCGTCGCGCCCGAACAGGTGCTCGATGTTCGCGAGGTTGCCCGTGAGGAGGTTGTCGATGCAGACCACCTCCATCCCTTCGGCCAGCAGACGCTCGCAAAGGTGCGAGCCGAGGAAACCTGCACCGCCAGTGACCACCGCCCGAGCTCGCTCCATGCGTGTCCTCCAGCGCGCATTATGCACATTTCCGGCTCGGCCGGGCGGCGCTCTTCCCGGGCGGTCGCGCCGCTTGCATTCGACCGGACGGCTGGCGAGAATGAATGGTCGTTCACTCCGGCGGCAGCGCCCGCGGCCGGGAGAGGGGGGCTCGTGGCGTACCAGGCAGACATGCGTGACATCCGGTTCCAGCTCTTCGAGTGGCTGCCCACCGAGGCGCTCCTCAAGCGCGAGGCGTTCTCACAGTGGGAGCGGGGCGACGTCGACATGGTGCTGGACGAGGCGCTCAAGCTCGCGCAGGAGCAGCTTCATCCGACCAACCGCGACGGCGACAAGGTGGGCGCCCGCATGGAGGGCGGCCGGGTGGTCATGCCCGACTCATTCCACGCCGTCTACCAGAAGATCCGCGAGGGTGGATGGATCGGCTGCATCAACACGCCGGAGTACGGCGGGATGGGCTTGCCGGACACGGTGGGCACCGCCGTCAACGAGCTGTTCTTCGGCGCCAACATGGCGCTCTCGCTCACCGCCCTCCTCACCCGCGGCGCCTCGTACCTGATCGAGAAGTTCGGGACCGACGAGATGCGGGCGCTCTTCTGCGAGCGGATGTACTCCGGGGAGTGGGCGGGCACGATGTGCCTCACCGAGCCGCAGGCCGGCTCGGATGTCGGCGCCTCCAAGGCCCGCGCCGTCAAGCAGCCGAACGGGCGGTACCTCATCCAGGGGGAGAAGATCTTCATCACCTCCGGGGATCACGACCTCACCGACAACATCGTCCACGCGGTGCTCGCGCGGACTCCCGGCGCGCCCGAGGGCACCTCGGGGCTCTCGCTGTTCATCGTCCCCAAGGTCCGGGTCAACGCGGACGGGTCGCCGGGGGAGCCGAACGACGTGATCTGCTCCCGCCTCGAGGAGAAGCTCGGCATACACGGGTCTCCGACGTGCTCCCTCGTCTTCGGCGGCAACGACCGCTGCGAGGGGTTCCTCCTGGGCGAGGAGAGGTCCGGGATGAAGCTGATGTTCCACATGATGAACCCGGCCCGGATCGAGGTCGGCCTCCAGGGAGAGGCGATGGCGGCCGCCGCCTACCAGGCGGCGCTCGACTACGCCCGCACCCGCCTGCAGAGCCGGCACTGGACCCGGATGAGGGATCACGGCGCGCCGCAGGTGCCGATCCTCGAACACCCGGACGTGCGCCGGATGCTGTTCACGTCGAACGCCTACGTGCAGGCGATGCGCGCACTCCTGCTGCAGACCTCGTACTTCATCGACATGACCCACGTCACGACCGGCGAGGAGCAGGAGCGTTACCAGTCGTACGTCGAGGTGCTGACGCCGATCTGCAAGGCGTGGGCGTCCGACTGGGGGTTCCGCGTCACCGAGTCGTGCCTGCAGGTCTACGGCGGGTACGGGTACACCTCCGACTACCCCGCCGAGCAGTACCTGCGCGACGCCAAGATCGCCTCGATCTACGAGGGAACCAACGGGATCCAGGCTCTCGACCTCGTCGCCCGGAAGCTGCCGGCAAAGGGCGGCAAGCCGATCCGCGAGCTGCTCGGCCTCGCCGAGACGACGTTCAAGCGCCTGCGGAACGACCCCCAGTTCATGGAGCCGGCGTGGATGCTGGGCGCCGCCCTCAAGCAGATCGAGGACATCTCGAAGGGCCTCACCAAGAGGCCGGACGCGCCGATCGTCGTGGTGCTCAATTCGGTCCCGTTCCTCGACATGATCGGGGACGTGCTGGGGGCGCACTTCCTGCTCGAGCAGGCGGAGATCGCACGCACCAAGCTGCAGGCGCTGCTCGCCGCCGACGGCCTCAACGCCTCCGACAACGACGGCGTGCGCCGGTACGCCGAGGGGAAGCCCGAGGCCGCTTTCTATCGGAACAAGATCCTGACGGCGGTCCACTTCGCGTACCGGGTCCTGCCCAACGTCACGGCGCGCGCGGTCGCGATTCGCGCCGGCGAGGCCGGGCCGGTCGAAGCGATCCTGTAGAGACAGGGCACCGGGATCCGGGCACTGGGCGCCGAGAGAACGAAGAACCCCGCCGGCCGGCCCGGCGGAGTTGGCTTGCTGTGGTGCCCGGTGCCCGGATCCCGGTGCCCTGTCTCTAGCTTCCGAGCTCCGCGAGGCGGCGCGCGAGTGCCTCCGCGTCCTCCTCGGCCTCGCCCCAAGCCTCGAGCAGCGCGTCGAGCGACTCTCTGAGCTCGTCGGCCTGCTGCCCGAGCTCGCGCGCCCGTCGCGCGTCGGCGAACACCTCGGGCTCGCACAGCAGAGCCTCGGTCTCGCGCAGCCGTCTCTCCGTGTCCTCGAGCTCGCTCCCCAGCGAGTCGGCCCGCTCGCGTGCTCGCGCCGAGTCGCGCCGGAGCCGCCGCCGCTCCTCCTCGAGGGCGCTCCGGCGGGCGGGTGCGGCGTCCTCGTCGGACCCCCGTCGCTGCGGGTTCACCAGTCCGAGCCTGGCGAACGCGTCGTCCACCCGGTTCACGGGGATCGCTCCCCCGCCTTCGAGGAGCACGACGCCGGTCGCGACCTTCTCGATCAGGCGCCGGTCGTGGCTCACCAGGATGAGCGCCCCCGGGAAGCGCGTCAGCGCGTCCTCGAGCACCTCGCACGTCACCAGATCGAGATGGTTGGTGGGTTCGTCCAGGAGCATCAGGTTCGGCGCGAGCGCGATCAGCCTCGCGAGCGAGAGGCGCGCCCGCTCGCCGCCCGAGAGCGAGTCGGTCAGTGATTCCGCCGCGTCGCCGGAGAACGCGAACCTCGCGGCCCACGCCCGCGCCTCCGCCGGAGTCCACTCCGGGCGCACGCCGAGGATCACGTCGAGCACGGTCGTGCCGGCCGGGATCTCGGCCTGTTCCTGGTCGTACCAGCCCGGCACGACGCCGACGCCGAGCCGCAGCTTCCCGGCCAGCGCCGGGATCCTACCGGCCAGCGTGTGGAGCAGCGTCGTCTTGCCCGCACCGTTCCGGCCGACGACCGCGAGCCGGTCGCCGCGGCGAACCGACAGCGACACGCCCGCGACGACCGGTGCGCCGAACCCGACGACGAGCCCCTCGACCTCCATCACGGCCTCGCCGCTGCGCCCCGTGTCGGGCCACCGCAGGCGGAGCGGAGGGAGGTCGGGCTCGGGCGGTTCGAGCCGATCCATGCGGGCCAGGAGCTTCTGGCGCGCCTGCGCCTGCCGCGTGTTCTGCCCGGCGATGTTCCTCCGGATGAACTCCTCCTGCCGCTCGACCTCGGCGCGCTGGAGGTCGAACGCGCGCTGCGCCTGCTCCCTCCGCCTCTCCCGCTCCCTCCGGTAGCGGGCGTACCCCGCCGGGAAGCGCTCGAGCCTGCCGCCGTGCAGCTCCAGCACCTCGCCCCCGACCCGGTCGACGAGCTCGCGGTCGTGGGTCACGAGGAGGAGCGCGCCGCTCCGGCGGGCCAGCTCCTGGGCGAGGAACTCGACGCCCACGAGGTCGAGGTGGTTGGTCGGCTCGTCGAGGAGGAGCAGCGCTGGCGAGAGGAGCGCGCGGGCGAGCGCCACGCGGGTGCGCTCGCCGCCAGACAGCGATCCGACCGACCTCAGGTGCATCGCCGGGGAGATCCCGAGCCCGTCGAGCGTGGCCTCGGCGCGGGGGCGCGCCCGGTAGCCGTCGAGCCTCTCGTACTCCTCCTGGAGCCGGTGGTGCTCCGCGATGAGCGCCTCGTCGCCGCTCCCGAGCCGTGCCTCGAGATCCGCGAGCGCCCGCTCCGCCTCCACCACGCGCGGGAGCGCCGAGAGGCAGTAGTCGAGCACATTGACCCCCGGCGCGACCTCGACGCGCTGCTCGAGCCGCGCGATCTCCAGCCCCCGGGACCGCTCGACCAACCCGCCGTCGGGCTCGATCTCGCCCGAGATCACCTTGAGGAGCGTGGTCTTGCCGCTCCCGTTGCGACCGAGCAGAACGAGCTTCTCGCCGGGGTTGTGCTGGAGCGTGGCGCCCTTCAGAACCTGCCGCCCCGCGAACGACAGCCGCACGTCCTCGAGCCGGTACAGCAAGTTAGGCGGCGCCCCCGATGCGGGCGAGCACGAGCGGCGTCGGGGCGGGGCGCTCGTCCTCGATCCGGAATGCGGCCGCCGTGCGGGCCGACAGGACGTCCGCCTCGACGGGCCTCTCCCCTATCTCGAGCGTGGCGAGCGGCTGACCGGCGTCGATCCGAGCGCCCACCCGGGCCCGGATCCGCAGACCGGCGCCGAGGTCGACGCGGTCACCCTGCCGCCGCCTCCCCGCACCGAGCGCGACCGCGATCCACCCGAGCGCCTCGCCGTCGACCGCGACGACGAACCCCTCCCGCCGCGCCTTCACCTCGACCGTCCGCGAGGGGCGCGCGAGCTTCGCTTCGTCCGGGTCGCCGCCATGGGCGCGGACGACGTCGTGCCAGCGCGAGAGAGCACTCCCGTCCGCGAGGCGGCGCTCGACCTCCGTGCGGGCGCTCTCCGGGGCTCGGCCTGCGAGCGCCAGGGCCTCGACCGCGAGGCCAACCGTGAGCTCGCGCAGGCGCCGGTCGCCCCGGTCGCCCAGCGCCTCGATCGCGGCGTGCACCTCGCACGCGCACCCGAGCCGGTCACCCAACGGCTGAGTCATGTCGGATATGAGCGCCCGGACCTCCACGCCGGCGTGTCGGCCGACCCCCACCAGGGCGTCCGCCAGCTCCCGGGCGGCCTCGGTCGTCTTGCAGAACGCCCCGGAGCCGCACTTCACGTCGAGGACCAGCCGGCGCGCGCCCACCGCGAGCTTCTTGGACATGATCGACGCGACGATGAGGGGGAGCGACGGAACCGTTGCGGTCACGTCCCGCAGGAGGTAGAGCTTCCGGTCGGCGGGCGCGATGTCGTCGCTCTGCGCCGCGAAGCTCACGCCGCACTTCCCCAACCTCTCCAACGCCTCGGTCGCGCTCGCCGCGGTCCTGAACCCGGGGATCGCCGCCAGCTTGTCGAGCGTGCCCTGTGTGTGGCCCAGTCCCGCGCCCGCCATCATGACCACCGGGACGCCGCACGCGGCGACGAGCGGCGCGAAGACGAGCGAGACGCTGTCGCCGACGCCGCCGGTCGAGTGCTTGTCCACCGCCTCCGGGACGGCCTGTCCCAGCTTCCACGTGGCGCCGGAGTCGCGCATCGCCTCGACCAGGTCCTGCGTCTCCCGTGCGCTCGCGCCGCGGATGCAGATGGCCATCAGCATCGCCGCCAGCTGCTCGTCCGCCACGTGGCCGTGACTGGCGCCGCGCACGAACGCCTGGACCTCGGCCGAGGTCAGTTCCAGCCCGTCACGCTTCTTGGCGATCACCTCGACGAAGTTCACCGGCTCCCTCCGAGACCGCCCAGGTCAACGGCACGATCCCGCCGGGCGGGCACACCGCACGCCGGACGTCACGGACCGCTGCCGCCTCAGCTCGTGGAAGACAGGCGCTGCTGAGCGTCGGCGCGGTACGGCGAGTCCGGGTAATCCTCGATGAGCTTCCGGTACAGCCGGTGAGCGTCGTCGGTCTTGCCCTCGTGCTCACGCACCCTGGCGAGCTCGAACAGCGCCGCGTCGCGCGGCAGCCTCGGGTCCTTCCCCGCGACCATCGCCTCGAGCTGGCCCACGAGCTGGGAGCCCTCGCCCCTTGCGACCCGGAGCCTGATCAGGTCGAGCATCGCGAGCCGGACAAGCGGGTCGCCCGAGCGCTTGCTCGTGATCTCACCCAGGCGCCGGATCGCCTGCGTGAGGTCGCCGCGGTCCGCCGCGATGCGCGCCAGGTACAGCTCGGCCATGCGCGCCTGCGGGGTGAGCCAGTAGCGTGACTTGACCCCTTCGAACGCCTTCTCGGCGGCCGCGAGGCGCTCCGCGTCGGTTGCGTACGTGCTCTTCTCCCCGGACGCGCCGGAGGCACCGACCGGTGCCTCGTAGATCGCGAGGGCGTCGGCGATGGCCTTGCTGCCCGCCTCGCTGCGGCCGGCCATGAACGCCGTCACCCCCCACCAGACGAGGGCAACCACGAGCACGCCGCCCAGGCCGGTCAAGGCCTGGCGCCAGTTGTTGCTCATCCAGTGGACGCCCTGGTCCACCAGGGAGATGAACTCGTCCTGCTTGATCTGCTTTCGCGTCAGTCGGCGTCCCACACTCAGCTCCCGGGCGAGCCGCTACTTGGCCGGCGCCGGGGCCGTCGGCGCGGCGACCGGGTAGCGCTCGTTGTACAGCTTGATCACGACGTCGGTGATGTCCGCGGAGCGGGATAGGTAGGCGAGCTGGTCGGGGTTGAAGATGAACACCGCCGTGTAGTGGTTCTCGTCCGCGTACTTGTTGATGAGGTCCTGGAGCTTGCCGCCAAGCTCCTTGAGGAGTGCCTGCTGCCTCGACTCGAAGTCGCGCTTCCCGGTCCGCTGCTTGTCCTCGAACTCGCGCTGCTTCGCGACGATCCGCTTGTTGAGGTCCGCGATCGCGTCGTCGCTCGCCACGCCCTGCTTGGCGATCAGCTCGCCCTTGAGGTCGTTGATCTCCTTGTCGAGCTTGGCGAGCTCGTCCTGGCGGGGCCGTGCCCACGTGTCGAGGTCCTTGAGGCGTGCCTTCCCCTCCTCCGAGGCGGCGAGCGCCCTCTGGACGTAGACGAACGCGATCTTCGACGGGCCGGTCGCCGGTGCCACCGGCTGTGCCTGCTGCTGCGCCGGTGCCGGCGGCGGCGCCTGCTGTTGCCCGAAAGCCACCGCTGCCAGCGAAACACCCGCGAGAAGCGCCCCACCGAGCGTGTAGCGAGACATTCGAACCTCCGGCCGCGTTTGCGGCGAGCGGATTCTAGCATGCGGATCCGGATAGAATCGTCGCAGGAGCCCACCGACCGTGAAGGCCATGCTGCTCGAAGCGCCCGCACCCGTCGAAACCGCCCCGCTCCGGGCCGCGGACGTGGCCGACGAGGCGCTGCGGCCGGGGGAGGTTCGCCTCGAGGTGCACGCGTGCGGCGTCTGCAGGACCGACCTGCACACCGTCGAGGGCGAGGTCGCTGTGCCGCACCTGCCCGTCGTCCCGGGCCACCAGATCGTCGGTGTCGTGACGGAAGCCGGGCCCGGCGTCTCCTCCGACCTGGTGGGACGACGCGTCGGTGTCGCGTGGATGGCCGGGGCGTGCGGCACCTGCGCATGGTGCCTGAGTGGCCGGGAGAACCTCTGCCCGGAGGCACGCTTCACCGGAGTTCACAGGCACGGCGGCTACGCCGAGCACGCCGTCGCCCGCGCGGACTTCGTGTACACGCTCCCCGACGCGTTCGACGACGTGCAGGCCGCGCCGCTGCTGTGCGCCGGCGTGATCGGCTACCGGGCGCTCCGCCTCGCCGGCGCGCTGGCGGGAGGGCGCCTCGGCATCTTCGGGTTCGGCGCCTCGGCCCACATCGCGCTTCAGGTCGCGAAGCACGCGCGGTGCGAGGTGTTCGTGTTCACACGGGCGGAGCATCACATCCGCCACGCCCTTTCCCTGGGCGCCGCCTGGGCCGGGGCCCCGGAGCAGCCGCCGCCTGCGCCGCTCGACCGCGCCGTGATCTTCTCGCCGGCCGGCGAACAGGTTCCGCTCGCCCTCCGGTGCGTCGCGCGCGGCGGAACGGTCGCGTGCGCCGGGGTGACGATGAGCGACGTTCCGTCGTTCCCCTACTCGGACCTCTACCACGAGCGCACCGTGCGCTCGGTCGCGAACGCGACCCGGGCGGACGCGCGCGAGCTGCTGCAACTGGCGGTCCGTATCCCGATCACCACGAGCGTCGAGGTGCTCGCCCTGGAGCGGGCCAACGAGGCGTTGCTCCGCGTGAAGCGCTCGGCCGCCAGCGGCGCCCTCGTGCTCTGCCCGGCCTGAGCGGAGGGCGGTCCGTGGCGCCTGCGGAGCTCGAGCCCGCCTATGTGAAGTTGCTCTCGACCGGCGAGCTGTCCCGCCGCGCGGACACGCTCGAGGCGCTCCTCGAGCGCTGCGAGCTGTGCCCGCGCATGTGCCGCGTCGACCGCCGCCGGACCCTCGGAGAGTGTCGCACCCCGGCGCACCCGGTGGTCGCCTCGTGGGGACCGCACCTCGGAGAGGAGCCGCCGCTGTCCGGCACGCGGGGGTCCGGGACCGTGTTCCTCGCGAACTGCAACCTGCGGTGCGTCTACTGCCAGAACGCGGACATCTCGCAAGGACCCGACCCGGGCTCTGGACGCGCTCCGACCGCCGACGCGCTCGCGAGTGTGATGCTGGAGCTCCAGGAGCTCGGCTGTCACAACGTGAACTGGGTGTCCCCCACCCACCAGGTCGCAGCGCTGGTACGCGCGCTGCAGCTCGCAGCCCAGCGCGGGCTCCGCATCCCCGTCGTCTACAACACCAACGGGTACGACGCACCCGCCGTTCTGGCGCTGCTCGACGGCGTCGTGGACATCTACCTGCCCGACCTCAAGTACGCGGATCCTGCCGTCGGCGCGGCGCTCTCCGCGGTGCCCGACTACCCGCGCGTCGCGCGGGCCGCGGTCGCGGAGATGCACCGCCAGGTCGGCTCCTCCTGGGTGCTCGCCCGCGACGGCACTCTCCGGCGGGGGCTCCTCGTGCGGCTGCTCGTCCTGCCGGACGGGCTCGCCGGCGCCGGCGAGACGCTGCGGTGGCTTGCCGAGGAGCTTTCGCCCGACCTCGCGGTCAGCCTGATGTTCCAGTACCGCCCGGCGCACAGGGCCGCTCGCGCCAAGGGGTACCGGGGCCTCGCCCGGCCGCTCAGCCGCGGCGAGGCGACCCGGGCGCTGGCCGAGCTCGCGCGACACAACCGCAGCCGGAACACGATCGTGCAGCGCGTCCGCGCGTGAGCCGCGGCCGGGCCCTACCGACGCGCCCGGGCGGGCCCGAGCCCCCGGACCTCGCGGACCTCGAACCCGGCGGCCTCCCAGGCCTCCTTCTTCCCCTCGTCCTCGGCGGTGCCGGCCGCCACGTCGTGTATCTCCGGCCACGCGGCGGCCGCGGCGGGCTCCGCGAGCCGGTCCGCCACGACGAGCGCCTCGGCCCCGTTCGGGTTGGCGAGGGAGCCCGTCACGACCGCGACCGGCTCGTCGGCCTCTCCCCCGCCGTCGCACAGGGCGTGCGGCACGAACGAGTTCTGGGAGAACGTCCAGAGGTACTGGTCGAGGACCGCCGCCTTGCCGCGGTCCGACACCCACACGGCCACCCGCTTCCCGGAGGTGTACAGACGCTCCACGAGCTGGCACACGTCGAGCGCCTTCTTGCTCCCGGCCAGGCGGTGCAGGATGACCTCGCTCATCGGTCGTGTCTCCGCCGCCCGCGGGGCCCGCGCGCGGCGGTGCGGCCGTCACGATAGCAGAGACGCCCGGCCGGGGCGCCCGGTGCCGGCGCGAATGCGCCCTGCACCGTCACTGCCCGAGCGGGACCAGCGTCAGCGGGTCGCGCAGCGGCAGTCTGACGACGGCGCCGAGCTTCTCGAACCCGGCCTCGGGGTGGTCGGGGTGGCCCTTGAGGATCTCCTCCACGTTCCCGACCACCAGGATGATGAGCCGGTCGGGAGCGAAGTGCGCCGTCGCGGCTCGCCTGACGTCATCCACCGACACCGCCGCGACCTTCTGTCGGTAGCCCCTCCAGTAGTCGTGGGGCAGGCCGATCAGGTCGTCCGTCGCGAACTGGTACGCGGTGTTGAGCCTGGTCTCGAACCTCCGCGGCAGCGTTTCGATGAACGAGTTCTTGCTGGTCGTCAGTTCCTTCTCGGTGACCCCGCCGGTGCGGATCCTCGAGATCAGGTCCGTCGTCAGGAGCGCGGCCCGCGCGCACGTGGACGACTTCGACTCGAAGTGAGCGTAGAACAACCCCGGGAAGTGGTCGCCGATCCCGAACTCCGAGTAGACCGAGTACGCCAGCCCCTCGTCCGAGCGCACTCGGGAGGTGAGCCACGCGGTGAAGCCGCCCCCCCCGAGGATGTCGTTCGCGATCGAGACGGCGAACTCGTCAGCGAGCGGGCGCTTCGCGCCGAGGTGGCCGATCGAGACCCTGCCCTGGTTGGCGTCGGGCTTGTCGACCACGTACACGCCCGGTCTCGCCGGCTCCCCCGGCTGCGGGACGGGCGGCAGCCGCGGGCCGCTCGCCCTCCAGGCCCCGAGCGTTGCGTTGAGCCTCCTGATCATCGCGGCGCGGTCGAAGTCGCCGGCGACCGCGACGACGAAGTTCGCCGGGTCGGCGAGGCGACGGTGGAACGCCACGAGGTCGTCGCGCGTGATCGCGTCGACCGAGGCCTTCGTCGGCAGCCGGTTGACCCAGCACTCCGGCCCGAACACCAGCCGCATGAACTCGCGGGCCTCGATCGCCGCGGTGTCGTCGTTGCGGCGCTTCAGCGCGGCCAGCAGCTCCTCCTTGGCCTTCGCGAGCCGGCCCTCCTCGAACCTCGGCTCCCGCAGGACGTTCATCAGAAGGGTCAGCCCCGCGTCGACGTCCTTCGCGAGCACGCTCAGGCCGACGCTCCCCGACTCGCCGCCGACCGAGGTCGAGATCGAGGCGGCGAGGAAGTCGAGCTGCTCGTCGAGGCCCCTGGCGTCGAGCTTCCCGGCCCCGCCGCTCCGCCACACCGTTCCGGTGAGGTCGGCCAGCCCCTCCTTACCGATGGGCTCCAGGTACTGGCCGCCCCGAAACAGCACGACGACGTTGACGAGAGGGAGCATCCGGTCTTCGGCGACGTACGCGGTCACGCCGTTCGCGAGCTTGGCCCGCATCGCGGCCGGGTCCGGCACGTTGAAGACGAGAGACGGGTACACGATCTTCTCGGGCCTGGGCGGGATCTCACCAGCCGCAACTGTTGCGGCGACGAGCACGAAACCGAGGACAAGCGGGCGTTGTGCGCTGGGCATGTCTCCCATCCCTTTCCGCCCTCTAGGCTCCGGGCGCCGGCTTCGGAGCCTCGCCGACCGGCGCGGTCGAGGGAGGCAGCGATCCGAGGCGCTTCTCGGCTAGCGTGATGAGGAGCTGCACGGCCGGCTTCAGCTCCGGCGGCACGCTCACCGCCATCGTCCTGAGCTGGGTGAGCATCTCCTCGAGCTTCGCGCGGTCGGTCGCCCGCTCGATCGCGGCGGCCTGCTGCCGCACCATCGTCTTCATCTGCGGCGGCAGGCCGGCTAGCTCCCGCGGCTCCGGCGCGCCGGCGTCCCTGCGGGCGTAGACGATCACGTTCCGCGCGTCCTTCGTCAGGTACTCCGCGGCCACGCGCTGGATGTCACCCGCCGTCACGGCCTGCGCCTTCGTCGGGCCCTCGTTGATGAACCTCCAGGTGCCGGTCGAGTCGAAGACGAGGAGCTGCACCATGAGGTCGGAGTCGTACCGGAGGCGGCGGAACGAGTTCGCGAGCTCCTGGTTCTTGACCTTCTGCAGCTCGTGCTCCCCGACCGGCTCCTTCGCGAGCTTGGACAGCTCGGCCTCGAGCGCCGCCTCGACGTCCTCCGCCCGCCTGCCTTCCCTGACCTCGGCGCGCGCCTCAAAATACCCTTCGTACTTCCTCGCCTCCGCCATCGCGCTCGGCTCCCCCACGGCAACCTGCTTGTCCTCGACCAGGGCGGCGTAGAGCCTCCCGGTGCGCCCGTTCAGGATTCGAGCGAGCAGCTGAAACGGCCACATGTCCTTGTGGGGGAGCGGGACCGCGTGGTACCGGATCACGATTTCCGGGTTCGTGTCGGCCTCGGCCAGGAACCGCTTCTCGGCGAGCTGGGGCATCTCGGTCGTGATCATCTCCGGCGGCGCGGTCTTCCCGCGCGGGAGCCGCCCGAAGTACACCCGGGCGAGGTTGAGCGTCGCATCGGGGTCGAAGTCGCCGACCAGTGCCGCCGTGATGTTGTTGGGCGCGTAGTACGTGCCGAAGTAGCTCTCGGCCTGTGCCCTCGTGATCGACTCGACGTCCGCAGGCCACCCAGCCACGGGGTGCGAGTATGGCGAGGACTCCCAGAACATCGCGTCGAACGCCTCCTGGAACTTGCCGGTGGGGGTGGATTCGATCCTGAGCCGCCGCTCCTCCCTCACCACGTCGCGCTCGGAGTAGAACTCGCGGAACACGGGGTTCGCGAGGCGGTCGGACTCCATCCAGAACCACAGCTCGAGCTTGTTGGAGGGCAGCGTGACGAAGTACACGGTCTGGTCCTCGCCCGTGAACGCGTTGAGGTCCGAACCGCCTTCCCTGGTGTAGATCTGGTCGATCTCGTCCTTGACGATGACCTCTTTCTCCGCCGCGTACAGCTTCTCGAGCTCGCCCCTGAGCTCCCTCAGACGCGGGGTCACGTTCGCGGGGTCGTAGATGTCGCCGGAGATCTCGCCGCTGCGCAGCTTCTCCCGCAGGACCGCGTACTCGGCCTCCATCTCGGCGCGCACGGCGTCCTGCTGCGCCAGGATGCGCGCGTCCCTCTCGTTGTCGCTCGTCCCGATCGTCCGCGTGCCCTTGAAGAGCATGTGCTCGAAGAGGTGCGAGATTCCTGTGATGCCGGCGGTCTCGTTGACCGAGCCGACCTTCGCGACCCACCCGCACGCGATCGTCGGCGAGTCGTGGCGCTCGACCATGAGCAGCTTCATCCCGTTCGCGAGCACCTCCTCGCGCACCTTGACCTGCTGGGCGAACGCCGCTCCCTCGAGCAGGATGAGAACGAGCGCGGTACCGAAGTAGCGTCTCGTCATCGTCGGGCTCCTCTCAAGACCAGACCCCTGTACCACGGCCCCGGAAGACGGTCAAGCCGCGCGAGGGCCCCCCCGACGGGCGCGGGACACGGTGGGGGCGGATCGGGCCGCCGAGGTTCCGCGGCGACGCAAGCGGTGACGTCAGCGGTCTTCCATGGGCGTACAGCCGCTCCGGGTTCCCGGGCGCTCCCGGTCCTCACCGCGCAGACCCTCTCGTCCCCCGCTCCGGCGTTCCGGGATACCATCGGCCCGATGGGATTCCTCGCCCGCCTGTTCGGCCCGGCCCGCCGCCCCGGGGGCGTGATCCTGGCGCTCGGCGGGGGTGGGGCTCGCGGCCTGGCCCACGTCGGCGTCCTGGAGGTGGTCGAGGAGTCGGGAGTCCGTGTCGCCGGGATCGCGGGGACGAGCGCCGGCGCCGTCGTGGGCGCGATGTGGCTGGCGCTCGGCAACGCCCCGGCCGTGGCCGAGCGCTGGGCCGCGTTCCTCGCCGCCGGGATCGCGCCGCCGCTCCCGGACATCCGTCTCACGGACGGCGTGTCCTCGCGCGACAACCCCATCCTGCAGTTCGCCCGACGGGTGAAGAACAGCGCGGTCGTCGCCCTCGCCCTCGAGCGCACCAGCCTCGTCACGCACGAGCAGCTCGAGCGGGCGATCGGGTTCCTCGTTCCCGACGTCACGATCGAATCGCTGCCGCTGCCGTTCGCCGCCGTCACCACCGACTTCGACTCGGGCGACCCGTTTGCGATCCGGCGCGGGTCCCTGGTCACGGCGCTGGCGGCGTCGAGCGCGATCCCCGCCGTGGTGCTGCCGTACGCTCTCGCCGGCCGCAGCCTCGTCGACGGGGGCACGGTGGCCGACGTGCCGGTCGCGCAGGCGCGCGAGATCGCACGGAGGCCGGTGGTCGCGGTCGAGGTCGGCGAGAGCTGGACGCCGGAGGACCCGGCCGCGATCACGCTCCCCCGCGCCATGCTGCGCGGCAGCGCGATGACCCACCGGGCGCTCCGCGAGGCCCAGCTCGATGACGCGGATCTCGTCATCAGGCCGGAGGTCGGCGGGGCGCACTGGTCCGAGTTCAGCCGATTCGAGGCGCTGCGCGCCGCGGGAAGAGCCGCCGCGGAGGCCGCCGTTCACCGGATGCGGGCACTCGCCCTGCGAAGCGGAGCCGGCGCGCGGCCCGGCACGGAGGTGTGATGCAGGGGTTCCCGTTCTCCTGCCCGGTCGAGGTCCGGTTCGTCGACGTCGACGCCATGAACCATGTCAACAACGCCGTGTACGTGACCTACCTCGAGCTGGCGCGTCTCCGCCTCTGGCAGTCGCGCTTCTCGTTCTCCGGCTCGGCGCGGGACATCCCCATCATCGTGGCGAGGGTCGCCATCGACTACCGTTCGCCGATCAGCCTCGAGGAGCCCGTCGAGGTCGGCGTGGGCGTGACGGGGATCGGCCGGAGCAGCTTCACCTTCGCCTACCGCGTCGAGGCCGCGGGGAGGCTCGCGGCCGAGGCCGAGACCGTCCAGGTGTGCTACGACTACGCGGCCGCGCGCCCGGTGCCGGTTGACGACGAGCTCCGCCGGCTGCTCGAGGCGGTCGCGCTGCGGCCGAGGAGCGCGAGCCGCGCCGCGGCGCGCGGGGACCGCTAGAATGGCCGCATGTCAGCCACACTCTGCTGTGCGGCACTCGCGTTCGCGCTGACGCAGGAGGTGGCGCCTCGCGCCCCCGGCGCCGAGATCGTCGTGATGTCCACGCTCGAGGAGCTCCGGAAGGGCGAGATGTTCCTCGACGCCTCCGCGCTCGAACCCAACCTCGCGGCCTCGTTCACGGTGATCGAGGAAGGGGCGCGGGTCGCGGGGTCGTTCGCGTACCTCGAGCCGATCCGGCGGCTGCGCGAGCGCGGCGGCCGAGTGACCGAGCTGAAGTTCGACCAGACGCTGGTGCGGGTCTACGGCGGCAGCGCGGTCGCGACCTACCGGTACACGAAGAGCTGGACCGAGGGCGGCGTCCGGCACCACGACCAGGGGTGGTCGAGCGACGTGTTCGAGCTCCGCGAGGACGGCGTCTGGCTCCTGATCCTCCGACACCGGGGAAGATGACGACTGTCGACAGTTGACGGTTCACAGTTGACAGTCAGCGACTAAGCACACGCCCCTCGTTGCGGGCCGCTACTGTTAACTGTCGACTGTCAACTGTTGACTCGGGTCACCGGGGGTGGCGGACCGTCACCACGGTGTGGATACCGCCCCGCAGGCGATAGTCGAGCGTGACCTCCATCCGGCGCGGCGCGCACGCCGCGATGAGGTGCTCGAGCAGCAGGTTGGCGGCGTGCTCCTGGTAGATCCCGACGTTGCGATACGTCGTCAGGTAGTACTTGAGCGACTTGAGCTCGATGCAGACCCCGTCCGGCACGTACGAGACCGTCAGCGATCCGAAGTCCGGAAGCCCCGAGAACGGGCAAACGCAGCTCCACTCGTCGGTCGTGATCACGACGTCTGCGTCCCGGCCGGGGAACTCGTACGGGAACGTCTCGAGGAGCGCAGGGTCGACCTTGTCGGGCCCGTCGAACGGGAACTGCCTGCCTTGAGCCTTGACCACGTGCCACCTCCTCCGTCCCGGTCAGCGTCCGAGCCAGTGTGCGAGCGCCAGCGCCAGGGCGAGCGCGCCGCCGCCGACCGTCGCCGCGCCGGCCACGGCGCGCGTGAGGTTCCCGAACCCCTCCATCCCCGCATCGGGCGACGCCTTGGCCAGCGCCCCGGCCTGCATCGCGGGCGCGAGGAGTCCGACGAGCGCCGGCCACGGCAGGGCCCGAGCCGAGACGAGAGCGACGAGCGACGCGGCCGAGAGGACCGGCAGCAGCCACGCGAGCCGAAGCCCCGCCGCGGCGCCGAGGACCGCGACCGGGCTCATCTTCCCGGCCGTGCGGTCGGCTTCGAAGTGCGTGAAGTGGTGACAGTACAGGATCCCGACAATGTTGACGCCGACGAACGACCCGACCGCGGCCGCCCCCCAGTCCCAGTGACCGACGACCGCCCACGCGGCGCCGGCGACCGTGAGCGGGCCGAACGCGATGAGGATCGCGAGCTCCCCGAGGCCGTGCCCTAGGTAGCCGAAGCGCAGCGGCGGCGCGACGTACTGGAACGCGAGGAACGCCCCGAGCAGTGCGGGAACGAACACCCCCCACCCCGCGCTGACCGCGATGACGGCGCCCAGTCCGAGCGCGGCCACGGCGAACGCCCCGCCCCACAGCGAGGCCTCGCGCGGCGTCATCAGCCCCTTGGTCAGCACGTCGGAGCCGCCGAAGTCGGGCGACTCCCGGGTCGGGGCCGCCGTGTCCACGCCCGAGCCGAAGTCGTACACGTCGTTCACCACGTTGGCGGCGACGTGCGCGAAGAACGCCCCCACCACTGCGAGCGCCATGTTGCCCCAGCGGATCGCCCCTGTCCGCCACAGTTCGTACATCCCTCCGCTGAGCGCGCCCCCCACGACGATCGGCGTGTAGTGCGCCCGGCCCAGCCTCAGCGCCAACGCGAGCCTGTTCGCAGAAGCGTCGCTCACCTCTCCTCCCGTCGTCCCGCGAGGCGCCGGCACAGCCTCAGGACGTCGTCGAACATGGTAACCGTGAGCCGCCCGGTGAACGTGTTCTGCTGCGAGACGTGGTACGAGTCCACGAGTCGCACGCCTCCGGGCAGCTTCCACGCCGTGCCGTGGGAGAACCTGGACCCGCGCTCCGGCGCGAGGCCCTGCTCGACCAACAGGCGAACCACCGCGTCGTGGGCGAACCTGCCCAGCGCGAGGACCACGCGCAGGCGCCGGCACGCGGCGAGGTCGGCGCGCAGGAACGGCCGGCACGTGTCGAGCTCGCGCGCCGTCGGCCGGTTCGCGGGAGGCGCGCAGCGCACGGGCGCCGTGATCAGCACGCCCCGGAGGGCGAGCGAGTCGAGGCGGTGCTCGCTCCGGGGCTGCGATGCCAACCCCGCCCGGTGCAGGGCGGCATAGAGGAAGTCGCCGGAGCGGTCCCCCGTGAACATCCTCCCGGTCCTGTTCGCGCCCTGCGCCGCCGGGGCGAGCCCCACCACGGCCAGCCACGCGTCGGGGTCGCCGAACGCGGGCACCGGGCGTCCCCAGAACCCGTGCTCGGCCACCCAGGCGCGGAAGCGCGGGGGGACGATCGCCGCCTGGCGCTCACGCCACGCCACGAGACGGGGACACGCGCGGCACTCGACGAGCCGCACTCGCGGCGGAGCGCCCTCGATCCACCCGAACGGGTTTGACACCTCCACGTGCCCATCTTAAGATGAAACAAAGGGTTCGGAGGCCCATGGCCGACAGCGACGTCCAGCCTCATCCCGTCTTCGCGCAGCGCCTCATCGCGCTCGCGGAGCAGCTGGAGCGCGCCGGCCAGCCGGGTTTCGCCGCCGAGCTCTACGAGCTGGCGGCGAGCCTGACGCCCAAGGGCGAGTCGTACCGGGCGCGCGCGGCGGCGCTGCGTCGCGTGTCGCCGAGCCCGGAAGACGCCGAGCGCGAGCACAAGCGGCACAACCTGGAGGCCTCGCACGCCGTCGGCATGGCGCGCGTCCTCGAGGTTCGCGGCGAGCTCGCACGCGCCCAGGAGATGTTCGACCTCGCCAAGCTGCGGGCGCCGTTCCACTACCTCGCCTACGCGGGCGCTGGGTACCTGCACCTGCGGCGCCGCGACCTGCGCGCCGCGCTCGAGGAGTTCGTCCAGGCGCGGCGCCTGAACCCCCTCGACAGGAAGCTCGCCGTCGAGGCCGCCAGGATCGCCCTCGAGCTCGAGGACTACCCCGAGGCGCTCCGCCACGCCACCGACGCCCTGCTGCTCAGCCAGGGGCTGGGCGAGGGCGAGGTCGCCGCGGCCCGCCGCCGCGTCGACACGCTCGCCGCGCTGTGCCGGCTCACCAAGGAGGAGCTCTCCGACCACCACGCGCAGCGGGCCACCGCGCTGCAACGCGCGAGCGAGCAGGTCGCGCTCACCCGCGCCCGCCTGTTCTCGACGCTGACGCTGAGCGAGACCTACACCCACCGGGTGGCGACGGCGCCGAAGCGCGAGGAGTTGCTGCGGGTCGCGCTCGACCTCCGCCGGTTCCGCGTCTTCCGCCACTTCTCCGACGCCCACCTCGTGCTGCTCGCCCAGATCGGCCGGCGCGAGACCATCGGCCACGCCAACGTGCTGACGCGCGAGGGCCACGAGGACCGCGACATCTACGTCGTGATGACCGGCCGCCTGCAGGAGAGCAGGAAGACCCCGATCGGGACGCAGATGCTCGGCCAACCCGGCCTCGGCGACGTGATCGGCGAGATCTCGTTCCTCGACCGGAAGCCCCGCTACTCGACGGTCATCGCCGTGGACGCCGGGTCGGTGCTGCGGTTCCCGGCTCCGGATCTCGACCACCTGGTCAACTCGAACCGCGATCTCGGGGTGGCCCTTCTCTGGTCGTTCTGGCACTCCCTCTCGGCGAAGGTCCGCGCCGCGAACAGCGCCATGACGGAGCTCATCACGCCGGGGCTGGGCCCCGGCCGGAACGCGCCCGGCGAGCCCGGAGAACGGGTGTTCCTCGACCAGTCCGCCAAGGTCGACGTCCTGCGGGAGCAGGGGCTCTCGGCGGCCGAACTGAGGCTCCTCGCCACCTACTCGCAGGAGGAGCGGTTCCAGCCCAACGCCCTGATCTTCTCCGAGGGTGAGCGCGGCGACAAGCTCTACATCGTGGTGGACGGGCAGGTGCGGATCTCGCGGCGCCTCCAGGGCATGGGCGAGGAGGCGCTGACGATCCTCAGCCGCGGCGAGGTGTTCGGAGAGATGGCGCTGATCGACGAGCAGCCCCGCAGCGCCGACGCCCGCGCGCACACGGGCGGGTGCACCGTCTTCACGGTGGACAGCCACCGCCTCGAAGAGGTGCTCGAGATGGACCCCGACGCCTCGCACCAGTTCCTCGGGCTCCTGTGCCAGATCCTGTGCCGCCGGATCCGCGCCATGACCGACCGCCTCGTGGCGTGGCGGCTCATGGCCGGCCACGAGTAGCGGCTCGGCGCGCCCCGGCGCCCGCGACCGCACGCCGGTGTTGAGGCGTTCCGCCCGGGCTGCTATGATCCGTCCGCACCGGCGGCGAGCCGGTGATTTGCTTTTTCGGTCTCCGCGCGGGTAGCGCCGGCGGGGGCCCGATCGCGAGGCCGGGGAGATGGCGATTCGGACGCGGGACACGATCAGGAACGTCGCGATCATCGCGCACGTGGACCACGGGAAGACCACGCTCGTGGACGCGATGCTGTGGCAGAGCGGGATCTTCCGCGAGAACGAGGCGGTCGTGGAGAGGGTGATGGACTCGATCGACCTCGAGCGCGAGAAGGGCATCACGATCATGGCCAAGAACACGGCCGTCTCGTACCGGGGCACCCACATCAACATCGTGGACACGCCCGGGCACGCCGACTTCGGCGGCGAGGTCGAGCGCACGCTCAAGATGGTGGACGGCGTGATGCTGCTCGTGGACGCGAGCGAGGGGCCCCTCCCGCAGACCCGTTTCGTGCTCCGGAAGGCGCTCGAGTCCAGCCTCCCCCCGATCGTCGTTATCAACAAGATCGACCGGCCCGACGC
>DATKLI010000027.1:0-3848 GCA_035542455.1 Thermoanaerobaculaceae bacterium
CCGGTGATCGTGAACGTCGCCTGGTACGACGAAGCCACAGCGAACGTGCCGCCGGTCCCGCTCCACCCGACGATCGCCCACCCGCTCGAGGGCGTGACGAGCATCGAGATCTGCGTCCCGGGCGTGTACCCGTTCGGGCACGTTCGGGGCGTGTTCAACGTCACCGTCCCGTCGCCGGCCGGCGCGACGGCGGTCGCGAGCGTGTAGCACGGCACGGACTGCTGCGCGAACGCGGCCTGCGCGCTCGCCGCGCCCGTGATGCGGAGCGTCGTCGCCGGGGACGACCCGACCAGCTTGCTCCCCTGCTGCGACCACGACGACCCGGACCGCGTGAACACCCACACCGCACCGTACCCGGTGTTGTCGAGGGCGGCGCCGACCGCGGCCGTGCTGCCGTCGGACGAGAGCGCGACCGACGAGCCCTGCCCGGCGCTCGCGACCGCGCCCGACGAGCCCTGCCCGGTGCTCCCGACCGCGCCCGTTCCAACGAGCTTCGAGCCCTGCTGCCTCCACGTGCTGCCGGAGCGCGCGAACACCCACGCGGCGCCGACCCCGGTGTTGTCCGCGGGAGCGCCGACGAGCGCGGTGTTGCCGTCGCCCGAGAGCGCCACCGACCACCCCTGGTTCGCGGCCCCGCTCGCGCCGCTCCCTACGAGCTTGTTCCCCTGCTGCGACCAGCTCGAACCCGACCTCGTGAAGATCCACGCCGCGCCAGCCCCGGTGTTGTCGGCGGGGCCGCCCACGATCGCCGTGTTGCCGTCGGCGGAGATCGCCACCGCCCAACCCTGGTTGGCATTCCCCGTGGGGCTCGTCCCGACGAGCTTGTCGCCCTGCTGCGCCCACGCGCCGGCGGAGCGCGCGAACACCCATGCCGCCCCGGTCCCTGTGCTGTCGAGGTAGCCCCCCGCGATCGCCGTGTTGCCGTCGGACGAGATCGCCGTCGCGGACGCCTGCCAGGCGTTTCCGGTCGCGCCGGTCCCGGTCAGCTTGGCGCCCTGCTGTGCGAACTGGGCGGCCGCGGCGCTCGACCAGATCGCCCCCGCGGCCGCAACAGCGAGAATCGCTCGGTTGATCATGAACCGTCCGTCCCTTTCACGCCCTCGGGATGGTACACCACCGGCGACGCGGCGAGCGCCGACGGATCCGCGGGTCGAACACCGGGCTCGCCCCCGGCAACGCACAGTTGGCGCCTCATGCCAGTCGGTCGTAGAATCCGCCCGGAGCGCCGAGGTGAGGGGATGATCCGAGTGGCCCGCTGGTCCGCCCGAGTGCTGGGAGCGCTGGTGGTCGTCCTCTGCGTGACGTACTTCGCTCAGGCGGGCGCGGCCGCCTACCCGCTCCGCACCACGAGGGACGCGATCGGCTTCATTGCGCTCGGCGCGTGCCTCGCAGGCATGATCGTGGCCTGGTGGTGGGAAGGGGTCGGGGGTGCTCTCATCCTCGGCGGGTATCTGGTCAACGTTGCGGCGAGCCGAGGGGCGCTCGCCTCCAGAGCGTTCCTCGCGATCCCCGTCGCCGGCGCGCTCTTCCTCCTGGTCTGGTGGGCGCGGCGGCCGGAGCCGCGCGCCGCGGCCGGCGGTGCGGTCAGATCCGGGCGGCTCCGCGCCGACTGGGTGCGCCGGGGAGCGTTCGTCGCGGCGTTCGTTCTCGTGGCGCTGATCGCCAGCGAGGTGGTGCTCCCGACCCCGTTGGGCCTCGGGGATTCCCCGCTCCCCGCCCGCGTGACCGGCCGGTGGGAGGCTCGCGGCAAGGTCGTCAACTCGTGGGGGCCGCCGGGCGAGATCGCCTTCGTCTTCATCGTTGACGCGGGCGGATCGGTCGAGGGCACGATCGGGGCGTCGGTCCTCCACGGCGCACGGCTGGTGCGGAACCGGACCTGGTTCGGGAGAGCGCTGCACCTCCGGAGCGACTACCTCCTCAAGGGGCCGCTGCGCGACCCGATCACGCCGTCGCTCGGTCTGACCTGCGCGACGTTCGCGCTCCCCCTCGACGTGAACGGCGGGCTGCTCGAGGGCGCGCTCACCGGCTCGAACTGCCGGGCCCAGGACGCCGCTCAGGGCGCGCTGCGCTCGGCGCACCTCACGTTCCGCAAGGCGGCGACCGCGAAGCGGTAGCGCCGGCCCGCCTACGCCCGCGAAGCCGGCGCGGCCCGCCTGACTACCTCTCGACGACCAGCACCGCGAACGAACCTGGCGCGATGCCTGGGCGCGGGTAGGGCGCTCCGGGGTAGCCCACCTGGCCGCTGACGCTCGCTGCATTGCCGTCCGCCGACGTCGCCACCGATCGCTCCTGGTCGGCAACATAGCCGGCTTCTGTGCCGACGAGCTCGCTTCCCTGGGGCGTCGAGACACCGTTCGAGCGCGTGAACGCCCGCGCACCGCCGCCACCGCTGCTATCGAGGGAGCCGACGACGCGTGCGGCGCTGCCGTCAGGCGACATGGTGACAGTCGACCCCCGGAAGGCGTCGTCGGTCGCATCGGCACCGGCGAGCTCGGAGCCCCGCTGCACGTACCGGGCGCCCGCGACGCCTGTCCATAGAACCGCCCCTACCGCATCAACGTCGGCGAGCCGCTTCAGCGTGGCGTGGAAACCCCTTGTGTGACTTGCCGATGGTACGCCGGCCCAGTCCCCGGGGAGGGGTTGTTTCAGGCCACTGGTACGAAGGCGGAGCGGATAAGAGGTTGGAAAAGCAGGCCGCATGCGGGCGCCGCTCGCAGGTTCCTCTACCGCCTCCCGCAGGCGGCGCCCGCACTGCCAGCGGTCAGCGGCCGACCCGCCCCTCCACCAACGTGGCGACGCCCGTGCCATCCTTCCGAAGCTCGAACGCGTCCACGAGCTCGCCGGTGATCGAATGCGCCTCGTACGAGAGCCGGTCGCCCGCCACCAGGATCACCTGGTACATCTGCGTGTTCGTCTTTGTCACCGCCATGAGGTCGAGGAACCTGTGGTTCAGCGGGTACATCTTGGGCCCGCTCACCGAGACGGCATAGACGGTGCCGGGCATGTCGGCCGCAACCGGCCGCCCGCCCGCGAGCTTGCGCGTGCGGCCGTAGCTGTGGTCGTGCCCCTGAAGCACGAGGTCCACGTGGTAGCGGTCGTAGATCGGGAGGAGCGCCTCCCGCAGCTCCGCGTTGTCGCGGTCCTTGCCCACGGAGTAGACGGGCTGGTGGTGGACGACGATCGTCCACCGGCTCGGGTTGTCGGAGAGCACCCGCCCGAGCCACTCGAGCTGCGCCTTGGCGGCCTTCGCCTTGAACTCGGGATCGAAGTTGTCCTCGGCGTACACGTTGGCGTCGAGCGAGACGATCCGCACGCCCTGGACGTCGATGAACCACGCCTCGTCGGCGAGCTCCGGAACCCCGGACGGGCCGTTATGCGGGAGCGTGAACTGCGACCGCCACAGCGCGTTCACGGTCGCCACCGTCTTCGCCGCCGGATCTCCGGGCGCCTTGTGCAGGTCGTGGTTCCCCGGGCTCGGGAGGCTGGGGATCATCGCCGCCAGGAACCCCTGCGCGCCCGACCACTCGCCCCACAGCGCGTCGTCCCACCCTTCCGCGACGAGGTCGCCGGCCGAGACGATGAAGCGCGCGTCGGGCGCCGCCATCACCGCCTCACGCACCGCCCGCGACCAGAGAGAACGGATGTCGTTCTGCGCATCACCGACGTAGATGAAGCGGAACGGCTCCGGGCCGGCGGCCGCCGTACGGAAACGCAGCCACTCGCTCCACGTCGCGCCGTCGCCTACGCGGTACCAGTAGGACGTCGCTGGCGCCAGGCCGGTGAACGTCACGCGGTGGGCGTAGGCGGTGCGCCCCCCCCCGAGGTCGAGCTTCGTCGTGACCGCCGCC
>DATKLI010000028.1:0-11087 GCA_035542455.1 Thermoanaerobaculaceae bacterium
GGAGGAGATCGCGTCGGCGTCCTACTTCCGAGCGCAGACCTACATCAACGCGCTGGCGGCGAAGGGGCAGTCGCTCCGCGCGTACTTCCCGTGCGTGTTCCGCACCTCCGGCGAAGAGGAGGGCCGCACCTGATGCGCGCCACGGTGCTCCTCCTCGACGCCGGCCCGCTCGCCACCGTCCTCCGCGCGCTGAGCGCGGACGTCGAGTAGCACATGTCCCGCCGCGTCCATCGAACCCTGGCCGTCGCACTGCTGGCGCTGCTCCTCGGCCCGGCGACGGCGGGCTTTGCCCACGCGGCGGCGCATCGCGACCGGACCCACGCCTGTGCGCTCTGCCACTGGATCTCCGCGACGCCCACGCTCCTGCCCGCGACGCCCGGGATCCGCATCACGGCGACTTGGGTCATGCGCGTGCCCGTGGAACCGGAGCCACGGTCCCCGGTCTTGGTGCGCCGGCCGCGTGTCCGCGGACCTCCGTGGTGGACGGAACCGACCTTGGAGACCTCACCACCACCATCGAAGGAAAGGACAACCCTCACATGAGACATCTCGCAATCACCATCGGCGTCCTCGGCCTGCTCGTCGCCGGTCGGACCCCGGCACTGGCGTTCCACTTCGGCGACATGGCCGTCGCCTCCACCGCCGCGCACGGCGGAAACCTCACGCTCGGCTACGACTTCGACACCGTCGTCCGCACGAACTACGACCCGGCGCTGACCGCCCTGCTCCCGCCGGGACAGAGCGCGTACAGCAACACCGAGCCCGGCTTCGACGCGCTCGACGTCGACATGCCGGCCGACTCACTCTACATCGTCGATGCCGGCACTCAGGTGACCGTCGAGATCACCGCGATCGACGACGGCAAGGTTCAGCTCGTACTCAACAGTGCGACGCTCGCCCACGTCGGCGACTCGGTCGTCATCGGCACGCTGGGCGTCGATCTCCATCACCATCCCTCGTTCCAGATCTTCCTCACCCTGCCCTCGGGGACATTCGGCGAGGGCCGCGTCTCGTTCAAGATCCGGCAGACGGCCGGATCGACCGCCTACGGGGATTCGCAGGCCGTGTCGCTGCGGGTCTCGAACGGGCATCTCTTCCCGCCGGAGTACGACGCCACCGCGTACGACAGCGCCAGCGTGAAGTGTCAGCAGGCGGTCGGCAAGAACGCGCGCAAGTTCGCCGGCGCGCTCCAGGCGGCACTCGAGAAGTGCCTCGACAAGGTCGCCGTCGTGGCCGCGGATACGGCGGCCGGGCTCAGCACGACCAAGGCTCAGGCCAACGCCGACAAGGCCTGCGGCGACGCCGGCGGTACGCTGCCGCCGGAAAACACCATGCTCGGCAAGATCGCCGCCGCCCGCCAGAAGGCCTTCGACGCCATCCAGAAGGCATGCGGCGCAGCCGGATCGAACGACTACGGCGACGAGGCAATCTCGCAACACCTCGGCCTCGCCGCGTGCAACGTGGAGGACATCATGTCCGGCGGCTACCACGGGGCCAACGAGGCCCTGGCGGCCATCACGCAGGCCGGACAGCCGGTGACCGACTCGCTGCCCTGCCTCTTCCCGACCACGGAAGCGGACTGAGCCAGGAGCCGCACGAATCTAGATCATCGCGTGCGCGACGCCCCGGTCCCCGGCCACGTGCCGGGGACCGGCCGTCGCGAGCCGAGACTCCACAACTACGGCGGAGGGTTCTCATGACGACACGACAGGCGCTCGCCAGAGTCGTTCTGATGATCGCGCTCGCGCTCCCCGCGACCGCGGGGGCGTACCACGCGTCCGACATGATCATCGGCTCGACCGTGCCCGGCGGCGGGACCCTCACCGTCCGGTACGACTTCACGAAGAAGGTGCAGGTGACGCCCAGCTTCGTCGGGGCCACGCAGACGCTCTTTTCCGGCACCGATCCGGGCTGGGACGCGGTATTTCCGAGCGAGCCTCCGCTTTATCTGCTGGCGGCGGGGACACCGGTGCGCGTGGAGATCACCGCGCTCGACCCCGGGGTCTCGCTCAAGGCCGGCGCGGATACACTCGACGCGGTGGGGAAGTCACACCTCCTCGGCACGATCGACGCGTCGGGCAACGGCCTCCACGTCCACCCCGAGTGGCGCCTGGTGCTGCCGAACGGCGTCACCGGCGACTACCACCTCTCTTTTCGCCTGACGACGACCGCGCCAGCCTACTCACAGTCCGTCGACTTTGCGGCGACGATCACCAACGTGCCGGCGCCGACCACGACGACCACGTCGACCAGCACCTCCACGTCGAGCGCGCCGAGCACGACGGCGGCCTCGACGTCCACGTCGACCTCCGCGCCGCCGACGACCACCACGTCGAGCACGACCACGACCTCCGCCCCCCTCCCGACCACGACGTCGACCACACTCCTCGCACCAGCCGATCTGCTCCCCGGTACCACGTTGGTGCTCAAGACGACGCCCGGCGACGCGACGAAGAGCACGTTCTCCCTGACCGCCAGGACTCCGACCGTGACGCTCGGCGAGGGGCATGGGAGCGCCGACGATCCGACACTCCATGGCGGCAGCATGCGCGTCGCCAGCGCGACTGCGGGCTTCGATGACACGTATCCGCTCCCGGCCGTCGGGTGGAAGCTGGTCGGGAAGCCGGCGGCCGGGAAGGGCTGGCGGTACACCGACCGCGTCCGCGCGAACGGCCCGATCACAGCGGTGGTCGTAACCCGCGGAAGAGTCGTCAGGGTGGCGGGCAAGGGAAGCGGCCTCGGCCACACCCTCGGCGTGGACCCCGAGCCGGTCGAGGTCACGCTGGCGATTGGCGGCCACCGATACTGTCTGCGGTTCGGGGGCGCCGTGAAGTGGAAGGCAAACAAGTCGTTCGGCGCAAGAGCCGCGTCGGCGCCAGGCGCGTGCACCCCGTGAAGGCGGTCGCATTCGGCGGACGCCGTCGCGACACCGTGCCCCACGGGCCCCGCCGTCTGCCGGTGACCATCGTCACGGGCTTTCCCGGAGCGGGCAAGACCACGCTCTTGAACAGGGTGCTCGCTGCGCGACGCGCCGAGCGGCTCGCCGTCGTGGAAAACGAGTTCGGCGAGATCGGCGTCGACCACGGGCTGGTCGCCCATGCGTCCGAAGCCGTGTTCGAGATGCAGAACGGCCATCTCTGCTGCGACCTGCATGGGGGCCTGTGCGACCTCCTTCGTGGGTTCGCCCAGGTCCGAGATCGCATCGATCGCGTGTTCATCGAGACCTCCGGACTGGCGCATCCTGGGCCGATCGTGGAGTCGCTCCTTCTGGACCCGGAGGTCCGCGCGACGCTCGCCCTCGACGGCGTCGTCACGGTCGTCGACGCACTCCACGGACACCGGAGCATCGACGACAGCGAGATCAACTGGGCGCAGATCGCCATGGCGGACACGCTGGTCGTCAACAAGATCGATCAGGTCTCCATGAGTGTGGCGAGGTTGCTCGCGCATCGGCTCCAGGCGATGAACCAGACTGCTCGCCTCCACCGAACGCGACGCTGCACTCTCGAGCCGGAGCAGCTACTCGGCGGCGAGCCAAATCTAGCTGGGCGCGAGACCGCATATCTGAATCGGGAATCGGTGGCATTCCCGCCGCATCGACACGACCCATCGCTCACGTCCGTCGCAATCGCGATGCGGGGCGACCTCGACCCGCGCAAGTTCGAGCGTTGGATACACGACCTCGTGGAGACGCGAGGCGCCGACATCCTCCGCCTGAAGGGCATCGTCAGCCTCGACGGCGTCTCGGAGGAGTTCGTGGTCCAAGGCGTTCACGACCTCGTGACGGGGGAAGCCGGAAACGCTTGGGGCGCCAGAGAGCGGACGAGCCGGATCGTCGTGATTGGACGAGCCCTCGACTTCGCGGAGCTCTCCGAGGGTCTGCGCGCCTGCCGGGTGGCCTGACGGCTTCGATCCCCCCCTGCCTCCATAGGCCCCGGGTGAACGACGATCCGAGCAACGACGGCTAGTGAAGCGTCTCGGAATGAGGAGGCGTCGAGCGTGCGCGCTGGCGCGCGAGCGCGTCGTCGGTCGCGTAGAGCTTGATGCCGGCGCGGACCGCAAGCGATACGGCCTCCTGCGGCGTGCAGACCACGATGTCGGTCTTGTCGCCCCGCGCCACCGAGAGCAGCGCGCGAAGCGCCTGGCCTGCGACGTCCAGCACGAGGTCGGTCGGGACGGCGCCCGCAGCCGTCAGCCCCGTGAGGACGATCGCGCTCAGCGGCTGGAGGTCGCCGGGCTTGGGCCGGGTCGCCAACTCGGCCGCACGCGCTGGATCGAGCGGGATCGTGAGCGTAGTCCCGTCGTCTGTGGCGAGATCGGCGCGCCCCCGACCGCATCGATCGCAGACCCGCACGCGCGTCAGCTGGAGGCGCTTCACGGGGCGGGCATATCGCCGCACCGTCCCAGCGTCAAACCTGCACCTCAGCTTCGTCGTGGTGTTGCGAAGCTCCGATCGCAGGTTGGCGTTTCCCTTGACTCCCACGGTCCCCCTGGATAAGCGTCGGCGCCTGATGCGCGCACTCCGGCGCCTCGGGACTCGGACCGCAGGGATCACGCTGCTGGTCGTCCTGCTGCTGGTTCCCCTGGCGCTCGGGGCGCATGGACACCCCGGCCACACCGACGCCCGACCCTGCGCCGTCTGCGTCGTCGCTCACCATGTTCCGGCGATCGTCACCCCGACCGTGGCCATGGCGGCAGTCCTGCACTCTCGCATCGCTCCCGTCGTCTTCGGGCTCGCACCAGAGATGCGCGCCGCGCGTGCGGCGCACTCGGGTCGCGCGCCGCCCCGGCCCTCGTCCGCGCTCGCGGCATAGCGCCGCCCGTGTCGTCGACGTCCCTCCCGGGCGCCTTGGACCGCGGCGGCATGGTCCATGAGGTGCAGGGAAGGAGGAGTGGATGGCTTACGTTACCGGACGTCGTCCGCATGCGGCCGCCGTGGTGACGCTGATCCTGGCGTTGCTGCCGCGACCGTCGCACGCAGATCCAGCCGAGGAGCTCCGCAAGGAGGTCGAGGCGATGAAGGCGCAGCTCCGCGAGATGCGCCAGCAGATGAAGAAGCAGCAGGACCTGATCGAGAAGCTGAGCGCCGAGCGCAGCACCGTGCCGGCCGGGAAGCCCGCCGTGGCGGTGGCGACGCCGCCGCCAAAGGGCACGCCGGCGCCAGTCGCCGAGGAAGAACAGAGCAAGCGCATCACCGAGAACATCATGAGGCGGATCCAGCCCAGCCTCTCCGCCGCCAACAAGACCTTCGCGGCGCAGTTCAACCCGGCGATCGGCTTCATCATCGACCAAGTCGCGTCGTACAGCGGCAAGGATCGGGGCAACTTCGAGTTCCGCTCGGGCGAGATCGGGATATCGGCCTCGGTCGACCCGTTCGTGCGCGGGTACGCGATCATCAACGGGACGCCGGACGGCGTCGAGGTGGAGGAGGCGGCGATCGTCACGACGTCGCTGCCCTACAACCTCCAGGTGAAAGGCGGGCGCTTCTTCGCCGACTTCGGCCGGCTCTCCAAGTTCCACGACCACGACCTGCCGTTCGTGAACCGGCCGATCGTGCTCGACCAGTACGTCGGCGGGGAGTCGCAGGGCGACGGGTTCGAGCTGAGCTACCTGGTCCCGATGCGACAGTACCTCACGCTCACCGCCGGCGCCTACAACAAGATGGGCGCGGAGAACGACCGGGTCGACAACACGGTGCCCCGCGACTACTCCGAATTCACCTACCTCGGACGGGCCGCCACCTATCTCAACCTGAGCGACGCGAACGGCGTCGACCTCGGCGTGAGCTACGCCTACACCCCGGAGGTGCGGATCGAGAACGCCGCGCAACGGCACCTCGCGGGCGTCGACCTCACGTACCGCTACATCCCGCTCAGTCAGTCCCAGTACCGGGGCCTGATCTGGGGCACGGAGGTCCTCTACAACCAGGAGGACCGGCCGGTCGGCGGCGCCGCCAGCGCCTCCGCCTTCAGCAACAGCTTCTCGCGGGCGCTCGACCAGCCTCTCAGCCTCTCGGGCGGCACCACGCCGATCACCGCTGCCGCGACCTCTGGGGGCACCTTCAAGCGGCAGGATGCGGTCGGCCTCTACAGCTACCTCGAGGGACGCTTCACGCGGAACCTCTACGCCGGCCTGCTCGGCGAGTACGTCGAGGACATCGACCACATCGGCAAGACCACCGAAGCGCTGTCCCCCTACCTCACGATGTGGGCGTCGGAGTTCCAGCGCATCCGCCTCCAGTACTCGCGCGTCGAGCACCCCGACCACCTGCGCGGCAGCGACGACCAGTTCTTCCTCCAGTGGACGGTGATCCTCGGCAGCCACGTGCACAGCTTCCGCGACCGGTGATGGTCGCGGCGTGAAGGAGTTCGAGATGAGACGTCTCCTCGGTGTATTGATCGTCACGTTCGCCCTCGCGGCCCCCGCCGCCGCCAAGCTCAAGGTCGTCGCCACCATCCCGGATCTGGCCGACGTCGCCCGCCAGATCGGCGGCGACCTGATCGACGTCAGCAGCATCGCGACCGGCGTCGAGGACATTCACGGCGTCCCGATGAAGCCCAGCTTCGCGACCGTGCTGAACCAGGCCGACGTCGTGCTGTTGCTCGGGCTCGAGGCCGAGCACGCGTTCCTTCCGGCGCTGCTCGACGCTGCCAAGAACCCGAAGTTGCTGCGGGGGGCGCCGGGCTACGTCGACTGTTCGGTGTACATCCTGCCGCTCGAGGTCCCCCTCCGCATCGACCGGGCCGAGGGCGACCAGCATCCGATGGGCAACCCGCACTACAACCTCGACCCCGTGGCCGGGAAGGACATGGCTCGCGCGGTCGAGGAGGGACTCGAGCGCAACGACCCGGAGCACGCAGCGACGTACAAGACCAATCTGGAGGCCTATCTCGATCGGCTCGACGCCGCGATCTCGCGCTGGGAGGAGGAGGCCAAGCCGTTGAAGGGGGTGAAGCTCGTGAGCTACCACCCGGACATGGTCTACTTCGCCGACCGGTTCGGGATGGAAGCCGCCGGGACCATCGAGATCAAGGCGGGCGTCAGCCCGACGCCGCGGCACATCGAAGAGCTCGAGACGATGATGCGGCAACAGAAGGTTCAGATCGTGGTCCGGGAGCGTCACTACCCGGCGGGCCTCGCGGAGACCATCGCGCAGGAGACCGGGGCGAAGCTGGTCGAGCTCCCCGCGATGGTCGGCGGCGTGCCGGAGGCGAAGGACTACATCAGCTTCATCGATTACAACGTCCGGACGATGCTGAAGGCCGTGCAGGGCGGATGAACGATCGCCCCGCCCTCGCGGTCCACGACGCGAGCTTCGGCTACGACGGGTGCGCGATCCTCTCGCACGTCGGGTTCACGATCCCGCGAGGGGAATTCGTCGCGCTCGTCGGGCCCAACGGCGCCGGGAAGACCACGCTCCTCCGCGGCCTGCTGGGGCTCGTCCCGACCCTGGCAGGCGCGGTGGTCTACGGTGTCGATCGTGCCACGCGACCCCCCGGATACGTCCCCCAGCGCGACCCGCTCGACCCCATCGTGCCGCTCACCGCGTTCGAGGTCGTGTTGATGGGCACGTACGCCCGCTTGAAGGCGTTGCGCTTCGTGGGAGCGGCGCAACGTGCGGTCGCGCGCGCCTGTCTCGACCGCGCCGGGCTCGCCGGGCTCGCCAACGAGCCCTTCTGGACGCTTTCGGGCGGGCAGAAGCAACGTGTGTTGATCGCGCGCGCGCTCGCGGCCGAGCCCGAGATCCTGCTGCTCGACGAGCCGACCGCCGGGGTGGATCCGGGCGCCACCAGGGCGATCATGGAGACGCTCGTCCGCCTGAACCGCGACCACGGGCTGACGATCGTGCTCGTGAGCCACCAGCTCGGGCTGCTGCGGCCACACGTAGGCTCCGTGCTCTGGGTCAACGGCGGCGCCGTCACCAAGGGTCCACCGGAGACGATGCTCGCGCCCGAGCGCATGCTGGAGCTGTTCGGAGGGCACGACGAGTGACCACGCTCATCCGAATCCTGAGCCCGGATTTCCTCCTGCACGATGCGCTGGTCGGGAGCGTGCTGGTGGGAGCAGTCTGCCCACTGGTGGGCGTCTACTTCGTGCTCCGGCGGATGATCTTCCTCGGTGTCGCACTCCCGCAGGTCTCGGCCGCCGGGATCGCCGCGTCCTTCCTGACCTACCGGATGTTGATCGGCACGCACCAACAGCTCGATCTGAGCGAGCGCGTGCTGGCGATGCTCGGCTCCTTCGCGTTCACGCTGGGAGCGCTGCTGGTCCTGGCCGCATTCGAGCGCGCCGGGCGCGAGACCGTCGAGGCACGGATCGGCTTCACCTACGCCCTCGCCGCCGCGGCAACCATCCTCTTCGTCGCGTTCGATCCACACGGCGAGGCGCAGATGGTGAACCTGCTGAAGGGCGACATTCTGGCCACGACCGGCGGGAGCCTGTCGGTGCTCGCGACGGTCTACGGGGCCGTCACGGTGCTCCTCTTCGTCCTTCGCAAGGAGTTTCTGCTGGTCTCGTTCGATCGTGATTTGGCCGTGGTGTTCGGGAAGCGCGCGAGCGCGTGGGACACCGTCCTCTACCTGCTGATCGGGGTGACGATCTCGCTCGGAGTGATGACCGCCGGCCCCCTGGTCACCTTCGGCTTCCTGGTCGTGCCGCCGCTCACCGCTCGGCTGCTGACGCGGCGGATGACGACCTTCGCGCTCGGGTCGGCCGGTCTCGGCGGGGCCACCGCCTTCGCGGGATTCTACGCCGCCTACGTCCTCGACCTCCCGCTCGGTCCGGCGCAGGTCGCGGTCGCCAGCATCGTCTTCGTGCTGGTGGGGGCGGCCCGCCTCATCGCGCGCGCCGGAATGCGAGACGCCGCGTGACCCTCCTCTGGCCCTGCTTCGCGCTCTCGGGGGCCGCAGGGCTCGCGCTCGAGCTCCTCTGGATGCGCTCGGCGGCCCTCGTCCTCGGCGGAACTGCCGTCACGACCGCGACGGTGCTCGCGTGCTACTTCACGGGGCTCGCCGGCGGAGCAGCGCTCGCCCGCACCGGCACGGCCCGACCCGTCCGACGCTACGCCAGGCTGGAGCTGGGCGCAGCCGCCGGGGCCCTCTGGTCGCTCGGCGCCTTCCAACTTCTCGCCACCGAGGCGGTGCAGCGCGCAGTCGCCGGTGCGGGATCGGTCGCGGGCGTGCTCGCCGTCGTAGCCGCCACGCTGCCGGCAACCCTCTGCCTCGGCGCGACGCTGCCGGCCCTCGGCCAGGCGCTGGTGGGCGACCGAGTCCAGGCCTCGCGGTTGTACGCGCTCAACATGCTCGGCGGGGTGGTGGGAACCGCGACGATGGGCTTCGGTCTTCCGTTGGCCCTCGGGGTGCGCACCAGCTACCTCGCCGCTGCGACGGCGAGCGCGCTGGCGGGGCTCGTGGCCCTTCGCGTCGGCGACCGTCGTCGGTTCACCGTCGGAGAGTCGTGCGGACCGCGCGCGACGCACCGGCTGCGGGGCGTGGCGATCGTCCTCGGCTTCCTCGGGCTCGGGCTCGAGGTGCTCTGGACGCGGCTCTTCGCCCAGGTGCTGCACAACTCGGTCTACTCGTTCGCCGCCGTGGCACTCGCCTTCCTCATCGCGCTCGCCGCTGGCGCCGCGCTTGCGGGGCCGCTCCTCCGACGCCATCCGCCGGCGAGCGTCGCTGCGGCGGCGCTCGCGGCAGCGGCGGCCGCCACGCTGGCGGGCGTCGGGCTCTTCGTCTGGTGGACCGACGGGCTCGCGTACCTCGGGATGCGCTCGGGCCTCGCCGAGTACACGACGCGAATCGTCGGAATGGCGCTGCTCACCGCCGGCCCGGGAGCGTGCGCGGCCGGGATCGTGCTGCCGGCGCTCTGGGCTGCGTTCGGCGACCGGGACGGGGTCGCGCGGCCGCTCGGCGATCTCACCGCCGCCAACACCGTCGGCGCGATCGCGGGCGCGCTGGCCGCCGGGTTCATCGCCTTGCCCGCGCTCGGACTCCGTACGAGCCTCGTCGCCGCGGCCGCAGGATACCTCGTGCTCGCCGACTTGGTGGTGGCGCCTTCCGCGCGGCGGCGCGCTGCCGTGTGGGTGACGGCGGGAATGCTGGTCGCCGGCGTCCCGCACCGGCTACCGTTCACGCACTTGAACCCCGGGGAGACGCTGCTCGCCGCCGCCGAAGGACCGACCGGCATCGTGACTGCGGTCGATGGGCCCGACGACCGCCAGCTCCGCGTCGACACGTACTACGTGCTGGGAGGCAGCCGCGGCGTCGCCGTCGAACGGCGGCAGGGACTGCTCCCGTTGCTGCTCCATCCGAACCCGTCGCGCGTCGCCTTCATCGGTCTCGCCACCGGCATCAGCGCAAGCGCGGCCCCGGCGCTGGGCGTGTCCGACCCGACGGTGGTCGAGTTGATCCCCGAGGTGGCGGCGCTCGCGCGGCGATACTTCGGCGAGTGGAATGCTGGCCTCCTCGAACGTCCGGACGTCCACCTCGTGCTTGACGACGGCCGGCGGTGGCTCGCAACGACGCCCGAGCGCTTCGACGTGATCGTCTCCGACCTCTTCGTTCCGTGGCATGCCGGCACCGGCAGCCTCTATGCGGCCGAGACCTACGCCACGGTCGCGCGCCGCCTCGCCCCGGGTGGCCTGTTCGCGCAATGGCTCCCGCTCTACCAGCTCACGCGCGAGGACTTCGACACCATCGTCCATACCTTCCTCACCGCGTTCCCCCACGCCACCTTCTGGCGTGACGACTTCTACGCCGACCGGCCCATCGTCGCGCTGGTGGGCCAGGCCGGGCCGCGACCGCTCGACCCGAACGCGTTCGCCGCACGGATCGACGCACTCCCCGCCTGGGCACGTGACCCGCTGCTCGGCTCGGTACATGCGCTCGCGATGCTCTCGCTGGGCGACCTCGCCGCCGCCCCCGATCTGTTCGCAGCCGCTCCGCTCAACACCGACGACCGTCCGGTGATCGAGTTCCGGGCCCCGCGTCTCACGCGCATGTCGGCGGCCGGCGACAAGGACTGGTTCGTGGGCGAGGCACTTGGCGCCTTCTACGACCGTCTCGGCGAGCGGCTCGCAGACACCCCCG